>NZ_JAMPNU010000001.1:0-502476 GCF_028479505.1 Providencia sp. PROV205 | reverse complement strand
TTAACAAAAATGAACAGAAATATGTAATAAAATAATTCAATTCAATAATAGTTATGTCGAAATATTAATTAACTCACTTGGTAGGTAATTTAACTCAATATAAGCGTAAACTTGAATTAATTAATAATTTATTCGTTATTTTCAAATAAGTCCCCCTTGGCCTACCCTCGCATCCAAAAACAAAAAAAATACTTTAAATTCAATCAAATGAAAATATTCACATTGATTTAAATTATCTTCCATCTTTATTCTTAACGTCTCGTTATCTTGCATTTTTTTTAGAATGAATTAGCCAAATTGCCGCTTTCCCTTAAGCGCAATAGATTTTAACTAATTGATTAATAAAAACAAAATAACAAACAAATCAATTGCTAAAATGTTAATTTTTTGATATCAAAAAGTTAATCATAATGAATGAACCCAAAAAACATAAGAATTTCTAACGATATCTATATAGTAATTTACCATTAGACTCTTATATATACCTACTTTTTCCCAATTTTTGATATATCCAACCAAATCAAATTACAGAATATTCCTAGAAAGAATTGCTTCTTTTAGCCAATACATAAAATTATCCGGCTAAATTTGACAAAATATTTTTTCCATCTCATGTAGCATTGCTTTCCAAAGAAAAGGGTAAACCATGACAAATATTCAATTACTATTACTTGCAACTAATAACATCAAAAACAACACAGAGCTAAGCCACTCTCAAGAGTCTTATGTATATCAATTTTACTATGCTAATATCGTCGGTCATTTCGATAGCATTCAAAAATTCCTTACCGTATTTAAACAGCAGACGAGTGCAACATTAGATACATCACAACAATTAACTGAGCAGCGGCAGCAGATATACTCAACAGTTGAGTATTATTTAGGCATAGCTGAAAAACGCTATATTGAAAGGAAAAAAATACTAGCCAATTAACTTATCATTACAATTGGAAAGGCCTACAAACTAAATGAGGCCTTTTATCGAAAATTTTTCTGTTAAGTGTTTATTGCTCTTGTAGCTCTAATTCAGCAATTATAGGTAGGTGGTCACTAACATTGGACCATTGAAACTCTTTACTATCCGTTGGGATTTCCATTTTTTTCACATCCCAAACTTGGCCTTTAAATGTAAAAATATGGTCAATGTCTATGGCTGGGTTTATCGCAGGCCAACTACGATAATCAACACCTTTTAACTCAACTGGGTTCCACATATAACGAATTTCTTGGATAGGCTGTTCATTAGCTGTTGAATTAAAATCTCCCGCTAATATTTTTATTGAAGCTGCAATATTATCAAATCCCGTATCCGTATCCCCAATACTCGCATCTAAAATATGGCGCACTTGCCCAATGCGAATGGTTGGATCTTTCTGCCAATCAAGGTGGGTACCCATTACAATGATTGGCGCATCAAAGCCTGGTTTTGATATCTGAGATATTAATACAACACGTTGTTCTGCATCACCTGAGGGTAAATTAATCACTTTAGATTTATCGATTTTATATTTTGATAAAATTCCCACACCGTACTCTCCACCATCAAAATCCAGAGCCTTACCAAAAGCAAAATCCATCTTATTGGCTTTAGCTATTTCTTCTAGCTGGTGAACTTTTTTACTGCGAGCTGTTTTGTTATCAATTTCAGTTAAAACAATCACATCTGCATCTATTTTTGCAATCGCTTTATTCAGCCCATCAAGGTCACTGACATCTGATGCCAACTCATTTTTACCAATGTTATAAGTGGCTACTTTAATGGTTGGTTTGTCTGAAGTGTAAACTTTATTCGGTGTTCCCCCATCCTGTACCTTCAGAATTTCAGAACCCGTCATCGTAGCCATCGCACCACAAGAAAATAAAATTGCGCTAGAAATAGCTGTTTTTAGTAATTTCATAATTTTCCCCTGTTAATATCTAATACGGCAAAATAGTGCAAGCATTCAATAAAATCCTAGCTGAACCGAATTCATCTACCTGCAGTTTTCATACATTAACAGAGAATAAAAAAGATATAGTGACCAAGCCGACAATCTTATTTCGAGAGAAAAAAAAACCACTTTTTAGCCCCCGAAATAGTGAGCAAATGCACCATTATTTACTAAGGACAAGCAAGATATTCAAAAAAACGTGATCAATAACGATAAATTAAATTTAAGCACTTTGCCTTGCTTCAAATTTATAGGGGAAAACAACCCCTTCTTTACGTTCAATGAAATCACAATCGGCATCAGCAAGCCATTTTTGTAATCTTTTCGCTGTCTCTCTAGCCATTTTACTGTAATCAATTCGTACTGAAGTCAGTGATGGGTGGATGTGATCACAATTTGAAGAGCCTTCGACGCAGGCAATCGCTAGCATTTTAGGTATCTGAATTAAACGCCTTTGGCACTCAAAAATGACACCAAGCGCGATCATTTCATGGCTACAAACCACCGCTTCAAGCTCAGGTTGGCGGGTCAGCATCTCACTAATTGCTTGGCGACCAAAATCCATCGTTGCAACATACGGAGTTGTAATACTTTGGTCTGCGCTTTGGTTATACGCCAGCATTGCTCGGTTCCAGCCACTTAGTTGCTGACTTTGCATTTTGCTGTCCATTTGAGCACCAATATAACCTATCTTCTTATACCCTTTTTGTAACATATAGTTGGTTAAAAAATTAACCGCGTCTCCAACATTACTTTTGATGTTCAACGTGACTGGATGATTAGATTCCCCCGCAACACTGACTACAGGAATATCTAAATTCTTCAAATAATTCGAAACGCTTTCTGAGTTTATCGCCCCAAAAACAATCAAAGCTGCGGGGTTGCTCTGTAATAGTGTTGATAAGACCTCAGACTCTTTTTTTTGCTGGTAATCATGGCTACCAATAACGACTTGATAACTATTTTTGTTCAGCGCTTCTTGTAAAGATTGCAGAAAAACTGAACTAGCATGATCACGCAAAGACGGAATTAAAACAGCAACAGTACGACTTTGGCCTGAAGCTAAAATACCTGCCGCTGAATTAGGTATATAACCAAGCTCTTCAACTGCGGCATTAATTTTTTCACGTAACTTATCGGATACTAATTCAGGTGTACGCAAAGCCCTAGATACCGTCATGGATCCAACACCTGCGTATTTTGCGACATCCTGCAATGTGACTCGCCCTGTATTTTTTCTTTTTCGTATTTTTTGCATGTAATACTTTTACTTAGCCTAAACTATTATTAACCCTAAGATATTCAGATCTTTGGTGGCCATTTACCCTGTACTTTTACTTTTTCTCGTGTTTTCAAACTAATACACTAAAAATAGCCAATATGATTGGCTTAAATCTAAAGAAACAGTAAAGATCACCAACTCAGGTTAACTTACCACAGGTTGAATTTGTTAATCAGCCGACAAGTGTACTCATTTCATATTTGTTCGCTATATTTTCTTAAAATGATAGCGCTATCACGAAAATGAAATATTCAACTAGATAGCGCTACCATAGAGCACTACTATTCATTCAACCATTACAAAGATAATAATTTCACTCTACCAGGAGCAACCCGATGCTAACGACATTACTGACCCCTAACGTCATTCAAGTCGTCGACAGTGCCAGTAATTGGCAAGAAGCGATAAAAATCGCCTGTAATCCATTAATTAATAATAAATTCATCGAACCGAGATATATTGATGCAATAATTCAATCACACGAAAAAATTGGCCCTTACTATGTATTAGGCCCTGGTATTGCCATGCCTCACGCACGCCCAGAAGACGGAGTAAACCAACTATCTCTTGGACTAACCGTTATTAAGCAAGGCGTTGAGTTTGGTTCCGAAGGCAATGACCCAATCAGATTATTAATTGTATTGGCAGCAACTGATAGCAATAGCCATATTGGTGCTATCGCAAAATTAGCTGAACTATTTGATAATCAAGAAGATGTAGATAACATCATGCAATCAGAAAACGTCGATGACATTCTAAAAATCATCGCTAAATACGAATAAACTCAATATTAAGGTAAACATTATGAAAATTACTGTTGTTTGTGGGAATGGTTTAGGTACCAGTCTGATGATGGAAATGAGCATCAAAAATATCTTGAAAGACTTGCAAGTTAACGCTGATGTTGACCATGTCGATTTAGGATCTGCAAAAGGCACTGTGAGTGACATCTTTGTTGGGACAAGCGATATTGCAGAACAATTAGTTGCACAACAAGTTGGTGGCGAAATCGTTGCTCTCGAAAATATGATTGATAAAGTAGCAATGAAAGAACGCCTGACTGTTGCTTTACAAAAACTTGGTGCAATGTAAGCGGAGGCACTATGTCATTTTTTCGTTTTCTGATGCAGGATGTTTTATCTGAGCCAGCCATTCTTGTGGGTTTAATCGCACTTATTGGTTTGATCGCGCAGAAAAAACCAGTAACTGAATGTATTAAAGGCACCATCAAAACCATCATGGGTTTTGTGATCTTAGGTGCTGGTGCTGGATTAGTTGTCAGCTCGCTAGGTGATTTTTCAGCTATTTTCCAACATGCTTTTGGTATTAATGGTGTGGTACCAAATAACGAAGCTATTGTTTCTATTGCACAAAAAAGCTTCGGTCGTGAAATGGCCATGATCATGTTCTTTGCGATGCTAATCAATATCTTGATTGCTCGCTTAACGCCTTGGAAATTTATTTTCCTCACAGGGCATCATACCTTATTCATGTCCATGATGATTGCGGTCATCTTAGCTACTGCGGGAATGGAAGGTACACTATTAGTCACTGTTGGCTCACTGATTGTTGGTTTTTGTATGGTCTTTTTCCCAGCAATTGCCCA
Source organism: Providencia sp. PROV205 (assembly GCF_028479505.1). Taxonomy (NCBI): domain Bacteria; kingdom Pseudomonadati; phylum Pseudomonadota; class Gammaproteobacteria; order Enterobacterales; family Morganellaceae; genus Providencia; species Providencia sp. PROV205. Next base: position 497,657 of record NZ_JAMPNU010000001.1, on the reverse strand, counting down.
CCCTTACATGAAAAAAGTGACGGGTTCAGATGATGTTGCGATTGGCCATTTCTCAACGATTTCTTATGTCCTAGCAGGGTTCATTGGAAGCAAATTCGGTAATAAAGAACATTCAACAGAAGATATGAATGTCCCGAAAAGCTTACTATTTTTAAGAGATACACCTGTCGCTATCTCTTTCACCATGTTCATTATTTTTATCATTACATGCTTATTCGCAGGCGGTGATTTCGTTCGCGAAGTCAGTGGTGGTAAGAATTGGTTCATGTTCTCATTAATGCAATCTATTACATTTGCTGCGGGCGTATATATTATCCTGCAAGGTGTGCGTATGGTTATTGCAGAAATCGTCCCGGCATTTAAAGGTATTTCTGACAAATTAGTCCCTAACGCAAAACCTGCTTTAGACTGCCCAGTGGTCTTCCCATATGCACCAAACGCAGTATTAGTCGGCTTTTTAAGTAGTTTTGCTGCAGGTGTTTTGGGAATGTTCGTTCTATATGCATTAAATATGACAGTTATTATTCCAGGCGTTGTCCCTCATTTCTTCGTAGGTGCAGCTGCTGGTGTATTTGGTAATGCAACAGGCGGTCGTCGTGGCGCTATCTTGGGTGCATTCGCTCAAGGACTATTGATTACCTTCCTACCCGTATTCCTGTTACCTGTTCTTGGGGATATTGGTATTGCTAATACTACATTCAGTGACGCTGACTTTGGCGCAATCGGAATTCTATTAGGTATTATCGTCCGCTAAAACAGAACTCCCCATGGCAAATTTGCTAGCGGGGAGTTTTTTACAGCTACCCTACTTTCCCAACCAAGCAGCATCCCTAAATAAGAATTCCTGTAATAAAATCAAATCATCCGGTGTCACATGGATCATACCTTCACCAGGAACATCAATTTCAGCAATCATAAATAGAGCCAACGTGGTTAATGAAGGCAATATGAGTATCAACCAATTTTTCCCTTTTGTTCCGCGTATATTGTAGCCAATAAGGATATTTGAACAGATAGCAAAAAAGATCAGTAAAAACCAAGTGGCATTTGGAATTTGGTGTCGCCAACTTGCCATCGTCTTTTGTTGAGAAAGATAAAGGTCACTAAATGCACTTAATACAGAAGCCACAATCGGGTTTGGTGTTTGGCTGGCTTCCTTTACTGCTATTTCCCACAACTGGCTTTGCTTCTCCAAAGAAGTCATCCGCCATTGGTTATTTTCGTCACTGATACCCGACTTAAAAAACTCAATCCGAGCTTCCAAATATTGTTGAATAAGCTGTGAGGCTTTACTTCTATCATCTGTACTCAATAGCTGTGCTCGCTGGTATGCTGTACCAATAGCAATAGCTTCATTTTCTTCTGTTTGTTGGCGGTTGTTATAACCATTAATCGAAATTGATAAAACAAACCCTATCAATAAACCCAATAAAGATAAAATCGCCCCTAAAATAATTTTAGCTTCATCATCTGTCGCTTCTTCGTGGGCTGATTTACGCTTGAAAATATATTTACCGACATAAGCGGAAATAACTAACAAGATAAATGTGATCACAAATAAAAGAATGGAATCGATTGGAGAGTCATTGATCAACTCAGAAATATTGAACATTGCATTAGCTCATAAAGTTTATTTACTAATGATATAGCACAAGAACAATACAATTATCTAGGCAGTACTATTTTTTTACTAAATTTCAGATAATAACAGCAATTAGGTATCATAATACGACACCCAATTAGCTAACAATAAAGCACAAACTCACTAATGCAGTACTCCCCTAAATTAACCCTAAGTTGATTATCTATAGATATTTTCATTACAATATTTCTAAATAACCGTTAATTTTCATGATTAAATCAGGTGAGTTTTCATCCAATATATCAATATTATGCCGTTTAAATAGTGCGGCACAAACACCCATGCCAACTTTTAAATTACCATCAAACTGGCCACTATAGATATGCTGACTACCGCACGAGGGGCTATTGCTTTTAAGTACAACTAATCGCACATTCATTAGTTGGATTTTTTCTAATGCAATATGCGCACCGCGAATAAACTCCTGCGTGACATCGACATTATCGCTACCGACCACACTAGCTCGACCAGCGAGTACATCATCACCATTTCCCCCTATTATTTCTGCCGATGCTCTTGGTGTTGGTAACCCACCAAAAACTTCAGGGCAAATACTGATGACCAGACCATCCTCATAGAGTTTTTTCAAAGGGGTATATAATTGATGCTTCCCATCATATCTTACACAATACCCTAATAAACAAGCGCTTACCGCAATCATGACCAATCCTATTAGTAGTTCTAACTCTTTAAGGCGTTTCGCACGATTATATTAGACTATAAGTTCACAAAATACTTCGCGCTAATAGTGCTCGCAAAATAAATAAAACAAGAAATTAATCCCTAGTAGATATATCCACCTGAGTTAGAAAAAATGGGTTATTTGCTATCGCAGATCCAGATTATGTCATCGTTCCTTGAGATCAAGATACAAATTAATATATTCAAATAAACCAGAATAACCACATAAAAGTATAATGAGTATGATTTGTATTGCTTTGTATCGTTTATTTTTCAATACTAATACATAACCAAATATTAATAAGGCTTCAATATGTATATTAAAAAATTTATATTTGCTTTTTCATTAATTACTTTTGGGGCAGTATCTCAAGCCCAAGTTATTAATAATAATAATCCTTTAAAATATAGGCAGTTCAAAACAGATTACGCCACGATGCTTGAACTCGCGAATAAAGAACGCTTACCTTGGAGAGTCTTCTATGAAAATCCTAGCGAAGGCGCCGATTCCGAATGGTTTGATGCCGTAAAGCAGGGAGATTTAGATAAAGTAAAACAAATGGTTACTGAGGGGCAAGATATAGAAGCCAAAGACACAGGTAGCTTAGACCAAACGGCTCTGGGATGGGCTGCTTTTATTGGCGATGAAGCAATGGTTGATTATCTTATATCGCAAAATGCAAATCTTTGGGCTACCGATACAGGTGACGTATATAACGTACTAAAATCAGCAGTACTTGGTAATAATGTCAATGTTGTAAAAAAAGTCCATCAGCTAATGAAAAATGAAGTAGATTTGAATAATCAACAAATTGAAAGTGATGGTGAAACATTAATCATGATAGCTGCGAGTAATAATAGAATGGAAACGGTTAAATACTTATTATCGCAAGGTGCAGATATTAACCGAAGTACAACGACTGATGATGTGACCATGTTTTCTTATGACCAAAGTGCATTAACTTATGCATGTAAGAATAATCTTCCAGAAATGCAAAAATTCCTTATTGATAACGGCGCGTTGAATCATCGTACCGGTAAACCATCTTGCGATTAATTTATAGAAAAATTGGGTGTACCATTCTATAAATTAAATGGCCTGATTCCGGTTGAATATCGAAATCAGGCCATACAACCCGCTGACTAACAGTACACAACTTTGTGTGTGTCACTTCAAGCTTAATAGAACGAGCTTTAAATACAGTAATTATTTTAATTAATATTACTGGCTATTACGCATATCCATAATCATTTTACCATCGTAATCTGCACCAACAACAATATTAGGTACCTCACCTTTATATTTGTGTGCTTTAATTTGTTCAATCTCTAACTGTTTCCAATTGATCATTTCACGGGTAATAGTACGTTGCAATATTGCATTAGCTTCAGCTTCTTTCTGTGCAGCATACAATTTTGCATCAGCTTCTTGGCGCATAGCAAATGAGCTTGCTTGTGCATTACGCTCTCTAGCGATGGCTTGTTGTTCCGCAGACTCTCTCTCCGCTTCAGCAATAACAACCTTCTTCTGAGCTAATTCACGCTCTTTTTCTGCCTCCGCTTTTGCTTGGTTAATTTGCTCTTGACGCATTTTAGTATTAACCACTTGCTCTTGAACAACTTCAGGCAAAGTAATATCTTGGATCATGATTTCTTTTATTGTATAGCCATAAGGGGAAGCGTAACCTTGAATAGCATCACGAATAGATTCTTGTAATTTTCTTTGTGTATCTGCAGTATAAAGATCTTGCGCATTAGCGACATCTTTACCAAATTCCAAAATCGTTGAAATCAATTTTTGGCGTACATATTTATCTAAAGCTTCACTTTCGGTACCACCATTAATACGTAATACCGGAGCTTTAGCACCATCAAACTGAAGCATCACTGTAATATCAACAATAGATTTTAATTTATCTTGAGAAGGTACTCTAAGTTCTTTAAGTGATACACGGATATCTTTTGTCGAGTATGTATCAAACGTTGTAAACGGGTTAATTGGAAAATGTAAACCTGCATCATAGGCAACTGGATCAACTTTTCCTAAAAATGTTCCCACCTTAACCGAGCCATCTTGTACAATAGTGTATGAATTAATACCTACGAGACCAATAACTAGAAGTAATGCAGCGCCAACAACCAATTTAATCATTGATTTAAATTGCATGAGTTAATCCCTATCAAATTAATAATTATAGTAAAGCGCCTTATTGTCACCACTTATTTTCTAACTACAAGTCTAACATTCCTAAATTTGAAAGCACTAAATCTGTTGTTTCTATTTTGGTAAAAATGAATCGCTGAGCCATTACAGATAATTTTGTTATAAACCTAGTTTTATCCTTTTAAATTATTAATGCTTATTTTCAATCATAAAACACATGTATGATTATTTATAATCACTATCTCGTTCATTTTAAATAACATTAACCACATCAAAAAACCAAATTTATATTATTTTAAACCAATATAATAATTAAAATCAGAGTATAATTTCAATTAATGGTAAATGGAATTATTGCGATCTTGATCACTGTTGTTTTTAATTGATTAAATATAATCATTGTGACTAAAATAAATCATGGCGGAGAAAACCATGCAAATAAAAAAATCGATTGAACGTATACCTGGTGGCATGATGGTTGTGCCATTAGTACTCGGTGCCCTAATCAACACCTTTGCTCCTCAAGCCCTCGAAATCGGTGGCTTTACAACATCACTGTTTAAAAATGGTGCCCCTGCTCTTATTGGTGCATTCTTGCTTTGTATGGGTGCAGGAATTAGTTTTAAAGCGGCGCCACAAGCTTTATTACAAGGAGGTACAATTACCTTAACAAAACTAGTCGTTGCGATTGCTCTTGGTCTAGGCGTCGATTATCTCTTTGGAATGGAAGGGATTTTTGGTTTAACTGGTGTTGCAATTATTGCAGCGATGAGCAATTCAAATGGTGGCTTATATGCCGCTTTAGTTGGGGAGTTTGGTAATAAACGAGACGTTGGTGCTATCTCAATTTTATCTCTTAATGATGGGCCTTTCTTTACCATGATTGCGCTAGGCGCAGCTGGTATGGCAAATATCCCTTTAATGGCATTAGTTGCGGTTCTTGTTCCGTTAATTGTTGGCATGATCTTAGGAAATCTAGACCCACATATGCGCGATTTTCTAACAAAAGGTGGGCCAATATTAATTCCTTTCTTCGCTTTTGCACTAGGCGCAGGGATCAACTTAGAAATGCTATTACAAGGTGGACTCGCAGGTATCTTGCTCGGTGTGCTGACTACGTTTGTTGGCGGCTGGTTTAATATTCGAGCAGACCGTCTAGTAGGAGGTTCAGGTATCGCAGGCGCTGCTGCCTCAAGTACCGCAGGAAATGCAGTGGCAACACCACTCGCTATCGCACAAGCCGACCCATCCTTAGAGGCTATTGCGCTTTCTGCGGCTCCTTTGATTGCTGCATCCGTGATCACCACCGCTATTCTAACCCCTATCCTGACCTCTTGGGTTGCTAAACGTCAACAAGCAAGACATCCCCAACAAACTGAAGAGTAAGGAGTTATTTATGAAACTATTAGTTATTGCGGATGACTTTACAGGGGCAAATGATACCGGTGTTCAATTTGCTAAAAAGCATGCGCGCACAGAGATACTTCTTGATAATACACAAAAACATTCTTGGTTTGCTGATGTCGTTGTGCTTAATACAGAAAGTCGCGCATTAAATGCACAAGTTGCTTCAGAAAACCTACGAAATAGCCTGAAACCATTTTTATCTCAGAAGGATAAACCTGTCATTTATAAAAAAATTGACTCAACATTTCGCGGTAATATCGGGGCAGAAATAGAGACAATTATGTCAGAAACAGGCTTAAAACTTGCTATTGTTGCCGCAGCTATTCCTGCGGCAGGACGTGTAACGTTAAATGGTGAATGTCTCGTTCATGGAAAAGCACTTATTAAAACTGAATTTGCTTCTGACCCTAAAACACCAATAGTTTCATCACGTATCCAAACTATTCTCCATCAGCAAACTACCCTGCCCGTTATTGAAGTGAATCTAGACCAAATACGTTCAGGGCGATTCGCAACATGGTTACAAGCACAAGAGCCAACGCAAGGCAGTATCATCGTCACGGACGCTGAAAATGATGAAGATTTAGCACTAATTGCTGAAGCCGTATTTTCAATAGATCAACCTTGCCTACTCGTTGGAGCTGCGGGCTTTGCAAATGCATTGCCTGAGAATATTTTCATGGATAAAAAGCAAGGGCTACCGTTATTTATTGTCGCTGGCTCAATGAGCAGCGCAACAATTGAACAGGTAAACTATGCACAAACACATTGTGATGCCAGTGTCATTGATGTTGATGTCACACAAGTACTTGCAGCCACTACACAAGATAACTACATGGCTGCGCTCATCAAAGAAATTAGTCAAACATTAAACCAACAAAAACACACCATCATACGAACCAGCCGAGATGTGCAAGATAGGCATCATATTGATGACCTATGCAATACCTACGGTATGACTCGTAATGAATTGGGGAAAAATATCAGCGACTTTATTAGTTTGCTGACCTTAAATACGCTGTCTGTTGCCAGCATCGGGGGACTTTTTTTAACAGGTGGAGATATTGCGATTGCGGTTGCCAATACTTTGGGAGCAAAAGGTTATCGAATTCAATCTGAGGTGCTGCCATGTATACCTTGCGGCACTTTTATTGACAGTGAAATTGATGACTTGCCCGTGATCACCAAAGCGGGAGGGTTTGGTCAAATAACCACTTTATGCGAAGCCATCAAATATATTGAGGAAATTTATTGTGAAAAATAATGTTGTTGCTATTACCATGGGAGATCCTGCAGGTATTGGCCCAGAAATTATCGTCAAATCCCTTGCAGAAGGTGAACTGGCAGGAGCCTCTGCCGTTGTTATCGGTTGTGCATCAACAATGCAGCGATTAATTAAATCAGGGGTAGTTCCTCAGATAAAAATCAATGTGATACAAAATATCAAAGAAGCTCAATTTTCAGCGGATACCATCAATATTATTGATGAACCCCTAGCCGACCCTAGCGCACTTATTGCGGGGAAAGTCCAAGCTCAAGCTGGTGACTTAGCATTTCGTTGTATTAAACGTGCGACTGAACTAGCTCTCGCAGGTGAAGTGAAAGCGATTGCCACTGCACCTTTAAATAAAGAAGCATTGCACCTTGCTGGGCACAACTACCCAGGTCACACTGAACTACTTGCCCAGCTAACCAATACCAAAGATTATGCCATGGTGCTTTATACCGAAAAATTAAAAGTCATCCATGTCACAACACATATTGCATTGCGTAAATTTTTAGATACATTAAATAGCGAGCGTATCATAACCGTGTCTCGTATCGCATCAGACTTTTTAAAACGCGTTGGCTATGAAAAACCACGTATTGCGATCGCAGGCGTTAATCCTCATGCTGGGGAAAATGGTTTATTTGGTGATGAAGAAATCGTATATTTACAACCAGCTATAGAACAGGTAAGGTCTGAAGGTATTAATGTTTATGGCCCTTGTCCTCCAGATACTGTATTTTTACAAGCCTATCAAGGGCAATATGATATGGTTGTTGCCATGTATCACGACCAGGGTCATATTCCTTTGAAATTATTAGGTTTTTATGATGGTGTTAATATCACTGCGGGTCTTCCGTTCTTGCGCACTTCAGCCGATCACGGAACCGCATTTGATATTGCTTGGACGGGTAAAGCAAATCCTGAAAGTATGGCCATCTCACTTAAACTTGCGATGAATGTAGTATAACTAATGAGCACAATGGATAGATTAGATTTAATACTTGAGTATCTTAAACAGCATAACCTCGTCACTGTTGAGGAACTAGTACAAGCATTATCCGTGTCAGCGGCCACTATCCGGCGTGATCTCATTAAACTTGATGAAACTGGGGTTATCTCTCGCACGCATGGCGGTGTAACCCTAAACCGTTTCATTCCTGTTCAGCCCACTACGTCCGAAAAAAACCAGCGTAATCTAAGAGAGAAACGGGCTATCGCGAAAGCGGCAGCCCGTTTAATTGAACCAGGTAGCACGGTTCTACTTGATGCAGGAACAACCATGCTTGAGCTAGCGCGAGAGCTCACTCATATGCCCCTGCGTGTTATCACCTCTGACCTCCATATTGCCCTTTTTCTTTCTGAATTCAAACAAATTGAAGTCACAATTGTTGGTGGAAGAATTGACGATAGTAGCCAATCTTGTATTGGTGAGCATGGGCGTGTTTTATTACGTAGCATTTATCCTGATATTGCATTCATTAGTTGTAACTCTTGGAGTTTAGAAAAAGGAATTACAACACCAACAGAAGAAAAAGCAGGTCTAAAACGTGATCTAATAACAAATGCTACACGCTCTGTTATGCTTGCTGATAGTAGTAAATATGGTAAATGGTCATTATTTCGTGTCGCTCAAATAGACGAATTGACAGATATTATTACAGATAACCAACTTCCACTCGATATTCAGCAAAAATTTATAGATTTTTGTCGTACTAATCTAATATTGGTTTCCACAAATGCCACTTAATGCTATTGAGCTTGATTTCTTTATAAAATAAAGTAGCGCAACCTTCCAACTAAACCGCACCAAACATTGCATTTCATCTGACAACAAAATATGTAAGGAACCCCCATGAGCGAACTGAGATTAGCTTATAACAATTTATCACCTGAAGCTTATAAAGGGCTTATTTAATGCAAAAATGCATTGGATAAAAGCGGGTTAGGTAAAGAACTAATAGAGCTTGTTTATTTAAGAGTTTCACAAATCAATGGCTGTGCATTTTGCCTAGATATGCATGCAAGCTCATTACGTTCAAATGGTGTCAGTAACAAAAAAATAGACACACTCGCTGGCTGGCAGGTTAGTCATCATTTTAATTCATTAGAGCGCGCTGCATTAGCTTGGACCGAAGCTGTCGTTAATATAGCTACCAGCAATACATCAGATGCTCTCTTTAATGAATTAAAACACCATTTTTCTGATGAACAACTTTCTGATTTAACTATCGCTATTGGTTTAATGAGTGCGTTTAACCGTATAGCAGTAGCATTGAGACAATAGTAAAAATTAATCTAAAAAAAGCCTGTTACCTTTATGGTAACAAGCTTATAAAATCTATTTTTAACGCTATTTTTCTTCATCACGTAATGTTAAAACTTCGTATCCATCTTTAGTGACTAATACTGTATGTTCGGATTGTGCAGATAATTTTTTATCTCTAGTTACGACCGTCCAGCCATCTTTCTTTGTTTTAATTTTCATTCCACCTTGGTTAATCATTGGCTCTATCGTAAATGTCATTCCTTCTTTTAATTCAACCCCTTTTCCTCGTACGCCATAATGAAGAACCTGTGGATCTTCATGCATTTCACGCCCAATACCATGCCCACAATATTCGCGCACGACACTATAACCTTTAGATTCCGCATAATGTTGAATAGCAGAACCAATATCACCTAGCGTTGCGCCTGGTTTAACTTGCTTTATGCCTTCCCACATAGCAGCATAAGTATCTTTGACCAATTTACGTGCCAGTGGTGAAGCTTCAGGCATCACATACATTTTACTTGAATCAGCAATGAAACCGTTTTTTTCTAGCGTAATATCAACATTAATAATGTCTTTTGTTTTTAAAATTTCATCTGTTTTTGGAACACCATGGCAAACAACTTCATTTAACGATGTATTCAAAACATATTGGTAGCCATATTGGCCTTTACTCGCAGGCCTTGCTTCTAGCTCATTAACAATATAGCTTTCAACTTTATCATTAATTTCCATCGTGGAAATACCCGGTACGATAAATGAATCCAACATTTTGAAAACACTAGCCAAAAGTCGTCCAGACTCACGCATCAGTTCAATTTCTTCTGCTGTTTTAATTGTAATATTATTCATGAACCTTTCCTTTTAATTCAATTGACTCTTTCTCTAACATTTCATTGATTAACATAGTAAATGTCTTATTTGGGTTTAGTTCAGCTTGCATACCAATTTTAATCCAAAATTCTGCCTGTGAATTAATTGAACGGGACATAACCTGGCTCGCATGGCGTAGATAATCATGCAGTTCATCTGAAATTTTTACGATACCCAAAATAACCTCAACAATATGATATGTATACAAACCATGTATAGATCATATAACAGGAGGATGATGATTCAAAGTACTCAAGTTTTGCATAGCACAAAGCGCATGAAAAACAGCCTACAAACAACACCACTAAGTTGCTTAAGTTGAATCCGCCGTCAAAGTATTTATCATATTAATCTGCTATCATAAATTCCGAATAATGTAAGTCCTATACGTAAATTAACCTTATTTTAATTAACTAGGCCATTTACTGATTTAACTGAGTTACTCCTTATAAACCAATACCCCGATTACTGCATGGACTCAATAAATAAAAGCCGGAGAAAAACATGTACAATAATATTTTGGTTCCTATTGATATAACAGAAAAAAGCTTAGCACAATTAGTTATGGCTCATATTCAATACTTTGCTAAATATGAAAAAGCACACATTCATTTTCTAGCGGTTATTCCTACTGTTCCTTTCTATACCACAATGGGGTTTGGTTTTGCTGAAAAAGCGGATAGTGAACATGAAAATGTCACGAAGCAGCTGGCTGAGATAATTAAAGAATTTAATATTCCTAGTAATAAGTACAGTGCACAAGTTTTAATGGGAACACCAAGGGATGAGATTTTACGTGTTGCTGAAGAAATTTCAGCAGATTTAATCGTTATTGGCTCAAAGCGCCCTGGCATGTCCACATATTTTTTAGGCTCAACCGCATCGATGGTTATTCAGAATTCAAAAATTTCTGTTTTGACTGTTCGATAACCTCTATCAACTATAATAATCTAGGTAGCCAATTGTTCGGTTACCTTTTTTTTCGTGTTAATCTTAAATACAAGTATTAATCACGAGACTAAACTATATATTGATATTACAGATTTATTTTTCGCTCAAGGAATGTAATGAAAAAATACTTACTTTGGATCAGTATTAGCATCAATATTATTCTAGCCATTGCTTTAGTTATAGCTATTACTTTGTTTTTTAACATGAAAAATCAGGTAATGACTATAGTTGATCAAGTAAAGTCTGGGAAGTATATCGAACAAGTACAGTTGCAAACGAAACAGCTTATTCCAAACGCACTTAATGAACTAAAAGCCTTAGAAACTGATGGTGACTCATGTGAGCAATTTTATCAAAGAGTCGATGAGGTTATTGAATACTTAAATAATAATCCTGAGATTATTGGAGCACAAACCTACACAGATCAATTGTCTTCTGTAAAAATGGCCATTGATAAAACTCCGACAGTTTTAAAAGACAAAGCCTGCAAGAAAGGGGTTTCAAGTATTAATTATATCATTAATGCACTACAGCCGGATGAGCCATAATTGGCTCATTTATTAATAATATTAGAATGTTCAACATCCAACCAGCAGATAAACTGGACTAAATGTTCCAAGAATTGCTCATCAACAAAAGGCTGTAAACTTTGACATAAAAAATAATTTATTTCATTTTGTCGTTCTGGATAACGTTGAACGAATTTCTGTGTATATTCAGATAATGTTTCTGGCCAGTCATTATCATTTTTCCAACGTAAAATATCAGTCGAACGAATGAGCTTTCTCGATGCCGCCCGATATAATAACTTTAACTCAGCGTCATCATTACAATTATTGATTTGGTCGACATAAGCATTAAGCACATCAACAAAATCACCATTAACAGCTTCGGCTATTGCTCGTGAAGGGGTAAATTGGCTAAAACATGTTGCTAAATCACCCCCATAAATGCAACGGCAGTGATGCTTAATCCAATACCCCCAACTATATAAATTAGCCTCACTCATCACATCCGTAATAATACCAATATCAAAATCAATTTTGCTGACTTCGGTGTGATTAATCGTTAATTGAATTTGTAATTCATTAAGTTTGGTAGCCTCTAATTGAGTAAGACCATCACACAGTATAATACACAGGTCTAAATCTGATTGTTGTGGCTTTGCACAGCCTTTTGCCACACTGCCATACACATAAACGCTATGGAGTTTTTCTTTTAATATGCACCTAAGCCAATTAATAGATTCAGTTATAATTAACTTAAATTCCGATTGAAACGGTTTCTCTTCAAGAACAGGAATATACTCATAATCGTTTAACTTCATAACCTGCTAACTCTCAAGGATAAGTGTTTCAGTTTGTACTAACCATTCATAATAGCCAATAACCTCTCGACCATTTAACCAACGAGACAGCATATCTAATATTAACATTACACTGACTTCTTGCTTTTCTTTCTGTGAATGGTTGTTTGGTAAATAGTGAATTCTTTGCGCATAACACTTATCAGGTGTTGATAATACAACGTTTAAATATTGCTCATGATATTCACCAACGACTAAAGCAATAGATAACGGATGATTAGCCGCTATTTTTTGAGCTCTTTGCACAAGGGTTTCTAATGTTTGTCCCGCATCAAGAGACAGGATTTGGCTGGAAGACATGACTATTCCTGCAGAATTTAATGTCCAACTTAACAACCCTGCACTAAATTGTTCACTGACGACTACATGTAATTTCTTTTCTTTTAGGGATTTTCCAATTTTTTGAGCTAAACCTTCAGTACCTTCAAATATCAAATTATCCCCTACTCCTTGCTTCACGAGTTGCCAATCCCTCTCCATCAACTCTTTTTGTGACGCAGGGCCCGTTAATTTTAATTCAATAATAGGCATTGAAGAACGGTAACCTAAAACACAATTTTCAGGTAAAGGTAAGCTATCAAATTGCTTCGCAAGGCTACTTTCGCTGCGGCCAAAACTCGTTAGGCGTAAACAAATTGGCGGCTCTGGCAAAGTAAAACGTGCACGTAACCTTGGCAAAATTTGCTCATTTACCATGACTTTGAACTCAGAAGGTACCCCTGGAGTAAAAAAAATCAGACAATCATTCAAAACTAAGGAAAAGCCACAAGCCGTCCCTACAGGGTTGTCAATTAATTCAGCATTGGCAGGAAGTAGCGCTTGTTTGCGATTTGTTTCAGGCATAACTCGCCCTCTAGCAATAAAATAACGCTCCATAACTTCAATCCACTGCGAATGCTCAACTAATGGAACTCCCGCAGCTTTAGCCGCAGCCAAAGCACTTAAATCATCACTCGTTGGCCCTAACCCTCCATTCACAATCAGAACATCTGCAGATAAACTACGTTCAAGAAAAGTAGCTACTAAACTTTCTAAATTATCGCCAACAGTGGTTCGGCTACTCAAAGGGAGACCTTGCTGAAAAAAACAGTCTGCTAACCAAGCTGCATTTGTATCAACTATTTGTCCGTGCAAAACTTCATCACCAGTACTCAACATTTCAACAACTAACATTCATGACTCCCTGAATATACAAATCGTATTAACTTACTAAACTACCTTATTATCAAGATGACTAACATCAATATTTGTTCAACTCCAACATCCTAAAAATCGCTCATAATTCATTAAAGCAAATAGTTTAGGATAATTCTCACAATATATAGTCATAAAAAGGCTATAGTTTTATATGCAATTGAATACATTATTTTTTTACAGCAATAATAGGGGCTACATGTTCAAGCTAAAACCAATTAAATCTGTTGCATTACTTTCTTTAATTTTATTAGTTTCTGGATGCCAACTTGGAGGCTCTACAAATTCCAATTCAAACTCAGATTCAAAATTTGGAGAATTAAGTGAGTTAAAAACGATGGAGTTTCCTTCCACAGAGGCACCGAAAGGCCTTGCTGAAGGGGCATTTGAAACTGAGTATGACAATGGTCAGCCAAAATTCAAAGCATGGGTATCTAAAGGATGCTTGGATAAATACATCAAAACCTATTATGAAAATGGCAAACCAGAATCCCTAATTCAACTAAAAAACTGCAAGATAGATGGGACTGTCCGTAACTATCATGAAAATGGCCGTATTGATGTCGAATTAACCGCGCTACAAGGCAAATTATCAGGACCATTTAAAATTTACCACAATACTCCAAGTAATAAGCCAAATATTACTGGCACTTTTAAAAATGGAGATCTCGTTGGCACACTCACCGAATTTGATGAAAATGGAACTGTTATTTCTAAAGCAGTGATCCGCGATGGCGAAATTATCGTATTACAATAATTCAGCTAACAAGACAAAATAAAATATGTAATTTATAAATATAGCTAAAAATAGAAACCCGCAAATAGCGGGTTTCTAAGAAATATTATATAATGACCAATATGATTAAATCAGCTCTTTCACTTCAAAATTTACTTCACCGCTGAGATCTGCATCATAATTGACACCATTTAAGCCGAAGCCAAACAAACGGAGAAACTCAGCTTTATAGCCTTGATAATCCGTTAGCTCATTGATGTTATTATCATTCAGCTGCTGCCAAATTTCACGGCATGTATTTTGTACGTCATCACGTAATTCCCAATCATCTAAGCGTAGACGATGTTTTTCATCAGTATCTGGCACTGAGCCATTGAATAATTTAGTAGCAAATAAGCGCTGAATTTGTTCAATACAACCTTCATGGATCCCTTTCTCTTTCATAATTTTAAAGACAATAGAGATATATAAAGGCATGACAGGAATTGCAGAAGAGGCTTGAGTTACAACAGATTTTAGTACTGCGACATAAGCGGCTCCACCCTTAGCTTGCAATTTTTGGTTGATTGCATAAGCCGCACGGTCCAAATCTTCTTTCGCTTTGCCTAATGTACCATGCCAGTAAATTGGCCATGTTAAGTCCGTACCAATATAAGAATAAGCCACGGATTGTGCATTATCGGCTAAAACGCCTGCTTCATCTAATGCGTCCATCCACAGTTCCCAGTCTTGGCCGCCCATGACTTTTACTGTGTCTGCGATTTCTTGTTCATTTGCAGGTTCAACAACCGCTTCAATCAGTACATCTTTGTTGGTATCTAACGCAACAGATTTATACGGCTCGCCAATAGGTTTCAATGCTGAGCGTACAATTTCGCCCGTTTCAGGCATTTTACGCACTGGAGAGGCCAGTGAATAAACAACTAAATCAATTTGGCCTAAATCTTGTTTAATTAAATCAATGACAGTTTGACGGCATTCATCAGAGAAAGCATCACCATTAATGCTTTTCGCATACAGGCCTTCTTCTTTTGCTGCTTTGTCAAAACCTGCAGAATTGTACCAACCCGCAGAGCCTGTTTTACCTTCACTGCCTGGCTTTTCAAAAAATACGCCGATGGTAGCCGCACCACTGCCAAATGCAGCATTGATACGAGAGGCAAGACCGTAACCGGTGGATGCACCAATAACTAAAACTTTCTTAGGGCCATTTTTCAGTTCGCCACGTGATTTCACGTAGGCAATTTGCTCACGCACATTGGCTTCACATCCTGCTGGATGAGCTGTAGTGCAGATAAAACCACGAATTTTAGGTTTGATAATCATAGTAATTTTTTCTTGGTAGCTAACAATCAGGCTCTAATATACCTGATATTATCCATTTACTTAAGACAGAGTGACAATAAATAAGGAGAACAGACCAGTTTACTGATGACTTTCCCATTAATTGCTCATTTAAAACCAGTAGAACTTTAATAGCACGTCGTAACGGATCTAATTCCCGCGCTATTGTACCTGTCCAACATCGACGCGTATTTCCGCCTACTCGACAGCCATTGAAGAGTGCATCTAGAGACAAAACCATAGATGAAAACGCATTGCCAAACGAAAGAACAAATAGCATTAACGAGTATGAAATAGCTTAATAGCTGCTTATTGTGGCATAGTTGGTATTAAATTATGGATAACCATCACTGAGTAAACAATGTCTTTTTTATCGTGGATTTTACGAAAATGGGCATTACTAACAATACCGACCATAATCTGCATGCCACTTTTTTCATAAACCCGCTTAAATGGCGTTGTTTCGTCATCCGATATTTTATCTAAGAAATAAACATCCCGTTTATAGCGTTCAATGGTTTGCATTGGTAAACCATAAACTTCAAACATTTTCTGGTTAATTGCATCATACTCAGCCAAAATGGCTGATTGGTCTCGACTATCTTTTCCTTGGGAAGAAACTAGCATTAACGTATTATTCTCCCGAGAAAACATCAATAAAAACAGCTTATTTGCTATTTGAGGGGAGTCTGTTGATGAACATAATGCACCTCCTTCTTGAAACTCTGTACATTGCAATCCTTTTAAATGCAGTTTTCGTATCTGCTCGGGGGTTTGCCCCCACTTAAAACCATAAGGGGCATCTAGTTTTTTCGTTGTACAACCAGAAACGAGTACGAGTATTAACGTAAACAAAATTCCTTTTATCATCACTTCTCAAATTCCAATTAAGTCATCTAATTTGATACTATCAAAAACGAATAATTAATCAAAAAATTAACTTTTCTATAAGCACATTAAATGACTCGATTGATTTCTGCATAATTAAATCTGCCTTACTCTTTCTTATTTTCCTGCTGCTTAACCTCTGCCATGGCAATTTCCTTCAACCAGTCGGCTAATAAAGGTTTTGTTTTCACTGTATCTAATAATGCTCGTTCGTGTTTGGTTAATCGTACAACTACAACTTCAGTTTTCATGTTAGACATAGCTCGTTCCTCTTCAAGGATCAGAATAGTGACATAAAATACTAACGGAACGGTCTGACTTACGGTTTTTTACACGAATAGCGAGTTAATTGACACAATGAAACAACAGCTTCATTTTTTAATAAACCATTGAATATAAATAGGAAACATTACAAAGAATCGATATTAATTGAGCTGGTATAAAATACTTGAAAGGAAGTAAATACAAAAAAACCACCTAGAGGTGGTTAATTGCTAATTTCAAACCATAACTGATTTAAATTTAGATGGTGCCCAGGGCGGGACTTGAACCCGCACAGCCTAAAGGCCGAGGGATTTTAAATCCCTTGTGTCTACCGATTTCACCACCTGGGCTAAATTTTCGTTCTCAAAAACTTGGATAAATTATTAACTTACCCGGCTAACCCATATATTTGATATATTGTAGTCAGCTAAACTTAAAATAAAACACTTAATCGTGTTTAGATTACTTTAAGATGGTGCCCAGGGCGGGACTTGAACCCGCACAGCCTAAAGGCCGAGGGATTTTAAATCCCTTGTGTCTACCGATTTCACCACCTGGGCTAAATTTTGGAGGCGCGTCCCGGAGTCGAACCGAGCTACACGGATTTGCAATCCGGTGCAT
This sequence comes from Providencia sp. PROV205, assembly GCF_028479505.1. NCBI lineage: Bacteria > Pseudomonadati > Pseudomonadota > Gammaproteobacteria > Enterobacterales > Morganellaceae > Providencia > Providencia sp. PROV205. The sequence continues at coordinate 479,987 of NZ_JAMPNU010000001.1, read as the reverse complement.
AACCGCTTTGCTAACGCGCCTTATCCGAATTTCTTTCGAAATTTGGAGCGGGAAACGAGACTCGAACTCGCGACCCCGACCTTGGCAAGGTCGTGCTCTACCAACTGAGCTATTCCCGCATAAAGCTTCACTTTTCAGCTTATGCTTTTCAAACTGGCTGATTTACTTATTTATTTTCGTAAACCATGTTGCCGTTCGATGCGTTGCATTCTACTGATTTCACCTATCGAGTCAATACAATTATTTAAATAATTGGATCGTTCGCTGTTTTTTCAATCATTTCGATCACGCTTCGCTCAAATCGGCCCATGCAGCCTTTAAATATTGGAACATTGACCAAAATGTTAAGATAGCCGCAACATACATTAGTGCAATTGAAAGATTTTCAATTAATGGCGTTGGACGCCACAATAGACCGACTAATGACATCATCTGAGCAGTTGTTTTAAATTTACCAATCCAAGAAACGGCCACACTGCTGCGTTTACCAATCTCTGCCATCCATTCACGTAAAGACGAAATAATGATTTCACGTGCAATCATCGTTGCTGCAGGCAAAGTTACATACCAAACATCATAACTTTCTGTAACTAATACTAACGCCGTTGCAACCATAACTTTATCGGCAACAGGATCTAAAAAAGCACCAAACTTTGTAGTTTGCTTCCACAACCTTGCTAAAAAACCATCAAACCAATCAGTTACCGCTGCAATAACAAAAATAAGCGCACATGCAAACGGCCCCCAAGCGACAGGGAGATAAAAGGCTAATACAAAAAACGGTATTAGGATGACGCGAAATAATGTCAACCACGTTGGTATGTTTAATTTCATCACGCTCACTAACTTTTTGACCAAGTTGGATATTATGAATATGTTGCCCTAAGACACTCACTGTTTCAATGCATTATAAATCTTTTCTGCAAGGGCGTATGAGATCGAGGGCACTTTTGCGATTTCTTCTATACTTGCATTACGTAAAGGTTGTAACCCACCCATATATTTTAGCAACATCTGCCGACGTTTTGGCCCAACTCCCTCGATTGACTCTAATGCACTCGTACTTTTGACTTTTGCTCTTCGTTGCCGGTGCCCCGTAATCGCATGATTATGTGACTCATCTCGGATATGTTGGATAACATGCAAAGCGGGAGAATCAGGTGGTAGTGAAAAACCTTCGCCCTCAGGCTTTAAAAATAACGTTTCAAGCCCTGCTTTGCGGTCACTACCTTTAGCAACACCAATTAACAATGGGTGTTTTTTATCCCAATCAACCTCAAGTGAATTAAATACATCCTTTGCCTGCCCTAGTTGCCCTTTACCGCCATCGATAAAGATAATGTCAGGAACTTTGCTTTCATCAATGTGTTTACCATATCGGCGCGTTAAAACTTGGTGCATTGCTGCGTAATCATCACCAGGAGTGATACCAGTAATGTTATAACGACGATATTCAGATTTCACTGGACCCGATTTATCAAACACAACACAAGAAGCGACGGTTTGCTCCCCCATCGTATGCGAGATATCAAAACACTCCATACGGTTGATATTTTCTAAATTAACCACTTTTGCAAGCGCTTCCATGCGCTGTTGCACCGTCGAGTGTTGTGCAAGTTTAGTTGAAAGTGCAATCGATGCATTCGTTCTCGCTAGTTTTAAGTAACGAGCTCTCACACCACGAGGCTGACTTTGAATATTAATTTTTCGCCCAGCGATCTCAGAAAGAGACTCCGCTAATAATTCTTTTTCTGTTAATGCAAAATCTAATAATATTTCGCCAGGTAACGTTCTATTTTCACTACCTTGCAAATAAAACTGACCTAAAAAGGTTTGAACCACTTCATCAAGCTGTGTGTCTGTTGGAATTTTGGGGAAATAGCTGCGACTTCCAAGCACTTTCCCTTGGCGAATAAAAAGTACATGCACACAAGCAAGGCCAGATTCAAAAGAAACACCAATAACGTCCAGATCATCGCTGTCACCCGATACATATTGCTCCTCAGTGACTGCCCTGACTGCTTGAATTTGATCTCTAAAACGCGCTGCATCTTCAAAACGTAGCTCTAAACTTGCCTTTTCCATACGGTCAACTAAGCCAGCCAAAACTTGTTTATCTTTTCCGGTCAAAAATAAACGGACATATTCAACTTGTTGGTTATAGTCTTCATCGGAAACTAAACCTTTGACACAGGGGCCTAGGCAACGGCCAATTTGATATTGTAAACAAGGCCTTGAGCGATTTCGATACATGCTATCTTCACATTGACGTATTGGAAACAACTTCTGCATTAATGCCAATGTTTCCCTTACTGCATAAGAGCTTGGGAAAGGGCCAAAGTACTCACCTTTAGCATGTTTCGCCCCTCGGTGCATCGAAATTCTAGGGTGAGCTTCGCTGCTTAAAAATAGATAAGGATATGATTTATCGTCGCGTAACAATACGTTATAACGTGGTTGGTACAACTTAATATAGTTGTGTTCAAGTAATAGTGCTTCTGTTTCAGTATGAGTCACCGTCACATCAATAGAGGCTATCTGCTTAACCAGCTGCTCTGTTTTGCGGCTCCCCACATTTTCACGAAAATAACTTGATAAACGCTTTTTAAGATCCTTTGCTTTTCCTACATAAATAACCGTTTCCCCAGCGTCATACATACGGTATACACCAGGTTGATTAGTCACTGTTTTTAAAAAAGCCTTTGGCTCGAACTGTTCTGACACTCGAATAAACCCTGTTTTGCTGTAATTAAACCATAACTGATGGCTATATGAGTTAATTCTACATCACTACAGATATTAAGTTTACTAAACATTCGATATCGATAGGTATTGACTGTTTTAGGGCTCAAGGAAAGTGACTCTGCCACCTGCTTGATAGGCATTCCCTGAGTGATCATCAACATGATTTCTAATTCACGCCCTGATAATAAATCATATAAATCTTGTTGATTACTATAGACTAACCGCTGAAGAGCAAGATCTTGGGCAATATCTGGAGATATAATCCGTCGTTTAACACTCACAACTTGGATAGCTTCAATGATATCCTCTTCTGTCACATTGATACTTAGTAAACCGAAAATACCGATATCTAACGCTTTTAAAAAAAACGAAGGATTATTTCTGACATTGTAAATAATGATCCCGACATCCGGCTGAGTTCGACGGAGTGTTTGTATGGTTTTTAGTGAGTCATAGCGGAAACTATCACTGCTGATTAAAATCATATTTGCTTTTTGGCATCTATTCCATGTAACCACATGTTCCACTGATGGAAAAGAAGCAACAACTTTATAGCGTATATGACGTGAAAAAAACGCTTCAAAACCACGAATTGCAATATTATTATCGTCAATTATTATTATATTAATCAATTAATTCCCCTATTGGACTTTAAAATTAATTGCAAAAATAATAAATGAATAAATAAAAAAATTATATACACTTTTTTGTTTATCTTTGTTTTATTAAAAATAACATTAAATTATAATTTAAAGGAATGATTCATGGTGATTAATAATTAAAGACCACCTTATTGAGTGGTCTTAATATTAAAAATAAAATGATACGCTATTTTTTTCCAACTAAACGACAGATGGTTTCTGATACTAAATAGCTTTTCTCAAAAGAACGGACAGGTAGAAACTCAAAGCATGAGTGGAAATTAAGTGCTCCCGTAAAATAATTGGGAGTTAAAATGCCTCTTGCCGATAAAGCAGAACCATCAGTACCACCACGCATCGGAATTACCTTAGGCTCAACCTCTTGGATTTTCAGTGCTTCAAAAATTAAATCGATCGCTGTACGGTCATCTCCCAATGAGTCACTAATATTGCTATACACATCAACAATATTACACTCAATTTTTGCACGCGGATGACGAGCTTTTATTAAATCAATCGCTTGTTCTATAAAACGTTTCCGTGCCGCAAAGCTATGGCGGTCAAAATCACGGATCGCCATTTTAATTTTAGCGTTATCTGGGTTTGCGATTAAATCTGTGACATAAAAATAGCCTTCGCGATGCTCTGTGTGTTCTGGGGTATCAAAGCGGTCAAAACAACCAATAAAATCATGTGCAACACGAATAGGATTCAACAATACATTCTTAGCTGACATGGGATGTGCGGTAATACCTTTAATTGAAACCTCGATAGAAGCGGCATTAAACGTTTCATACACAACCTCACCAAGTGCGCAACAATCAATGGTATAAGCAAAATCAACGTTAAAGCGGGATAAATCCATAATTTTAGAGCCACGCAGGCCAATTTCTTCATCCGGTACAAACGCAACGTAGATATCGCCACAATCAAAATCAGCATGCTGCAGCTTATTCATTAATTCCATAACAACCGTTACAGCGGCTTTATTATCGGCACCCAGAACGCTGGTTCCATCACTAAAAATAATATCTTCACCAACATAAGGAGCTGCTTCTGGATGCTCTGCTACCTTAAACCAAATATTTTCTTTTTCATTTAAACATAAGTCATGACCTTCATACTTCAAGGTTTGAGGCTTAATGATGGGAGATAAACCAACATCGACCGTATCTAAATGAGTTACAAAACCTATTTTTGGTGCTGAAGGTTTATTTCCTGGGCGCATTGCATATAAGATGGCATGGTCATCAATATAAACATCTTTGAGACCATAACTTTCAAGCTCTTGCGCTAATAATTTTGCTAGTTCACGTTGCCCCTCTGTACTTGGAACAATCGTGCTTGCTGCGTCACTTTGGCTTTCAATAGCGAGGTAGCGGTAAAAACGCTGCTCTAATTGTTTACCTAATTCGTTCATTTTATATTCCTTGCATTAACTATACTTACCCTATCTATTTATTTAATAGACAGGGTATTGGCTCTACCTATTGTGCAGGATGCCACGTGTAACCGCTATCGAAACCAATTGGGATATCAAAAGCCCAGAACAAATATAATGTTGAAGTCAAAATAATTAATAACCCAACAGTGAATGGGATCATCATTGAGCACAATGTTCCTATTCCTGCATTTTTATAATATTTTTGACAATACATCAGAATTAACGGATAAAACGGAAACATCGGTGTGCTCACGTTCATCGCAGAGTCACTGACACGAAATGCTGCTTGTGTTAATTCAGGTGAAATTCCCACAGCCATTAGCATAGGTACCAATACTGGCGCCATAATTGCCCATTTAGACGTCGCTGAAGTAATCATAATATTTAAAATAGCGGTTAATAGAATTACTCCAAAAACAGTCATTCCAGATGGCATATCGAGTGTACGTAATAACTCAGCCCCTGAAAGCGCCAATAATGTGCCTAAATTAGAATGTTGAAATGAATATAAAAATTGGGCAGCAAAAAAAGCGAAAACAATAAATGGGATAAGTGATTTAGTAATATTCTCCATTGCTTTAACAACATCTTTTGTTGATGTAAAAGATCTCGTCATGTAGCCATAAACAATGCCTGGCAAAGCAAAGAAAATAAACAGTAAAGGCACAACAATTTGCATAATAGGTGCTTTCGGGCTAGTTAAGCTACCGTCAGGCCCACGTAATGGTGAATTTTCTGGCCATAACAATGCAAATAACCCGATACCTAAAGCAATTAGCACTAAACCTGCAATTCGAAAAGCACGATTTTCAGCAACAGTAATTTTACCTAAATCTTTTTCAGAATCAGTGTCAACTTCATTTAAACTGATCGGGCAGTTTTTATTCAGCCATGGCTCAACAATTTTTTCAGTGATAAACCAGCAAGTAAAAATAACACCAAATGTTCCGCCCAAACTAAAGAAATAGTTACATAGAACATTCACGCTATAACCTGGCGCTAGCATTTGCGCAGCATCTTGCGTAAAACTTTGCATTATTGGGTCAATAATTGATGGTGTATAGCTTGCAGTAAATCCACCTGCTAAACCTGCAAATGCAGCAGCAATCCCAGCTAACGGGTGACGACCACTCGCATAAAACATCATCGCTGCAACTGGCATTAAAATGACATAGGCAGAATCCGAAGCAATATGAGAAACGATCCCGACAAATACTACTGTAGGCGTTAGCATTCTAGGTGAAATAAACGACAGCATTTTTTTCAATGCAGTATTAATAAAACCACTACTTTCCGCAATACCAATACCTAACGTTGCCACTATCGTTATACCAAGAGGAGGGAAGTTAATAAAATTTTTAACTGCCGCAGTAATAAATAATATTATTTCCTCATACTGAAACATATTAACTATAGCGATTTTATCTTTTGAAATAGGATGGTAATAACTAAAATCTACGAAAGAAAGCAGATAAGATAAAAACCAACATATAATCAGGGCATAAACAAACAGCATAGTCACATCAGGCATAACATTACCAATGCGCTCAACACGGTTTAAAAACCCTTTCTTCTTGGGGAGTGTTTTTGTTGTCATATTTACAAGCTACTTATGTTATTAGAATAGAAACTTTATAACAGTAAATAACCTATATATAAAAGTAAAATACTTTTGTGATTAGTTTAAACAGGATAAACCAGTTTCAAAATAAAATATTAGAAATTTTTATATTAATTTTAATTACCAAATATTACATATCTTAAATTTTATTAATTTATAGATTTAGATGCAGAATATATAGCTTAAGTATTTGCCTTCGATGTCACACATACAAAAAAAGGAATAATAATTACACCTTTTTTTGCATGCCAGTAAATTATACTAATGTATGCTATTCACGCTTTAATTTTTCAGTGTTTGCAATATAAAGTGCAACAACAAGTACTAAAATTGCTCCTGCATGCAAAAGCGTTGTCATTGGGTCACTATGGTCAACAATAATTAAACGAATTATTGCCGTTATACCTATATATATAAAGTACCTTAATGGGAAGTGATACCCTGACATAAAATACTTTATAATCAAGGCAATAAACTCAAAATACAGAAAATAAATGACAATGCCTTCTAATAATTCATAGGCCGTTGCCCCTTTTGAGCTACCAAACATTAATGAGGCCATTGTTACCGTTTCTTTAGCTAAAAAGAATACAAGTACAGCAGCGAGTGAGATCAAGCCAATATTTAGTATCCATTGTAGTACCCACGCAATATTACTCGCATGACGCATTCCTTTCATACTATTCATTTGTTATCCCTCTGAACAACGTTTAAACCTAGTTATTTTCTTAATTGTAAAACAAATTTAAATCACTCGCATGACAAACAAGAAATTAATTTAACAAATAGTATCAAAAAATACAGTCTGAACAGCTACCGTTAAACCCCTTATGGCTTACTATTAACGTAATAATTAGAAATTTTAATCCGATGACGGTGACATCATTTCCATAATGTCTTTCTCTGTCAACATGGGCGTTTTTTCTACAAAATTATAATATTGGGGCTTACTATCTATGTAAATCTGCATACTCATTTGCGCATCTTTACTCTCTTTAAATAAGGTTGCTGATACATAGTATGTTGACGGTGAAAGTAAATGGTAAAAAAGGTGTGAACCACAATTCTTACAGAATGCACGCTCTCCCCATTCGGATGATGCAAAGATCGTCACAGCTTCTTGCCCCTCTATTATTAAGTCGTTACCACAATCAACACTAAAACCTGGGCCACCATTCCATTTTTGACACATTCCGCAATGGCATACACTGACATGGCTAATATCTTTTGCTGTTGTGATTTTTACAGAACCACATAAACATTGGCCTTGATGCATAGAATTTCCTTTATTTAGATAGCTGATTTATTACTCAATATGAATATAACCACAGTAAAAATTTAGTTATTACTTACTTTGTATCTATTCTAAATTGCCGACCAGTAAAACGTTTATCATTAATAATATTACGCAGTTGAGAACTATCAAGCTCTTTTGTTTCTCGTTCAAACTCTATGTCTGCTTCACTTTGGTTTGTATTTTGTAACACATACTCATACGTCACTTGATTATGTGCTATAAATTCTGTTAATACGGTATTATTTGCAGCTTGAGCTACTATTGAAGAACCGGTCAAAATAACAATCACAATAAATATACGAGCCAGTAATGTTCTTTCCATCATTATCTCCTATTTCGTTATGATTGTTTTAGCGCAAATCCTTGTCAGAAAAAACAGACTAAAGGTAAGTGTGCTCATGCTTGAGTAAAGAGATGTCAGAATTGTCAAAGACGTAAATTGGAACCAAATAGGGTACTATTCCCTATTTGGCTAATAAAAATATCTAGTTATAACTCTTCATGATTAGCTTTATCTGAAGAATTAACTTCTCTTAATAAATACCAGCAAAAATAGATCAATACTAAGATACCAATAAATAACAGTATCCATAAAGTAATTGTCAACCAGTTAAAATTATCATCAGCCTCTTCTACTGAAGTTAATCTATCTACCCCTCCCAACTCAATGATTGTGTTATCAAGAAATAACTGGGGGTAATTCGTCATTAATTCATCAATACTATCTGGTTTTCCTACAAGCTGACTTGTGGTTAATTTATCAAAGCTTGCTTGTTTATTTCCCCAAACAAGCAAATACGGCGAGGGACCTTGTAAATTAAAAATAAGGTTATAAGCATCTCGTTTTCCCGTTAATCTTGGCGGTTGATCCTCCCAACTGCCTTTGAGCGCAGAAATTTTTACTTTCCCTACCATTTCGCCATAAAGTGCAGTGCTTGGATTACTGACTAAATCACCATCTATTGTTTGATTATAGGCGACAATATTAGTGAGTAATTTCCAGCTTTCACCGCGATCAGATGAATACTCGATTTTTAAGGGGATCACGCGGTTTGGTTGTTGCAACTGTATTTGTAATTCACTTAACGGCAGTGCTCTAGGTAACTGATAGATTATATGATCTTTTGAAACTCCATCGTTCGTCATCTCAAAATGAAATAGTTCTTGACGGTGAGTTGAATTGAATACGCTAGAAGTTGCATCTACTTTTAATAAATCGGGTATAACAATATCTGGAGCACTTACAATTACAGCCATAAGATAAGGTGCATTTAATGCTTTTGAATTACCATTCAATAATTCAATATTATTACTTACAATAGTTTCAGAATTTAATTTTAAATTCATAATTGGCTGGTTCGATGCTACATTTAACCAATTTTCTTTATCATCGCTAGCAAAAATAGATACCTTTGCCTGCCACTCTTTCTCACTTTTAGCCCAGTCTAATGTCAGGCTCTTAACGGGGGCATCTTTAGTTTGGTTTTGATTTCTCGTTAATAAATAAGCCTGATAAGCAACATTATCTTTCACTTGCATACTAGGCAACTCAATTCTATTCACTTTACCTGGGATAGATTCGACTAGTAGATGTTGCCTTTCTCTACGCACATCATCATCGGAATTAACGTTGTCAACTTGGGTCACTAAACGTTGTGGTGTAAAAACCACTTTTTCATTAGAGACGGATTTTTCAGTATCAGAAAATAATACGGAAGGCATTTCATTACCAGTGCCATTAAAAACTCGAACATCTTGCAACGTTTTAGGGTACGCTGAATTAATATACGCATTTGCGGGAAGCTCTAACCAATAAAAAGGGGTCGATGTATCAAGTACATTTATTTCTGAGCCTTGATAAAAACTATAAGGTGTCGTCTCTTCTACTGTCTCTGCATTCATGTAACTAGAAAATAATGATAAAGAGAGGACAGTAATAAACTTTCCTAGTCTTGTATTTTTTATTAAACTCATGGTTGCATCTCCTGTTCGACTTTCCCTTTTGCTTCTTTTGGTGGTAATGGCGAAAAATACCCAACAATTAAAATTAACAATGCAACACCAATAAAGGAAATTGCACGAGAAATACCACCTTGCCCATAAATATCAATTAAGAATAACTTGGCAATAACACATGCAAAAATACCTGCCCCTATAAACCAGCAAATACGGTTTTTCTTGAGAGCAGCAACAATAATGCAGGCTAATGCAGCCAATGCCCAACTGATAGAAAGTACAGTTTGTACTAAGCGCGAATCATAGAGGGTTTCATAATTCCAGCTCAGTGCTGCGAAATCTGCTGTTGCACGAATTAAAATACCGTTAAACCAATAAGCAGAAAGTGCAATAGTGGCCACTAATAAACTACGCAGAACCCAAAAATTAACCGCTGTCACTTTACGTATTTTCTGCGTGAACCCTCTACGTATCAAAACTAGCGCCGCGATACTAAATAACCCAGCTTCATCTAATGGATTGATTAATGGTATATAACTCCAAAACGTCAGTTTGCCATCTTCTAAATTAGCATAGCTAGACAATATGATTAGCCCGGCAGCGACAGGAAGCATCGAATACCAATAAATCAGTCCATTTCGTTTCATCGGTGGCATTCTACTTTGTTGTAGCCAATACAGAACAATAATGGTTAGTGTTATGGCCATGATATACATAAAATACCCGACTTCGTGCATTCCCCAAGGTAAAATAGAAACGAACCAATTTACTTGAGTACCAATAAACGCAAGAATTAACCATAAATTAGCGCTATGGAGACATCTTTGCATCCAGGGGTCACGAAGCTTATATGCATGAATAACAAATAAAACAGAACTGCCCAAAACAACTGGCCATATAAGAGAACCTTCGCCACGTCCCATTGGGTTTTGGTCGTTAACGAAATCTAAACTAAGATAATAATAGCCCGCAATCCACAAGATAGATTGGCACAGTAACAACGGCACCCAATTAATATGGATAGCATATAAACGCCAAAACCAAACAGAAATAACAACCAAGACTAAAATAATAAAGCCTTCAGACTCACGGCTCCACGATAAAATATCGGTAAATAAAGGTAACCAACAAAACCACGTTACCAACCCAATAATTAAGAAACCATAACTAAATAAAGTAAAGTTACTATCTTCTTTACGACGAGTATGGAAAAGCCCACCCGCCATAAAACATGCGACTAATAGCACTGGAACCATATAAGTACTACTGCGACTCCAATATAGATAAGGATAATCACTTAATAAAGTAATTGCGCTAATAACTATCAATAAAGAGCCAATCGCCGCCATTTTTTTCTGGTTTTGCTGTAAACCAAACCAAAGGATTAACAGACCTTCTAATGACCAAATAATGGAGGTCCACTCAAATGTTAACGCTAGTGGAATAGCTAACGTGATAAATCCAGCACCAATAATAATATTTGCTAATGCCATATTCTTGCCAGCAGATTTATAGCGTTTATGCACTTGCAAACCAGTAACCAGATATAACAAGCCTATCATCAGAGAAATAAAGGCTGGCAGCAAACCTTCCCCTTGTGAAATAAAGAATTGAAGAGCAATACTGACAAAGGGAGGAACAAACAGAAGCGTATTATCAACAATAAGTTGCTTGCTATGTTCAAAACGTAGTGAAAATAGTTGAGTTAAAGCATTAAATACGACTAAATTAGCAATAATAAAGAGTTGGCAGGATAAATAATAGTCTGGCTGGTAATTATCTACCCCCCATAAAACGGCAACGCCATAAGTCATCACCATACCGACTAAATTTAAAGGGCGCCAAGCCTGCCACACACTAATAACTAAAATACCAATAGATAGCATCAGGTAATAAGAAAATAAAACAACATGGCTTCCACCACCAGTCGATAGTAATACAGGTGCTAAATACCCGCCTATTGATGCCAAAACCGCTAAGCTAATCGTTCGCTGCAATAATGCCAAAGCAATACTTGCAGCACAAATAAGCAACATAAATGCAAATGCCATTCCATATGGCACCATCGTATATAATTTAAAGGCAGCAAAAATAGTGATATACAAGCAGCCTATTGCTCCCCCTTGTAAAATCAACCCAAATAATGCCTTTTTATTCCGTAACCACCAGCCAACGCCAAGTAAGCCTAAGCACCCTACTGCACTGAAAATTAAACGCATTTGTGGTGAAATAATGTCATTTTGCACGCTATAATTCAGTAAATACGCCACACCTAGGAATAACAACAGAATACCTATTTTCGCAACAGGATTTCCTTTTATTAACCAGCTAAAGAAATGGCTGAATATTGATTTATCATGACTAACCGCATTTTGATTATTTTGATCTGTTTTACGTTCATTATGATTAAACCGATTTGGGTCTATTTGCGGTGCTGTCGAGTTATCAAACCTATTTGAGTTGATGTTTTCATTAATTGGAGAGCGTTCGAGAGGATCTTCATAGACAGTTTGTTCCGTAATGGGAACCGAGCTAGCATGACTAGATAAAACATGATCAGATAAAGCATGTTCTTTTTCAGCCTGCTGATAAGTAGCATGGCTCATTGAGAAGACATCTTGTTTTTCATCGAAGCTTGGTTGGGGAGCCGTTACATCATCAACAGATACACTTTGTGAGGGTTTAGAGTTAGAAAGGAGAGCTTCTAATGAGGAAACCTTCTGATTTAATAGCGAAATTTGATACTGCAACCGACCAGTTCGATTGATGGCAATGATAGCAAGTATCGGAGCTAGCACTAGCAGAAAAACTAATACGAGTCCTACTAGTATCCAAGTATCCACAAATAGGTTTCCTCATAATAAAATTCACAATTTAGAATCTGGAAAATAAAGACCACGATTACTGCTAGTGTAGATAGCATTGATCCCCTTGCCAACCAAATGTAATAAACTGTTACAAAATAATTCATTACACTCTACTTTTAGCTATACTCTGAACAAAAAAGAAGCAATACCCTCACCCGTTTTTTATGACTTATTAATACTCTCATTCGTTATTTTAGTAACTAAGAAAACCCTTAATCATCATTTAATGATAGTTTAATTCATGGAAAATAGATAATTGATTGAGTGTCTATTTTTCGATATTCATTTTCAGATACTTAACTAATTAATAATAAAAATTTTATTAGTACAATTATTTTTATTATGTTATTTATATAATATATTTATTTTAAAATATTTACTCTAATATTTATTATCCTTAAATGACTATAGCCACTTAAAGATAATATTAATTATTTTCTTTATTACACATTGATGAAATGTATAAATTTTTTAATTAGACTGAGATTAATCGCAAGGGAAAGTGTTAACTGTCATTTAACTGACTTTTTATGAAATAAGGCCTACCGCATAATATCGGGAGAATTTTTTAATGCTAACTCACATTATACTTGCTGCTTTAGGGCCCATTGTTCTTGGATTAGCCGTTGGTTGGCTATCGGGTAAATACGGGTTCATCAAACGAGAGTATTCCCAAGCTTTTGCTGACTTTGTTGTTAAAATAGCATTACCGTTTGCACTATTTCTTGCTGCTGCACAAGCACCACCCTCGGTATTACTCAATATTGACTATTTATTAGCATTGGCCGTAGGATTAATTGCAACATACGTGATTGGTTTTATTTTTGGTAAATTTATTTTTCGCCATAATAAAAAAGATGCAGCTATGCAAGCCTTGTCGGTGTCTTTTCCTGATATGGCCTACTGTGGGCCACCTGTATTACTTGCAACTGTCGGCTCATCAGGCTTAATAGCAATGGTATTAGGTAACCTTATTTATACCGTTATTATTATTCCATTTACTCTCTTAATGATCAGCGGGTCACAACAAGGAAACAGTATCTTAAAATCTGTTGGTAAAGCCATTGCCCAACCCTTAGTTTTTCTTCCTATTCTAGGGGCAATACTGGCTATTTTGGGCGTTAAATTACCGGAGATATTACAAAATTCAGTCAATGAATTAGGGAAAACAGCAGGCGGAGTCGCCCTATTCTTCCTTGGATTACTCCTTTCTGGGATCAAACTGACAATTAGTAAGGAAATTGTATTTAACGTTTTTATTAAAAACTTTGTTCAAGCAGCCCTAATTTTAGGAACTGGACTCGCTTTAGGTTTACAAGATGATTTACTGAAAGCGGCATTTATTATTGGTGTATTACCCACCGCGACCGCAGTGCCCGCATTGGCCATTAGCAACCAAGCCTATACTGAAACCTCAGCAGGAACCGTGTTATTAAGTACATTAGCTGCCTTAATTTCGATTATTGGCGGTATCACTATCGTAGAAATGCTTTAATTTTCAATTAATGGTAGCCGATGTTTAGGCTACCATTACATTCTGCCGCCAAATTCTCTGTCGATTTAATCACCCATTATTTGCCAGATAGATCACAAAAAACGTATCATAGTGATAAATACTTTTCTTTTATACATCTGGGATACAAACAAAAAATGAAAATTAGTGATGAGTTAGCTTCTGCTATTGCTTCCGTTACCGAGGTCGCTGCAGTTGCTGCCTTCGATTGGGTGGGTAAACAAGATAAAAATGCTGCAGATAAAGCCGCGGTAGAAGCGATGAGAAATCGCCTAAATGAAATTGATTTTCATGGAAAAATTGTCATTGGTGAAGGTGAAATCGACGATGCTCCCATGCTATATATTGGTGAACAAGTTGGCAAACAATCTGGTTCTGTTGGATTAGATATTGCGGTAGATCCTATCGATGGAACTCGCATGGTCGCTTGCAATGAAAAAAATGCCATTGCCGTACTGGCAGCGGCACCAACAGGAACACTACTTCAAGCACCTGATATGTATATGGAAAAACTGGTTGTTGGGGCCGCAGCTAGAGGGGCCGTTCACCTTGCCAATCCCCTAGAGAAAAATTTAGAGTTCCTTTCCTCTGCATTGAATAAACCAATCTCAAGTCTTTCAATCGCAGTGCTTGATAAACCTCGCCATCAACATATTATCAAGACTATCCGTAATTTTGGTGCAAATGTGATTACCATTCCTGATGGTGATGTACTCGCCTCATTACTGACTATCCTTCCTGAGCACCCAATTGATATGATGTATGGAACTGGCGGTGCTCCTGAAGGTATTATCAGTGCAGCCATCGCACGCGCTTTAGGTGGTGACATGCAAGCAAGGCTAGTTTCTCGAGATAAAGCTAAAGGAGATAGCGAAGAAAACAAACAACTCGCGGCACAAGAAGTTTTGCGTTGCCAACAAATGGGGTTAGAAATTGGTGAGGTTTTATCTTTAGACCAGATGGTCAGCACTTCTGATGTTATCTTTGCCGCCACAGCCATCACACCAACAATCTTGATGGATGGCGTATCAATAGATGCGTACAGCCGTATTTCGAATACCATTTTGGTTAATGGCCGTGACCGCTCGCTAAAACTGATTAATAACCGCTATTTTAATTAATACGTCTATTACCGTATGTCACATATATCAAAAGGGCTTCTTAGCCCTTTTGATTACTGCAACTTAAGATGAAAATTAACGCTCAAGAGTCATACGATTTAACATCGGAGCGGTTAAAACCATCAAAATTGCAATCACACCAGTCACTAAACCAATCTTCAAGAATACGTCACTATACACAGCCAAAGATTCGACTTTGCTGGTAAGTTCACCTTCTGGTGCCGCCGCCATTGAGGCAACATATCCCGCAATAAATGCAGCTGCTGAGTTGGTTAGGAACCATGCGCCCATAATAAAGCCCATTAAGCGTTGCGGAACTAACTGAGCCACCATCGCAAGCCCAAGGCCAGAGATCATCAGCTCACCAATGCTTTGGAAGCCGTAACAAATAATCAGCCATTCAACGGAAACAATACCAGCTTCATTTGCAAATTTAGCGCCTAGTGGTAAAACTAAGAATGCAGCGGAACATAACAACATACCAATCGCAAACTTATGTGGCATTGGTAAGTTATCACCCATTTTATTATAAATCGCGGCTAAAATTGGGCTTCCAATCATAATCCATAATGGGTTCAGAGCTTGATATTGCGCAGGTTCAATAGAAAAACCAAGAACTTCATGTTCTACGTTATGTAATGCAAAGAAGTTTAATGAGGTAGGCATTTGGCTATAAAGAACGAAGAATACTATCGCTTCAAGCATTAGAATCAATGCAACAATCATGCGGCGACGAGCCGTACCTTTTAGTGCTAATGTTTCTTTGATAAAGATAACTAAAATACCCAAAGAAATAATCGCTAATGCTGCACGTGCGATACCAAGGTTATGCAATAACCATGTAGAAATCGCAATTAATGCAATAACGCCTGCAACTGTAGCAACTAACCTTGAAATAACGACAGGTGCAAAGTCAGGCTTTGAGCCATGTTGAGAAACCCATTTTTTACACATATAGAAGTTAATCAATGTGATAATCAAGCCCACAACACTAAGAGAGAACGCAACATCCCAACCATAATGTTTCGCTAACCATGGCGTTGCAATCATTGAGAAAAATGAACCAATATTCACGGACATATAGTACATGGTAAATGCGCCATCTAACCGTGGATCATCTTTTTCATAGCAGGTTGATAAGAGTGATGATGGATTCGCTTTAAATAAACCATTACCAACCGCAATAGTCGCCAAGCCAACATAGACCATCGACACATCATGCCCTGAGAAAGCAACAAATGCATACCCTGCAATCAGAGTGATTGTTCCAAGAACAATCACACGTTTTGTGCCAAGGACTTTATCCCCTAACCAGCCACCTACCGCAACAAAGCCATAAACTAACGCTGCGAACGCTGAGAAAAGTGTAATTGATTCTTTTTCTGACATACCCAGCACTTGGCTTAGGTATATTGGAAGGATCCCTTGAAGACCGTAGTAACCAAAACGTTCCCAGAGTTCGATAGAAAAAATAAGATAGAATGAGCGAGGTTGCTTAAACGCGTTAAGACTAACTTCCTCTTTGTTATTTGTTGTGGACACAAGTTACCTCTAGTACAACCTGTACATATGCAAAAAAACCACGGAACGCTCTATACGCTCTCGCATTGTTATGATCTCAAGAATTCAAAGTTGAAAAGATTCACTTTTGGTAGGAGGAGTATCATTCCCTGACCTCAAAATAAACAAAACTGTGTGTAGGCTTGTTTATGGATCTCAAACATAAATTCAATGAGTTAAAGCACATTTGATTATTTATTCAACATTAACTGGTAGATAACCCGCCAAGAACCCAATAATCAATTGAGCCATATACGGTATTTATGCACCAAAATTAAAGAATTAGCTAGTATTAATTACTACATCAATTGAATTTAATCGTGATTAACTTCAATTTTTTACAAAATTACCAAATTATTATCGATTACTAATTAGTCATTTGTTCATTAAATGTTAAGAACATTATTCTGCATTGAAACTATAATGTCGCGATTTATAACCTTATGATTTATTGCTGTAAGTATTATGTGAAACAAAAATCATCCATATCAACCAGACGCTTTTTATTTTACTGGTAGGAAAAACTTTAAAGGAGTGCGGTGAAAGGTACATGCAGATTGGAATTTTGGATAAAAAAAAGCCCAGTAGTAAACTGGGCATAATGCATTCTACTCAAGGATCTTTTGCTAAATTCAAACTATCACTACGTAGATGCATTATTACATTACTTCATGTAAAGAAATGAATGATGAGGGTAAATATATGAATGTTTACGCAAGCAAACAGTATATAGATACTACTAAGAGTGGTTATAACGGAAAAAAGTTCATCTTTTTTTAAAGTTTTTTATGTGTTTTTTGCCCAATGTGCTAATAGCAACAATTAACCATTTGATTTAGTAGAATTAATATAAAATATCTATCAATCGTTGCAGGAACTTACCTAACAAGATAACTTAGCCATTGAGCGCTTAGTCGAAAGGATGTCATGTGAAAAAAATATTTTTATTATTTTTTATCTTTATTAACGTATTTTCCCCCCAGGCTTTCGCAGAAGAGACCGCTCCACTCATCAATGAAGAAGCGCTAATCGCACTTGCAGAACAAGGGCAAGCTGAAGCTCAATTTAATTTAGGAATGTTTTATCAGTCTCATCAACAGTTTGACCAGGCTTTACACTGGTACCTTCTCTCTGCCAATCAAGGGTTTACAAAAGCTCAAATTAACCTTGGCTTAATGTACCAGCAAGGAACCGGTGTTGCACTCGATGAAAAACAAATGCTCCATTGGATGCAAACTGCAGCCGAAAATGGTGACCCTATTGGCCAGATGAATATGGCCGAATACACCTTATACGGTCTTGATAATTTATTAGAGAAAAACCCAGAAGAAGCCGAACAGTGGCTAAAAAAAGCGGCTGAACAACATTTTCAACCTGCGATGCTCACCCTAGCCTATTGGTATGAAGAGGGAAAAGCCATCACAAAAGACCCACAAAAGGCACAAAAAATATACCTTGCTCTCGCTGAGAAAAACCACCCTCAAGCACTCTATTTATTGGGTTATCAAGCTGCAGTAGGTATGTATGATAAAACAAACTACCCCCTCGCCTTTCAATATTTTACCCGCGCAGCCGAATTAGGGTTTTCACCCGCTCAAAATAGCTTAGGTATGTTGTACTTAACTGGACAAGGTACTAAAAAAGATATCCAATCCGCCATAAAATGGCTAACCCAAGCGGCTGAACAAGGTGAAATGTCAGCTCAATTTAATGTTGCACTTATCTATGCACGCGGTGATGGTATCAAAGCTGACCAAGCTAAAGCATGTCATTGGTTTATAAAAGCTGCCCAGCAAAATAGTGCCGATGCGCAATATGCAGCAGGAGCTTGTTATCAATATGGCATGGGTGTTGAAACTGATGATAAAAAAGCCCTACGCTGGTATCAGCTTGCAGCGGCTAAAGGCCATGAAAGAGCTGAAAAGAAAGTGTTAATTTTAGAGCATCAACAGCAATAAATTCTATTTCTCAAGCTTACTGTTGTACCACCAATATAAACAAGGTAAAGAAAATCTGCATTGGTAATAACCAATGCAGGGCGTCTATCGACATATACTATGAATACAAACACTCACAATTTGCTACGGTAAATCCGCTGCGGCCGGCCAACTTTACCATACTCAATTTCAGCTTCGATTTTATCCTTCGCTAAACAATACTCCAAATAACGTCTTGCTGTGGTACGACTGAGCTTGATTGTTTCAGCAATACTTTCTGCCGTAAACTGCACATCAGGCTCTGTGAATAAAGCGAGTATTTTTTCGAGTGTAATAATATCAATACCTGTTGGAAGTTCTTCCTTAGATTCCCCACGTGCATAGGTATTAAACATATCATCAATTTTACTTTGATTCGTTTTGCTGCTGTCTTGTAAAACAGATTTACGTTGAATATATCTATCCAACGTTTGACCTAAGCGCTCGTAGGCAATTGGCTTCACCAAATAATCAAAAACGCCTAAACGAATCGCTTCAGAGACTGTATCCATATCACTTGCAGCCGTAGTAAATACAATGTCTGCATTATTTCTTTCTTGTATTAATTCGTGAACCAGATCAATGCCTTTTCCATCAGGTAAATAGTTATCTAACAAGATCAGGTCTGGTTTCATGTATTCAACCATTTTTCTTGCTTCTGCAAGGTTACCAGCAAGCCAAACTTTGTCACATGCAGGATAGGCTTTTATATATTCACTGTGCATTTCGGCAAGCAGCAACTCATCTTCCACAATGAGGATTTTTATCTTAATCATTTTATATCTTCACTTTCGGAATAAATATTGAAAATACTGTACCATGCGGTTGGTTTTCTTCAATAAGAACCGCACCATTACAGCGTTTAACATAAGACGCAACAAGATAGAGCCCGATACCATGGTTATCTGCCACATCAGTTTTGGTTGTCACACCGCGCTCGAACCATTTACTTTGAATTTCTGGCGGGAAACCACACCCCTGATCCGCGACTTCAATGACAATCTCCCTTCCTTCATCAGAAAGGTATAATTCCACTTGTTTATTACCCTGATTATTTTGCAAACTTGCTTCAAATGCATTATCAAGTAGATTCCCCAATATGGCACAAAATTCAGTACTATTTAGTGAATTAGGTAATTCATGTAACTGGCTACCTGCTGTAAATTTTAGTTGTAACCCTAACTCTTTGGCTCGATGGTGCTTACCAAATAATAAACCAGCGACTTGCTTATCAAAAAACTGCCCACGGAGTGTATCAATTAATTGTTGCTGAGATTCTGATTCTCCTTTAATCAGTGCCAACGCTTGGTCATACTCTTTCATTTGCAATAACCCGCTAAGTGTTGACATCCAATTAAGGTGTTCGTGCCGTAAAGTCCGTAAACTCTCTATATATTGACGAACTTGGGTCAACTGAGAGTTTAACGATTCAATATCATTTTGGCTACGAAAGCTAATAACCGCCCCCACAAGATGTTCTTCATCACGAATTGCCACACGGCTTGCAATCACATTTAGGCCATTAAACTCACAAATTACATCATGCTTGGTCGTTTCAATATCAGTAATAAAAAAATCAACTGGCGAAATATGCTCCGACACAAAAGAGCCCGTTAACTGGCCTAATGGCTTGCTTAGAGATAACATTTTCCGAGCATTAGAGTTAATATTAATTATTTGCCCTTGAATATTTACTGCGATAATACCTTCAAAAACAGCATCAAATATCCCTTTTTGCACTAAGACTAGTTGCGTTATTTCTTCAGGCTCCATACCCAGCATTTGTTTTTGAATTAAACGTGAAAATGCCCACGATAAGAAGAGCAATATAATCAGTATCCCTAAAAAGGTAGCACCTGTTTGTACGAACAATTCACTACGTGATGTGTCTATTTTGTTGGATAGGTAACCAATGGACACAACGCCAATCACTTTGCCTTGTTCATCAAAAATAGGCGTCTTTGCTCTAACCGCATTTCCCATCGAGCCTTCACCATTAATGAAATAGCTTTCCCCTTTCTCTAAGGCTCCTGGCTTGTTCCACTGCATTTGAAAACCAATTTTTTGGCTATTTGGATGATATAAGCGAATTGATTTTTCATCACCAATAACCACATAATCGTAGTTAGAATCTTGGTTTAGTTTGTCAGCAATAACCTTCAGCCTCGGAATATCTCTATTCTTTACTGATTGCACAACACCATCAATAGAAGCAATCAGCTTTGCTTGGCTCATCGCCAATGATTGAATGTTCGCAATCAATCGATTTTCAGCTGTATCCGTAAAATATTTACCCAACCCGAGAGTTAAAAAAACAGAAACTATCAATAACAGAAAAAATACTCGTACTGAAAATGAAACTGAATTTACTTTTTTCAATGAAGAGAGCGCATATTCTTTTTTCATGTTATATCTCGTTACTGGCTGAAAAGTAAAAATTTTGTTAACTCAATAATGATAGGATAACCGATAAATCAGATTCAAGCCAAAGGTATAATACACATATTAATAATTAAACACATTAAAACCAAGCAATAAAAAACTTATCAAGTAATTAAAAACTTTAAAACCATTAAACAAATACAATCTCATTTGAGAAACATGAAATAGGTCAAATATATTAAATACAGTACCTTTAATATAAATATCAAAGAGGGTAATTAAATAAGAAAATCTATTTATTATTATAAGAAAAGCAAAAGAGAATTTATTTAATTAACTTTAACATTAGCAACATTTTAAAAACATCTCTAAATGAGATGCAGGATACTATTATGTTCGAAAACATAACGTTTAACCAAGTAAAACGTCATGAGAACAGGAAACTTGCTGAAATAACTCAGTTTTTAAAGGAAAACGATTTAGAGCTTGATTCAAGCATTGACGTTTTCATTACTATTTCTCGCAATGAAAAATTAATTGCGTGTGGAGGATTAGCCAAAAATGTTATTAAGTGCGTTGCTATTAGTGATGAAGCTCGAGGTGAAGGCCTTGCATTAAAATTAGCAACAGAACTGGTTAATCTTGCTTACGAAAATAATACAACTCATTTATTTATTTATACCAAATTTCAAAATGAAAACCTATTTCAACAATGTGGTTTTCATACCATTGCCACTGTTCCTGATATTATGGTGTTGATGGAAAACAGTTGTTGTTATCTAAAGCGTTATATCGAAAGTTTAAAAGCACAACGTAAAGAAGGAAAAAAGATTGGTGCAATCGTCATGAATGCCAATCCCTTCACACTAGGCCACCGCTATTTAATAGAGCAAGCTGCGAGAGCCTGTGATTGGCTACACCTATTTGTTGTCAAAGAAGACACATCGCGTTTTCCTTATAAAGTAAGATTAAATTTAATCGAAGCAGGAACCAAAGGAATAGAAAACCTCACGATTCATAAAGGCTCCGAATATATTATTTCTCGGGCGACTTTTCCTTGCTACTTTATTAAAGACAAAACGGTTGCTAATAACTGTTATACCGAAATAGACATTAAGATATTTCGCCAATATATCGCCCCTGCTCTGGGGATAACCCATCGATTCGTAGGCTCGGAACCTTTTTGCCAAGTCACCAACCAATATAACCAAGACATGCGCTTTTGGTTAAAAACCGATGCTATGAATTTTCCACCTATAGAACTCGTTGAATTTCCGCGAACAATCATCAATGGAACGGCAGTTTCTGCCTCACAAGTGAGACGATTGCTCGCTAAAAAAGATCTTGCGGCAATTAAGCCGATTGTGCCTGAGGCAACCTATCAATATTTGCAAGAGATGGTTGCCAACCAAATCGAATCAGCTCAAAGCCACACCGAAAGTTCTGAATTAGCCATAGGTGAAATATGAAGATAAAGCACGCAGCAGTAGCTGGCACACTTGAATCAAGTGATGTCATGGTTCGCATAGAACCGCTAGAAGACACTCAAGAGGTCTCAATACAAATTACCAGTAGCGTTGAAAAACAGTTTGGAGATGCTATCGCAAAAATCGTACAAGACGTTATCCAACAACATGATATTCAAGGAGCACAAATCATTGTAGATGATAAAGGTGCTCTGGAATGTGTACTTAAAGCCCGTTTAGAAGCTTTACTGGCTCGCGCCTGTGATATCGACTACCTGCCTTGGGAGGATAAATAATGACTCCAGAACAAAAATTACGTACACGCAGAAGTATGCTATTTGTTCCCGGTTCCAATGCAGCGATGTTGAGCAATTCCTTTATTTATAAAGCCGACGCTTTGATGTTCGACCTTGAGGACTCAGTCACTTTACGCGAAAAAGATACCGCTCGTCGCTTAGTTTACCATGCATTGCAACATCCACTTTATCAAGATATTGAAACCATTGTACGGGTCAATGCATTAGATTCCGCTTTTGGTGTTGCTGACCTTGAAGCGGTTGTTCGCGGTGGTGCGAAAGTCGTCCGTCTTCCTAAAACAGATACTGCGCAAGATGTGATTGATATTGAAAGTGAAATCTTACGTATAGAAAAAAGTTGTGACCGTGAAGAAGGTAGTACAGGTTTGTTAGCGGCTATCGAATCACCAATGGGCATCACTCAAGCAGTGAATATTGCTCATTCATCACCAAGACTTATAGGCATCGCATTAGGTGCCGAGGACTATGTCCGCAATTTGCGCACCGAGCGGTCTCCAGACGGCGTAGAACTCCTCTATGCTCGGTGCGCCATTTTACAAGCCGCTCGCTCAGCAGGTATTCAAGCATTTGATACCGTTTATTCTGATGCGAATAATGAAGAAGGTTTCCTACGCGAAGCCGCTCACATTAAACAACTCGGCTTTGATGGCAAATCATTAATTAACCCAAGACAAATTGAGTTACTTCATAATTTATATGCACCAACTCAAAAAGAAGTCGACCATGCACAGCGTGTTGTTGAAGCCGCTGATGCTGCAGCCCTTGAAGGTAAAGGCGTAGTTTCATTGAACGGAAAAATGGTCGATGGCCCAGTTATTGACAGAGCTCGCCTCGTGTTATCACGAGCAGCATTATCAGGAATTAGGGAAGAGTGAGGCAATAAAAATGACAAATAATACTCAGCGCCAGGCTCGCGTATCAGCCTACTTACAACCCAATATTGACGATGTTCTACGTGAATTTAAAGATATCGGTAAAGTACAGCAGCAGGTGCAAAAACCGAGAAATCGCAAATTGTGTGATGATTTGCAAGTCGCTATTCGTCGTTCTGGCCTTAAAGACGGTATGACAATTTCTTTCCATCACGCCTTCCGTGGTGGAGATCTTACCGTCAACATGGTGATGCAAGTTATTGCAGAGATGGGCTTTCGCAACTTAACACTTGCATCCAGTTCATTAAGTGCTTGCCATTCACCACTTGTTGAACATATTCGTCATGGCGTTATTCGTAAGATTTATACCTCTGGTATCCGAGGCCCACTCGCTGAAGCCATTTCACGCGGCGAATTAGAAGAACCTGTACAAATTCATTCACATGGTGGAAGAGCTAATTTGATTCATAGCGGTGAACTCGTTATTGATGTGGCATTTATTGGCGTACCATCATGTGATGAATACGGTAATGCAAACGGATATACCGGAACGGCTTGCTGTGGTTCTTTAGGTTACGCCAAAATTGATGCAGAAACTGCAAAAAAAGTGGTGATGTTAACGGAAGAAATACTCGATTACCCCCACAACCCATCCAGTATTAAACAGGATGAAGTCGATTATATCGTCAAAGTTAAACGTGTGGGTGATGCGGATAAAATCGGGGCAGATGCGACTCGTATGACGTCAAACCCTCGTGAGCTTCTGATTGCTCGTACTGCTGCTGATGTTATCGAAAAGTCGGGCTACTTCAAAGAGGGTTTTTCACTACAAACCGGTACGGGTGGTGCTTCTCTTGCCGTTACTCGTTTCCTTGAAGATAAAATGAGACGCCATAATATTACTGCAGGATTTGCCTTAGGTGGCATCACATCAACCATTGTCGACTTGCATGAAAAAGGCTTAATTCGCAAATTATTAGACGTTCAAAGCTTCGATAAAGCAGCGGCTGAGTCGCTCGCTCGCAACCCAAATCACATTGAAATCAGTGCAAATCAATACGCTTGTTTTGATTCAAAAGGTGCATCTGTTGATATGCTTGATGTCGTTGTGTTGAGTGCGTTAGAAATCGATACACGCTTTAATGTCAATGTATTAACGGGTTCTGATGGTGTTATTCGTGGTGCATCTGGTGGCCATAGCGATACTGCCGTTGCCTCTAAACTGTCTATTATTGTTGCCCCTCTAGTGCGTGGACGCATTCCAACTTTAGTGGACGAGGTGCTCACTTGCGTAACGCCGGGATCAAGTGTGGATATTTTGGTCACTGACCATGGGATCACCGTTAACCCTGCTCGCCCTGAATTAAAACAGCAACTTGAAAACCAAGGCATCAAAACCGTTTCAATGAGCTGGTTAAGAGAGCGTGCACAATTACTCACTGGAACGCCTAACCCAATTGAATTTACAGATAAAGTCGTTGCTGTTGTGCGTTATCGTGATGGCTCAGTCATTGATGTTGTTCATCAAGTGAAGGAGTAAACTATGTTTTGCCCACTGCCTGATACTCAAGAGCAATTTGAAATTTCTTTACCTGAACTGTTGGATAGCCGAGATGCCCGTCTGGCTCGTCAACAAGCATGGATTGGTCTCCATCAGGTAACCTTGATTTCATTTACTGTCGTTTTTCCAGGAGCTGTCAAAGACAACTCTCTTGTTAGACATGTGTTTAATCAGGGCCTAAATGCGCTTAAACAAATTGCTTCATGCGGGCAGTGGGTGTTTTTATCACAACAATCGTGGGCGCTAAAAACTGGGCCGGAATGTTTGGTCGCTGTTGATGGCGATGCTATCGAGATTAAAAAAGCGTTAATTCACCTAGAAGAGTCGTCCCCCGTTGGTCGATTATGGGATTTTGATGTATTTGATGCGAATGGGCAGCAATATTCGCGCTCCCAGTTAAATTTACCACCAAGGCAATGCTTAGTTTGTGAAAATGAAGCGAAAATTTGTGCTCGTCAACGGACACATTCATTGGTAGAGATACTTAATCGTATTGAGGAGCTAGCGAATGCAACCTATTAAACAGCTCAGCCATATAAATGAGAAATTAACTCGCTATTACAGCCAATTAGCATGGCAAGCGATGTTAGCCGAAGTGAATTTGACACCTAAACCTGGGTTAGTTGATAAACACAATACCGGCGCTCATAAAGATATGGCACTCACTGACTTTCATTTAAGTGCCAATGCCATCGCGGTACATTTTCCTCGATTTTTACAGGCAGGTGCTCAATATAAAAATTGTCTTATCGATCAACTATTACCCCTCATTCGTCCTATCGGCATAGATTGCGAGAAGTCGATGTTCCGCGCGACTAAAGGGGTTAACACCCATAAAGGCAGTATTTTTTCCTTGGGTTTAGTTTTAACCGCAATAGGCCGTTTGATTGCACAACAACAATTTGTTTCACCTGAAAGTGTAAGCTTATTGGTTGCCAGTATGTGTAAGGGAATTACCAATGAACTTAAACAAAAAACCGAAAACCCTACCGCAGGCCGCCGCTTATATCAGGAACATGGGTTAACAGGCGCAAGAGGTGAAGCGGAAGGCGGTTATTCGTTAGTAATCAAACATTCACTTCCTTATTATTTGCAACAACTTGCTAAAGGTAAACTAGCCGATATCGCCCTACTCGATACCTTAATTCTACTCATGAGCCTGAATGATGATACAAATATTGTTAATCGTGGTGGCGTCAACGGATTAACATGGGTAAAGCAACGCGCAGAACAGCTATTAGTCACTGGTATTAATACCCATGATGACTTAGTTAAGGTTAAACAATTCGACAGTGAATGTATTCAACTAAACATGAGTCCAGGAGGAAGTGCGGATTTATTAATTTTGACTTGGTTTTTTGCCCGATTACCCAGCCAGTCTTTAATTAATATGAAGTAATTATTTTAATATCAATTAACACAGGAATAATTTAAAAAATAAAAACAAATTAACCAAATAAAAACCAATTAATTATTTAAATAAATTATATACCTTAGAATGAATGAGTAATGAAAATAAGATTCATTATATTCATTCAAGATACAGCCATATTAAAAACATTGTCATTTTAACAAATTCCTAATATTAAAGTTCATTCAATTTAATATTAAATAAATTTAATATTGATTTAATCAAGGAAATTGGCTTATGCAAAAAGAAAAAATATGGAAGCTATTAGTCTTAATAGCCATTCCAATTATTATTGCTTTAATACCAACACCTGCGGGGCTACCACATATTGCATGGTTGCTATTTGGTCTTTACCTTGCCGCTATTGTTGGATTGGTACTTAAACCCTATTCAGAGCCTGTTATTTTATTAGCCACTATTGCTGCCAGTGCGGTAATTATTGGGGTAACAGGGACTAAAGATGTCAAAGCAAGTGAAGTTTTAAGCGGATATGCATCCGGTACGACATGGCTTGTATTTGCTGCATTTACTCTGAGTGCTGCCTTTGTTATTACTGGTTTAGGTAAACGTCTTTCTTATATTTTGATTGGCAAGTTAGGCGGTACAACATTAGGGCTCGGTTATGTAACCGCAATCCTTGATTTAATTATCGCGCCTGCGACGCCATCTAATACCGCACGTGCTGGAGGGATTGTTTTCCCAATCATCAATAGTGTGGCCGTTGCTTTAGGGTCTGATCCAGAGAAAAGCCCACGAAAAGCGGGTCACTACCTCCTCGTCAACGTCTATATGGTGACCAAAACCACCAGCTATATGTTCTTAACCGCAATGGCACCGAATGCACTCGCCCTTGCCATGATGAGTGACATTATGGGCATCCATTTAAGTTGGGGCGGATGGGCGCTTGCAGCCTCTGTACCTGGTTTAATTATGCTGATTTTGACGCCATTAATGATCTACAAACTGTATCCACCTGAGTTGAAAAAGGTGAACAATAAAGAGATCGCAGCCAAAGGCCTTGAAGATTTAGGCCCAATGACTATGCGTGAAAAATTGCTAGGTATTGTCTTCATTATCGCGCTGTGCGGCTGGATTTTCTCTGATCTTATCGGGGTCAGCGCTTCTAGCGTCGCGATTGCGGTTATGGCATTAACTCTGATCCTCGGTGTTGTAACTTGGGATGACGTGCTGAAGAATAAAGGCGGCTGGAATACCCTGATTTGGTACGGTGGTATTATCAGTATGTCAGGCGTACTCACAAAAGCAGGTTTCTTCAAGTGGCTCGCAGATACCATGAGCCAATACCTTTCTTTCGGTGACCAAGCAATGCTAGCGTTCTTTGTCATCATGTTCATCAGTGTTGCCATTCGCTACTTATTCGCCTCTGGTGGTGCCTACGTTGCAGCCATGGTTCCGGTATTTGCCACTGTGGGTATGGTTGCTGGGGCTCCTCCGATGTTGCTCGCACTGGGATTATTGTTCTCAAATGCCTACGGCGGAAGCGTTACTCACTATGGCGGCGCGGCAGCACCTATCGTATTCGGTGCAGGTTATAACGATATCCGTTCCTGGTGGATCATCGGTGGGTTAGTTGCCTTCATTAGTTTATTCGTTCACATGACTATCGGTTTAGGTTGGTGGGAAATTTTAATCAGTACTGGATTAATTTAATTCTTAGTCAATAAATCGACACGACGGGCACCATCATGATTGTGCCCTATTTAACAACAAAATGATTAATTTCTCGCTGTTCCAGAGTTATTTGCAGTCTTGGCGCTATAACGTGAATTTTATTGGAGCAAGCTTAATTCTTTCTTAGGTTTACCTAATAATATTAGCCCAGCTTACCCTAAATAGTTCACGTTGTAGCAAGGCGGCAAAACAAAGACATCCCAAGGAGCATACATCAGTATGTGACTTGGGTGGCTGAGTGTAGCCAACACAGCTACAGCGCGAAATATGACGGGTAAACAGATGAAAAAAATCCCTTGCACACTAATGCGTGGCGGAACTTCAAAAGGCGTATTTCTATTAGCCGATGACCTTCCCACTGATATTCAACAACGTGATGAACTGATCCTCGCTATTATGGGTTCTGGCCATGCTTTGCAAATTGATGGCATTGGTGGAGGCAGCCCACAGACCAGTAAAGTCGCTATTATTAGCCCTTCCTTCCACCCTGATGCCGATATTGATTACCTATTTGCTCAGGTTTCTATTACTGAGCATCTTGTTGATACAGCACCGAATTGCGGCAATATTCTTTGTGCAGTGGGTTCTTTTGCTATTGAAAAAGGATTGGTGCCCATCACGGGTGAAACAACCACGGTTAGGATCCGCAATGTAAATACGAATACTTTCATCAACTCTAGGGTACAAACCCCTGATGGCCATGTAACTTATGATGGTAATACCGAAATTGCTAGCGTACCCGGCCATGCAGCGCCTGTTGCACTGACATTTTTAAATGCTTGTGGAACAAAAACGGGGAAATTGCTCCCTACAGGCCATGCGATTGATACTATTGAAGGTATTGATGTCAGCTGCATTGATATGGCGACGCCAGTGGTATTAATTGATGCCCCTCAGCTTAACAAAACAGGTTATGAAACCGCGGAACAACTTGAAGCAGATACCGAGTTTATGCAAAAGCTAGAGGCTATTCGTATAAAAGCGGGTGCAATGATGGGGCTTGGTGATGTAAGTAAAAAAGTCATTCCTAAACCCATATTGATTTCACCTGCCATTCACGGTGGAACAATTAATGTCCGCTATTTTATGCCACATAAATGCCATGGTGCGCTTGCCGTAACGGGTGCTATTGCCATTGCCACAAGCACTATGATCCCGGACAGTATTACTCAGCAATACATTCAGCCTGTTGATATGAGCAACATTTCCATTGAGCATTTAAGTGGTAAATTTGAGGTATCATTAAGCCAGCAAGGCAACTCACCGGAAGGGCTTCAAGCATCAATTGTTCGTACGGCAAGAAAACTGTTTGAAGGCAACGTATACGTTCCTTAAAACTAATAATAGCCTGCCTCTTATCTAGAGGCAGGTGATGAATTTTATTTTTCTGCAAGTAACGGTTCAAAATTGCCATCAATGTAATAGGAAACTTGATGAGCTTCATCTGGCGTCGGCAATTCCAACTTCCCGGCCATTTTTTCCATCACTTGCTCCGGTACCGCATATTGACGCTGTTGATTTTGTTGCCGCCACTGTTTAAATGGTACTTCCAAGTAAACTAAATGGATTTTTGCTTGATAGCGTTCAAATAAACTGATCATTGTTCCCCGTAATGAGGCACTCAGTGACGTCGCATTCCAAATAAAATGGGTTTTCGTGCGTAATAACTGTTTCGCTTGTTCTTTCGCTTGCTGAGCGACCCACCCTTGTGCATTTTTATCTGCTGGGTTGATTTTATGTTCTCGGCGAATATCATCTAAACAAACTACTGCCGTTTGTGGGTAAAACCGTTTGATGAAATGGTCTTTTCCCATCCCCGGTAAACCACATAACATAATCACTTCGCTTCCATCCTCTTCAAAAGGCTGGTAATCCGTGGTGCCTTTTTGATGATGAAAATACTGGAAGCGCCCAGCCGCTGACGCAAATAATTTAGGTTGGTTCCAGCAGCCCTGCTCACGGCAGAACAACTCAAATAGCTCGATTCTGACCAATAATTCTGCTTTATCTTCACACGTACGCCCTATCGCATCAGCTTTCGCTAACATGCACAATAAAGACATTTCAACCCGTAAAGATGCGGCAAATAACGTGCGTTCAGGATCTGGCTTTTCCATTAACCAAAGCGGTAAACCATGGAATCGAACTAAAGCCGCAATTTGTTCGCGAATAGCAAAAGGAGTTTCTATTTGTCGAAATAATATATTTCGTACAGATAACTCACCTTTTTTGGCATGTCCAGGTGAATGGATCCGCCCCTCTTCATCTTCTTTTGTCGTACTGCGTTTTTCGATGTCATGCAGCAAGGCTGCAGCCCAAACGATTTGTTGTTTAAGCTCAGGAAGCTGTTGATATTCAGACAAACCTTCTAAAGCAGCTAACACCATTTGGGTGTGAATAGCCACGTTACCTTCCGCATGGTGCAAGCGGTCTTGCGGCACATACTGCATATCACGCACAAAATCGAACTGTTTTTCAAGCTGTGTCCAATCACGACATTGGGTTAATTGCCAACTCATGGTTGTTCTCCTTGTAATTCAAAGGCCAGCTTGGCTCTCTGCCAATGCCGCTTCCAGTGGATATCCGTTTTAACATGGTTTTTACGCACATATTTGAAAACATGCGCCATAAAATCATCCACATGAAAGCCTTGGCTATCGCGGCTCACAATACCTTCCATGCTACAAGATTTACCCGTGTGAGTATCACGCGCAATAAATTGGCTATCTAATGATGCTGCAGTAATTAATGAACTTGCATATTCTTGCTTGCTCATGTGTTTACTGAGTGATAAATCTAATTGAGGGACGGTTGGAAAATCAAATAGAGCCGCATAGAATTGCACCTCTTCCCAACTGAGCCAATACTCCCCCTGCCTCACCGCAAATACATAGAAGTAATCTTCAATATATTGATATTCAATGGAATGTATTGCGTAAAGGTTCTCACCGAATAGTTCAATATCCCCTAAATCATCTTTAATCAGCTGCCAACGTTGGCGAATTTGCTGGCTCCATGCTGATTGGGTTGGCGCTCCATGAGAGCGTGCAAAAACCCCGTGACGGTTTAAACAATTATTTTCACCATCCAGTTTTTCTGTATGAACCAGTTTGTCTATATTTTGGATGTGCGACCACCAATCGCTATTGATGCGATCATCACTCGTCGTACCTGGGGAGAACGGATAGTGATACGTTCTACCATACTTTCTTGATTGCATATTCATCATGCTTTCTCTAAAGAAATAGAAATAACCACAAATCTTTTTGCTAGATTTGCGTCTTTAATTGTTGAGAAATCAAGTGTAGGTATTACATATCTATTCCGAGTGACGGCCTCATTTTTACTTGGCTAATGGTTAAAATTAGCGAAATTGCAGGAAAACAATTGAATTTTAGTCTATTTGTCAAGAAAAAGGCTATCAATTTATTCCTAATCTTATTATCAACACTGTCATTCAACCACTATATGACGTTCATCTAGGGAATATTTCACTACTACTTTATTCCGATACAAACAATTATCCTGCAGAGTGATAGGTTCCTGTCCTTTTGTTGTCACTTTTTGCCAAATTTCGTTATGGCGGTATATGACCCCATTTTCTCGAGTAAACTTATGGTTTCTCTCATAAATATGGTACTTGTGCTCACGAGGAGTGCAGCTCAATAACTCCCCTTCGAGTTGATGTTCTGCAATATTAAATACCAATTGAAAAGCACTTTGCGTCGGATTATAAAAAACCAAATCGATATAATTATAAAAAATTGCTGCTCCAGAACCAAAAGGCAATACCCGCCCTTCATCTGGAAATGGGTCAAAACTATGATTAGCACGCTCAATTACTTGCAATGGAGAATGTAAAACCATCCAATGAATTAAATTACTCAGTTGGCAAATTCCCCCGCCAATCCCTGAGCGTGCTTCACCGAATGATAATTCCATCCCTTCGAGAAAACCTCTGCGTGCTGTGGGTTTACCTACTAATCGACAAAAAGAAAAATATTCACCGGGATATATAGTAATGCCATTCATCGCTTCTGCAGCAATACGTAAGTTTGTCACTTTGTTATATTGTAAACGTAGGTCTGACTCACCTAATTTTCGGATCAGCTTCGACGTGTGCTTGTTGTAGCGATATTCAAGGCGTTCACTGGATTTTGATTTCGCATAATACTTGGCGGAAAATGCCCAATGCAATCGTCGAGCTAAACGTTTTTGAGTGACACGCAGCCAATAGAGAATAGGATGATAAGAAGAAAGCGGCCTACGCATAACAAACCTTATTGATATAATTAACCAATAAATCATGTCATAGGCATTCGCTTTTCGACATAGTAACTGTCTGATAAACCCAATAATTGATAAAAGAAAATAACCCTCTGGCTTGTAGAATAAAAAAGACTTGTCTTTCGAATAGACAATTTGCTCTAAGGATTTCATGTCACAGCTAGGCGGCAAAAAAGTAAATCCCTAGGAGCATACACAAGTATGTGACTAGGGTTTACTTTTGAAGCCAACAACGCTGTGGCGTTAAAGCCGACGAGCAAATTAATACAAGCCGAGTACCGCCCCAACCGCTAATAAAAAGAAACTAAACAACCAAATCCAACCGAACGAATAACGTAAGTGGCGCCCCATATCAATTCCAGCTAATCCCATTGCTAACCATGCTGCTGGAGAGAACGGGCTCACGAAGGTTCCTGCATTGTTACCTATCGCCATGGCATAAACAACGGAAGATGGGTCAACACCAACTGTGCCTGCAATTTGTTGAATTATTGGTAATAGTGCAAAATAGTAAGCATCGGTACTGGTAAAAATATCCATTGGCACACCTAAAATACCAACAAAAATATGAACTTTAGAAACCCATTCTGTTGGTAAAATAGCGGTTAAGTCTGTTGCGATTGACTCAAGCATGCCACCTTCAGATAAAATACCTAAAAATGCTCCCGCCGCTAAGATAATGGCAACCATTCCCAATGCTTGCGGAGCATGGGCTGCCAAAACTTTCATTTGGTCTCTAGGGTTAGGGAAGTTAACCATCAAGGCAATGGAAAGGGCAATCATAAAAACATAAGGTGCAGATAATAAACCAAATGCTAAACACACAACGGAAGCAACAATTAACCCACCATTAATGAGTGGTTTTTTAGGCTTATGAACCGTTTCCGCTATATCTGCAGTGTCGTCACTGACAGGTAACAAAGAATCCATTTCATATGGCGTTGTTCCTTTCAAACTTGCCGCGGCAATACGTCTTTTCTCACGTAATCCCATCAAGATAGCAAATACCACTGCTCCACCCATACCAATGAGTTGTACTGGGATCAAATGCTGCCATAAGGTAGAAGCATCAATTCCAGTAACAGCCGAAGCACGGCCTAATGGCCCGCCCCAAGGTACCATATTCATAACCCCCATGCTGGCACACATCAGCAGCAACATAAGGTATGGACTCATCCCCAATTGACGGTATAAAGGTAATAGTGCAGGAATGATAATTAAGAATGTCGCTGCGCCTGAACCATCTAAATGGACAACTCCTGCAATTAACGTTGTCATAATACAAACAACAATAATATTCCCACGCGTCATTTTAACCATTAAACGGATCAACGGATCAAAAATATGCAGGTCTTTCATTAAGCTAAAAAATAAAATCGCAAATAAAAACATAGCTGCGACTTTTGAAACTTTATTAATTCCGCTTTCAAAGAATACTGAAATTTCAGCAACAGAGTAACCAGCAAATAAAGCACCAATAAAGGGAATACAAGACATTGCGATAATTGGGCTAACTTTCCCCATCATCAATAATGTTACTATCGATATAATGATTAAAATACCAATAATTGTCAGCACATCAACTTCCTTCTTAGAATTATATTTTTCAGGTGAACACAAAATTCAGCTTGGCTCGCATTAGCTTAATAAGCATGTTTCTTATATAAACCATTTAATATAACCGCAAGGAATATTTTATAATTTTGCTTCACAAACAATGCATTAATTCTTATTTAAATTATCATTTAAAATAAAAAAATAGCTTTATTCTCTATTAGAACCATTAAAACCATAAGAGGACATTAACGCCACTCCACAATGGTGAATATTAATTTTATTTATAAGTTACAGAATTATAACAATCAAAAATTAATAACTATTATAATATTTTATTTTTTATCTTATTTTTTTATATTTTTTCCCTCTTTTTTCATCATGTTGCTAGGGAAATATACTTTTTATGCTTTTGGCCAAATATGCAAAAATTTACTTGATTTTCTATCACCGATCCGCTGTAAAAACAAAATTTAGCCCGTAATACCACACCATCTCACAAAAAAAATTTGGAGAACTAAGTATAATATTAAAGTAATTTAAGTTTGCTAATAAGGAATGTTCCAATGAGCCGCCTTTTTTCACCTGCATCAATAGGCCAAGTTTCGCTGAAAAATAGAATTATTGTTCCCCCGATGTGTCAATATTCTGCAGAAAATGGCATGCCAACGGCGTGGCATAACGCCCACTATATGAACCTTGCCTTGTCAGGGGCCTCCTTAGTGATTGTAGAAGCCAGTGCCGTTGTTCCTGAAGGACGTATTACCCACAAAGACTTAGGCTTATGGAATGACGAACAAATGGTAGCCATGCAGAAAATGCTCAGCGATATCAGACATTTTTCAGATGCGCGTTTAGGGGTACAAATCGCCCACGCAGGTAGAAAAGCATCAACCGAGTTACCTTGGTTAGGGGGTAAAAGTATCCATCCTACACAACCAAATGGTTGGCAAACCGTTGCACCATCAGCAATCGCTTTTGGTGAGAATGCAATCCCACATGCATTATCTATTGATGAAATTCTACAGGTCAAACAGCAATTTATTGACGCTGCAATTCGTGCAGAAAAAGCCGGTTTTGACGTTATTGAGATCCATGCTGCTCACGGATATTTACTGCATGAATTCTTATCACCGGCATCAAACTTACGACAAGATGAATATGGAGGGTGCTTTAAAGGGCGTACCCGCTTACTTACTAATATTTTTCATGAGATGAGAGAAATAATTAACCCTAATGTTGCAATTGGCGTGCGGATCTCCGCAACAGATTGGCTTGAATCGGGTTGGAATGTACCAGAATCAATTGAGCTAACAGAATTATTAGAGGATTTGGGTTGTGATTATGTCCACGTTTCGTCAGGTGGCTTATCAACTGAGCAACAGATACCATTAAGTCCAAATTATCAAGTCCCTTTAGCCCAAGCTATTCATGAAAACACCATGATGCCTGTTATTGCGGTAGGCCTTATTACCGAACCTTTACAAGCAGAAGCCATTGTTGCAACCCATCAAGCTGATTTTGTCGCTATTGGTAGGGGGATTTTATTTGAGCCACGATGGCCTTGGCGAGCAGCGAGTGAATTGAATGAACAAATAGACGTTGCGCCACAATACCGGCGCTGTGCCCCACATCAATTTAAGCACTTATTTAAGTAAGGTAATAAACTCGCAGCTATTGCTAATTGATAATAGCTGCGAGTAATAAATAATTAACGCGCGTTAGTCGAACACTGTTGCACAAATTCAATCATCGTTTTTTGGAATTCAGGTTCTGCAGTACCTGATTTTTCTAGCTCCGCATCCATACGTTTAAACTCGGCCAAACCATATTTTTCAATTGTTTTGTCGTAGGCGCAACCACAAATTGCAGTCACTGCTTTTGCCGTTTCACCTTGAGGATTACCAGATGCAACCACACAAGTATTTACAAAATTTTCTTTGTATTCAGCAATTTCTGATTTTTCATCAGAACATGCAGACAGCACAGCCATCGCTCCCGCCATACCTAATATTAATGCTAATTTTTTCATTTTATGCCCATTTCCTATTTAGCTTTAACTAAGATGATAATAATAAACCCCTATTATTCCTAGTTCACGCTATTTTGGATATCTCGTTTATGTTTTCAATACCATTAATCTTAATTCACCAAATAAGACGTTCTTATTAAGATTAATATCCCTATCACTGACTATTCATATTAATCATAGCTGTTTTCTTATAAAAAATCTGTATTGCCCCATCTTTTATTATCTGTATTTTACTTAGGTAATGAATTAGAACAACGCCATCGATAATAGAATAATGATGATAAAATTAGCACACAGCCAACAATTTGGATAAAAGGCATTCTTTCGCTATACCAAATAGCCGCTACAAATACGGTCATAACAGGTTCAAGGATCATAATAATTGCGGCATTTCCTGCGGTGGTATTTTTTTGGCCGATAAGCTGTAATACAAACCGTAAACTCGTTGCTATCACCACACTAGCAATAAACCACATCATAGTGGGTATCGTGATGCTACTTGGCCACTCTTCTAAAAAAAGTGACAAAATTAGTCCTGTAATTCCAGTACAGGCAAGTTGAATGGTCGTTAACGGTAAAAGAGGAATTGTTCGAGTATATAAACTGGTATAACAAAAATAGATAGCCTGAACAATTGCGGCGCCAAGAAACCAAAGTTGGCTTGCTTTAAACTCAAGCTGAGCCTTGAATAGTGTTAAACATGCCAGCCCTAATACAGCGACAGGAAGTGCCTCCCAGAAATAACGTACAGGTTTATTTTTTAAAATCACCCATGCGACTAAGGGAACAAACAACATCGCCAGGCTCATGATAAAAGCCCCTTCGCCAATTGAGTCTGTTATCGCAACTGCGTGGATCCAAAGCACCATATTTAATGACATCCAACCGCCTGTCATTAATATTTTGGGTAATTGCTTCACCGCTATTCTATTTTTTTTCCCCCGACAAAAAGGGGCTAAAATGATGGCCGCGAATAAAAAACGGCTACCTAGGAAGGCAAATATTGGCATTCCCTGCACTGCTTCTCGGGAAAATACCCATCCCCAAGCTGCAATTATCGTGGTAAGCACCAAGAAAAATTCTGCCTTTCTTTGCGAATACATGTGTTCCTCTGGATAAATTAAAAAGACTCTCTGCTACATCATACTGGCTTTTTCATCTAAACCAATCACATTTATGGCCTTTATCTCCAACCGCTCCAAATAATAATGTTTCGTAAAAAATGATAAATATGACCTTAAATTAAGAGCCATTTCCTCTTAATAACGATAAGTTTACTTCCAAGCCGCCTTTTTTCTTATTAAATAGATTAAGTCTCATTTCAAATACGATAAATGAGGAAGTTTGCATACAAGCTCATCAATTTTTCTTTTTACATGACCTGAGATAATCAAGGTAGGCAAACAAGTACCAGTCTTACTGATTGAAGTTGCATCTTCAACTTAATGGAAGGTCATAGCATGGTTATTCAAAAAACATTACCGGTAGATAACGATACAATCAAAAAAATTAAGATTGCGATCAATAAGAGAAAATATGCGCATGCGGATGAGATAAGTTTGTTATGGCAACACGCATTAAAATCGTCGTCAGTCTTCAGTTGGGGAAAAGTGATGCTGATTTCGATAATTAGTGGTTTGGTTGTGACAATAGCCACTTATTTATAGCATGGGGTTTTAAAAGAAGAAATCGAGCTGTTAGCCCGATTTCTATTAAATATCTTCAATCTCTAATTTAGCTAATTACCAGTAACCTAAGAACTTCCACCAAACGCTACCAATAAAGAACCAGATGGCTAAGTTAACGACACTCATAACAAAACCGGTTTTCCACCACTCGCCTAATGTGGCATAGCCAGAACCAAAAATAATGGGTGCAGTACCTGTTCCATAATGAGTTAATGACATCATTAATGATGATGAGAAAGCAAGCGTTAAAGCTAACAACATTGGCGGTGCACCAAGAGATAAGCCCGCGGCTAAAAATGCAGCATACATTGCGGTAATATGTGCAGTTGTACTAGCAAAGAAATAGTGGGAATAAACATAGATAAGAACAAGGATCAACATCCCCCATACCCAGCTAATTCCCATACTCGCAATGGCACCTTCGACTGAAACTGACATCCATTTAATTAGGCCTAATTTTCCTAAGAAAGATGCCATCATCACCAAAGCGGAGAACCAAACTACCGTATCCCAAGCCCCTTTATTTTTTAAGACATCATCCCAATTGATGACACCTGTTGCTAATAAAATACTTAAGCCAATAAATGCTGCTGTTGTTGCATTCACACTGTATGCAGGTCCAAAAATCATTGCAGGTACACCTGCCCACATCAGTAATAACAACCCAAAAACAGCTAATGTTAATTTTTCAGGTAATGAAACTGGCCCTAATTGCTGTAAACGTTCTTTGGCAAAATTAGGCGCATCCGGCGTAGAGGTGATTTCAGGCTTGTACATCAAATAAATGACCAGAGGCATTAAAATCAAGGAGATAATGGCAGGCACAAATGCTGCAATAGCCCACATTCCCCAAGTTAGCTCCCCTTTTTGCCCTAATTCACTTACAATCAGGCTGACTATCAGTGGGTTGGGGGCTGTTGCCGTAATAAACATTGCAGACGTAATCGGGTTAATATTGTAATTGACCAAAGCCAAGTAACGACCGATTTTCCCAGCAGTACCATCATCTGCCTTAGACCCGAAACTATCAGCGATAGAACGCATAATTGGGTGAATAATTCCCCCACCTCGTGCAGTATTACTTGGTGTCACAGGAGCCAATATTGTTTCTGCTATTGCCAATGAATAAGCAATACCCAATGTTTTTTTACCAAATAAAGAAATGACATAATAACCTATCCTTGCCCCTAAACCTGTTTTGTTCAAGCTCATGGAAACCATGATAGAAATACCAATTAACCAAATTAAGTCATTAGAAAAACCACTTAATGCATCCGCAATTGCCCCTTTAGTTGATTCAGGATTAGTCACCCCGGTAACTGCAACTAATGAGATAGCGACAATAGAAACACCACCTATTGGTAAAGCCTTACCAATAATCGCAGCGATTGTGCCTACAAATAATGCTAAAAGATGCCACGCATTTGGATTAACACCTTCAGGAACAGGAATTAAAAACCAAATAATTAATGTTATTGCAACTGCGATTAACGTTGGAACAGGTTTTAAAGGTGTCAGCTTATTCATAGGGTTCATCCATACACGTTTAAAGATGGAAATACAGAGTAATTTCAGTTATATATTCTAATTTTATCTTTAGATTAACAATATATAGCTCAAAAACCTTGATATTTATCAGTACGTAGATTCTTTTATAAAAAAATGTAATTTATTTTGTAACTAAACGTAATATATTATTTCAGTGATTAACCTTTCATATTTTTCGCACAAAAAGGTAAGCCTACACTTATATTAATAAGGGTAAAAATAAAACTGGGCTTATTATTTGTTCTATTACTAGGCTAGCAACACATACACTCACATTTATCACATAATCTAATTTGTTTCTTAATATACTAAAATTTCAATTATTTTTATAGTTTACCCTCAATTTATGCTTGCTGAATCGAATTAATAAAATAAAACCAAGAAATATTCTAAATTATATTGAATATATAAAAAATTATAACAATGGTAATTTTTGCTTAAAAAACGAGCAACCCACTATTGAAGCAATACCTTCTACTTAATTATCATTAGTTATTATCTAATCTGATCATGCTAAAAAACACTTATAGTGATTATGCTTTTTCCCAATACAATTTTTATTCCTAATCTATAAATATGAGCAATAAAACACATCCAAATATGACTAAGAAGGAAATGAAATGTCTACTGAACAAATTTACTCCACAAATGCTCAACGCCCATGTATTGTGTTATGCACGACTAATAGCCATGAAAGTGCAATTAAAATTACCCAACATTTACTAGCCAATCGTTTAGCTGCATGTGTTTCTTTACTCCCTGAAATAACATCTGTTTATCTATGGCATGGTAATATCACGCAAGATAAGGAGATCTTACTCTTGATCAAAACAACCCAAGGGAATCAACTCAATTTGTTTAATGCAATAAAAGAAGTACACCCATATAAAACTCCAGAACTCATTCGCTTAGACCCAAGCCAAATTGAAGATAATTATCTACAATGGCTGATTAGCTCCGTTAAATAATAGGTATTAATCTGAATTTAATAACTATAACGTTATAAATTGTGAGCTAGAATCATTTTGTATAAATAAATTCAACTGGTCGGCTATGGTTTACCGTAAATTAATGCTATATAAATAAGCTCGCTTTATATTTATTTTCCCTCCTTAATATTTGGAGGTTTTTTTTGTCTAAAAATTAGCTAACACATATTCTGTCTAGCTAAAAAAGCGACTGATATAAATATCAATCGCTTTG
Organism: Providencia sp. PROV205; assembly: GCF_028479505.1. Lineage (NCBI taxonomy): Bacteria > Pseudomonadati > Pseudomonadota > Gammaproteobacteria > Enterobacterales > Morganellaceae > Providencia > Providencia sp. PROV205. The sequence continues at coordinate 439,233 of NZ_JAMPNU010000001.1, read as the reverse complement.
TACGTGAAATCTTCGTGGAAAAACTAGCCCCTTAAGGGCTGATTTCTCACTGGCCTACCACCTGCGACATAATAATCTGCATCGCTTGTGGGCAACGGAGACCGATTTCGAATTTTATCGGCGATTTTCTCCGCGATCATGATAGTCGTTGCATTTAAATTCCCCGTAATAATCAACGGCATAATTGATGCGTCGATAACTCGTAAATTTTCAATACCATGAACTCGCCCTGCACCATCCACTACCGCCATATCATCGTGCCCCATTTTACAAGTTCCACAGGGGTGAAAAGCGGTTTCTGCTCTCTCGCGGACAAATGTATCTAGCTCTTCATCAGTACTAATCTGTTTACCGGGGCTGATTTCTTCTCCACGATATGGGTCAAGTGCTGGCTGAGCCATAATTTCACGGGTAATACGAATAGCAGCACGAAACTCTTCCCAATCCTGCTCCGATGACATGTAATTAAATAAAATACTCGGATGCTGCCTTGGGTCTAAAGATTTCAAACGAACTCGCCCTCGGCTCGGCGAACGCATTGAACCTACATGGGCTTGAAAACCATGCTGATTAACGGCATTACTACCGTTATAGTTAATCGCCACAGGCAAAAAGTGAAATTGAATATTTGGCCAAGCAAATTTTTCACTGGTGCGGATAAACCCGCCGGCTTCAAATTGGTTGCTTGCGCCAATTCCTGTCCCTTTAAATAGCCATTCAGCGCCTATTTTGGGTTGATTTATCCATTTTAAGGCTGGATATAGTGAAACTGGTTGTTTGCATTCATATTGCAAATACATTTCAAGGTGATCTTGCAAGTTTTGCCCCACACCAGGTAAAACGTGCACAGCTGGAATATTGAACTCAGCCAAAACATCCTCAGGCCCAACTCCAGAACGCTGTAAAATTTGTGGAGATGCGATCGCGCCTGCACATAAAAGAACCTCTTTGCGCGCCTTCACTACCGTAGGCGTAGTGCTATTACCTTGATAATATTTAACACCAACCGCTTTTTTCCCTTCAAACTCAATGGTATCCGTAGTGGCATGCGTAAGAATAGTTAAATTGTGGCGTTTTTTCGCTTGGTCCAAATACCCTCTTGCTGTACTTGCTCGTCGCCCTTGAGGAGTGACTGTGCGATCCATCGGGCCAAAACCCTCTTGTTGGATCCCATTTAAATCATCTGTTTGTGGATACCCTGCTTGTACACCGGCTTCCACCATCGCATGAAATAGCACATTATTGCCATTCTTCGGTGTTGTCACACTGACAGGGCCATCTCCACCATGGTAATCATTAGGGCCAATATCACGCGTTTCTGCTTTTCTAAAATAAGGTAAGCAATCGAGATAACGCCAGTCTTCTAAGCCAGGTGCTTCAGCCCAGCCGTCAAAGTCTAGGGCATTCCCTCGGATATAACACATCCCATTAATTAATGATGAGCCCCCGAGCCCCTTCCCTCTACCACACTCCATTCGTCGGTTATTCATATGCGGTTCAGGATCAGTTTCATAAGCCCAATTATAACGTCGCCCCTGTAACGGGTAGGCTAATGCCGCTGGCATTTGTGTGCGAAAGTCGAACCGGTAGTCCGGTCCTCCTGCTTCAAGGAGCAGCACAGTAACATCTGGATCTTCTGTCAGGCGGGTAGCAAGAACGTTACCGGCTGAACCAGCACCGATAATAATATAGTCATAGACCATTGTTATCTCCTCTGTTTCAGTCAAATTAAAATGATGTGATTAAAAAACGGATGCAAATTCCCCCAATTCCACTTGAATGGATTTCACTTGTGTATAATTTTGCAATGTCATTACGCCATTTTCACGGCCAACACCGGAATGCTTATATCCCCCTACTGGCATTTGAGCGGGTGATTCACCCCATGTATTGATCCAGCAAATCCCAGCTTCTAATTGATGGATAACACGATGCGCACGCGTTAGATCCTGTGTCACAACCCCTGCAGCAAGCCCATATACACTGTTGTTTGCACGGGCAATCACTTCATCTTCCGATTGATAACTTAAAATACTCATGACAGGACCAAAAATTTCTTCCTGCGTGATTTGCATTTCATCATTGCAATCAGTAAATACCGTTGGTGCAACATACGCTCCCTGAGCGAAATCGCCATCCATCAAGCGTTCACCTCCGCACAATAATTTCGCACCTTGCTGTTTGCCTAACGCAATATAACGCAACACATTTTCCATATGAGCAAAACTGACTAATGGCCCAAAGTTAGTATTATCGTCAATGGGGGAACCTATTTTAATGCGCGCCACACGTTCAGTGATCTTGTCTTCAAACTGTGATTTGAGCGATCCTGGCACAAAAACCCGTGTTCCATTGGTACACACTTGGCCGGAACTATAAAAATTCGCCATCATGGCGATATCTGCAGCTTTATCTAAATCTGCATCATCAAAAATAATTAGAGGTGATTTACCGCCTAGTTCCATCGTCACCTCTTTTAAAGAAGAGGCTGACGCATTCGCCATCACTTTTTTACCCGTTGCGATCCCCCCAGTGAATGAAACTTTGGCAATATCAGGGTGCTCCGTTAACCATTGCCCCACTTCACCGCCTTGGCCTGTCACCACGTTAAACACCCCGGCTGGCACACCCGCTTCAGTATAAATTTCAGCTAACTTTAATGCGGTTAACGACGTGACTTCACTGGGTTTGAACACCATGGCATTACCCGCAGCCAGAGCAGGTGCTGATTTCCATAGCGCAATTTGGATAGGGTAATTCCATGCGCCAATCCCTGCCACAACACCCAGCGGTTCACGGCGGGTATAAGCAAATGCGCTGTCACGCAGAGGGATCTGCTGCCCTTCCAGCATAGGGATTAAACCTGCATAGTATTCAAGGACATCTGCCCCTGTGACGATATCCACATAACGAGTTTCAGAAAGCGGTTTGCCCGTATCAAGAGTTTCGAGATAAGCCAATTCGTCGTTACGTTCCCGTAAAATATCCACCGCACGGCGTAAAATACGTGAGCGTTCCATCGCGGTCATTGCCGCCCAAACTTTCTGGCCTTGTTTGGCGCTTTCTACCGCCCATTGGATATCTTCAAGGGTCGCAGATTGCAGATTTGCGGTAGTTTCGCCATTTGCAGGGTTGATTGCAGGAAATTGCCCGCATTCAGGTTGTGAACTGTCGACATAACCACCATGAATATAAAGCTTATGTATCGGTGGATGTTGCATATTATCTCCTCTGAATTGGTTATTAGGTTTCTAAAACCTCAGCACGTTGTAGTTGCATATCGATATATTCGTTAGTGATTTTGAGTGCATCCTTAACAGGGAATTGTTCATTACTCAAAGCACTACGTAGCCATAGGCCATCAATTAAAGCCGCCAGCCCCTTCGCTGCCATCCGCGCATCCGCCTTGTTTAACACCCGCCCAAACTCATAGCTTAAGTTTGAATACAAGCGTCGGTCATTAACCTGCTGTAAACGGTTTAAATTCGGTTGATGCATACTACTAGCCCAAAAGGCTAGCCACGTTTTCATCGCGGCCTCACTGGTTTGCGTTGGGTCGAAGTTGCCCTCAACAATTGCCTGAATTCGTAGTTTTGGCTCCGCTCCGGTTAACATCCGTAAACGTATTGCAACCGCAAACCCTAGTTGGTATTGAATATGGCGCATAGTGGCTTCAAGCAAGCCATTTTTATCACGGAAATAATGGCTAATGATCCCTGTAGAAACCCTGGCTTTACGGGCAATTAACACAAAACTAGCTTCCTGCATTCCAACTTCATTAATCACAGCCAATGTGGCTTGAATTAACTGTTGTTTACGTATCGACTGCATTCCTATCTTCGGCATGGTATTTGAACCTAAAAAATACATTGATCCCTTGTATTAAACGTTTTTTTGATTGAATGTTCAATCAATATTAACTATTGTTTACAACAATTCATTCACAATTAACATAAGAGAGAAGATAACAAAAACCAAATCTTGGCTAATAAATCAATCAATTAGCTTAGAAAGTAATTTTAACCTGTTAAATAAATAAAAATGTGGAATGTCCAATGACAACTCAAAATAGTCCAAAGAATAAGCAGAAGGATAAACTGAATTCTGTGGTTTTTTTTACTTCCGCCGGTCTTATTCTGGCGTTTTCTTTTTTCACCATCTTGATGACCGAAACAGCAAATCAGTGGATCGTTGCCGCCCTTGGCTGGGTATCTAAAACCTTTGGTTGGTATTACCTGCTAGCAGCAACGCTTTATATTGTTTTTGTCATTTTCGTTGCTACCTCACGCTTTGGTAATATCAAACTCGGCCCTGAACAATCTAAACCTGAATTTAGCGTGCTCAGTTGGTCTGCGATGCTATTCGCCGCAGGAATTGGTATCGATTTAATGTTTTTCTCCGTCGCTGAGCCGGTCACCCAATATATGCTGCCGCCAACGGGCGAAGGCGAAACCTTAGAAGCAGCTCGTCAGGCGATGGTGTGGACACTGTTCCACTATGGCCTAACGGGCTGGTCTATGTATGCCTTAATGGGAATTGCACTGGGTTATTTCAGTTATCGTTATAACTTGCCGCTGACCATTCGCTCCGCACTTTATCCAATATTTGGTAAACGAATTGACGGCCCAATTGGCCATACTGTGGATATTGCTGCGGTATTAGGGACGATTTTTGGTATCGCAACAACGTTGGGGATTGGGGTTGTTCAGCTGAATTATGGCCTCAAAGTATTATTCGACTTACCTCAAGGGCTCCCCGTGCAAAGTGGGTTGATCCTGCTATCGGTGATTATGGCCGTGATCTCCGCCACATCAGGGGTAAATAAAGGCATTCGGGTGTTATCCGAGCTCAATGTGCTGTTAGCATTTGGTTTGATTTTATTTATCTTATTTGTCGGCGATACTGAGTTCTTACTCAATGCCTTAGTGCTGAATGTGGGGGACTATATCAACCGCTTTATGGGTATGACCCTCAATAGCTTTGCCTTTGACCGCCCAACGGATTGGATGAATAGCTGGACGCTGTTTTTCTGGGCATGGTGGGTAGCATGGTCACCATTTGTTGGGTTATTCCTTGCTCGTATTTCTCGCGGCCGGACTATTCGACAATTTGTGATTGGCACATTAATTATTCCATTTGTTTTCACACTATTATGGCTATCTATTTTTGGTAATAGTGCATTGTATGAAATCATTCACGGCAATAGTGAACTTGCAAAAACCGTCCTCGACGCCCCCGAAAAAGGCTTCTATTCACTACTTGAACTTTACCCCGGCTTTGGCCTAACCGCTTCTGTTGCAACCATTACTGGGCTGTTGTTCTATGTCACCTCTGCTGACTCCGGTTCATTAGTATTAGGCAATTTCACCTCAAAACTCAGTGATATTAACAATGATGCCCCTAATTGGTTGCGAATTTTCTGGTCTGTCGCAATTGGCTTACTTACCTTAGGGATGTTAATGACGGATGGCGTCGCTGCGTTACAAAATACGACGGTGATCATGGGCTTGCCCTTTAGTTTTGTTATCTTCTTTATTATGGCTGGGCTATATAAGTCATTAAAAGTTGAGGACTTTAGACGCGTTAGTTCGCTAAATACCAATGCCCCTGCACCACTATATGGCAACGGAACACTGAATTGGAAACAGCGTTTGGGACGAGTGATGAATTTCCCGGGAACGACTTATACCCAGCGTATGCTTGATTTGGTCTGCATTCCTGCCATGCAAGAAGTGGCGAAAGAGCTCAGTTTAAGGGGAGCAAAAGTGGAATTTAACACCTTACCACCCATTGCTGATGAGCGATTAGACCATTTAGAATTAACAGTCGACCTAGGTGAAGAACAAAGCTTTATTTACCAAGTGTGGCCACAGCGCTATTCAGTTCCCGGTTTTACCTATCGCGCACGTTCAGGGAAATCCCATTATTACCGCTTAGAAACCTTCTTATGGGAAGGCTCACAAGGGAATGATTTAATGGATTACACCAAAGAACAAGTGATTAGCGATATTCTAGACCAATATGAAAAACATATGAATTTCATTCATTTAAGCCGTGAAGCCCCCGGTGCAACCTTAACATTCCCTGAATCTGTCTAGTTTGAACTCTAAGGGGGCGATGCTCCCTTAGAGTCAACAGATGAACAACGCATCAATATGGGCGGCCCGCTTGCTCTAGCATTTTTTTCATTTGCTGGCGGTCATTCATCCAAGCCATTGAATTAGGGCACCCTGCTCCCGTCGGGTTAACATCACACACATTAAAATGTTTTGAAAACGCATTTTCATCTGCATTTCGCTGTTCTAACAAAGCTTGATAACTTTGTTCTTCTTGTGGAAGTTTCTTTTTGGGATCAAAGACAAACTTTTGTTGTGTCTGTAATTTTTTAATTCCTTGGTAGTCTTGACTAAACTCGCGATCAGCGGGTGACTTTTCTTTAAATGTAAAGTCGCTGGCAAAGCCATAAGAAGTGAAACAAAGAAAAATAACAACAATAACCTTTTTAAACATATCTATTTCCTGCTGTGTTCATAAGTAAATATTATATGTCAGCAGCAACACATGGTGTTGGATAATAATAAGTGAAATTTATAACACCTTAATATTCAAATAAATAATTTACATGGGTTATTAAATCAATTGATTGATACATCATTAAAACTGGCTTAATCCTGTTATATCACCCCTATAATGGATATTGGTGATAGCCCATTTTCTCTGAAATATTACGACCCGCTGTTTTCAGTAATTGGACGTAGTCACCAATACGCTGCTCATCAAAACGAATCGTTGGGAACGAAATCGATAACCCTGCAACCACATGGCCTAACCGGTCATACACTGGCACAGCAATACAGCGCAGGCCTAGCTCTTGCTCTTCTCTGTCTTGCGCATAATGGCATTCACGAACTGTGGCTAATTCCACCAGCAGGTCTTCTAACGTTAAAATCGTTGTTGCCGTTTTTTGGCTAAAAGTTTCGTTTTTCAATGCTAAACGAATGGATCCTTCATCTTGCCAAGCGAGTAAAATCTTACCGATTGCTGTGCAATACAATGGGTTACGACGCCCAACCCGTGAATACATGCGTAAATTATAACTCGAGTCGATTTTATGGATATAAATAATGGCATCTTCATCTAAAGCGCCCAAATGCACCGCTTCATGGGTTAATTGGCCAATACGACGCATTTCTGTATCTGCAATTTCAATTAAATCCACATACTCAAGGGATTTCGCTCCCAACTCGAATAATTTCAATGTTAGGGAATATTTATCCGCTTCACCTTCTTGATCCACATAGCCTAGCTGTTTCATCGTTTGCAGAAAACGAAATGTCGTGGCTTTTGACATCAATAAACGCTGTGAAAGCTCAGATACACCAATCTCTTTTTGCTCACCAAGGGCGCTAAGAATGCTAAATACCTTAACCACTGCTGAAACAGCATCCGTTTGAGTCGTTTTATCCATTACTTTTCCATCATCCTATAACTATAAATTGATATCGACATTACACCCCAGCGGATAGCATAAGTGGCTATCATGATAAAAACAAGAACGGTGATTTAATATTTTTAAAACAGCGTTTCATTTTCATTGAAGTTCTATTTGAAATGGGTTTTAATAGCATCATTAAGTCAGCAATAGTTTATTAAGTCGTAATCGCGCAGGTGGTGAAAATGAATACACATCCGCAAGTTGCCGTTATTGGTGAATGCATGGTTGAGTTGCAAAAATCGGGTGAACTTTATAAACAAACGTTTGGTGGGGATACACTCAATACCGCACTATACCTGTCTCGTTTAACAAAAGACCATGGCGTGACAACCCGTTACATCACTGGTTTAGGTAAAGACCCATTCAGCCAGCAAATGCTAAGCAGTTGGCAACAAGAAGGCATCAATACTGAAGAAGTCTTTATTTCGGACAAACATTTGCCTGGGATGTATTTAATCGAAACCTCCGCTGATGGCGAACGTCGCTTTTTCTATTGGCGAGATAATGCCGCGGCAAAATTTTGGCTTGATGCCGTCTGTCTTGATAGCAATAGCAAAGCCCACACACAGCAAGTACTTAATTCACAACAATTTATCTACTTAAGTGGCATTAGCTTAGCCATTTTACCTGACGCCTCACGTCAGTTGTTATTTGAAATGTTACAACATGCTAAACAACACGGCGCTAAAATTGTCTTCGATAATAACTATCGCCCTGCGCTTTGGCCTTCAAAACAAGCCGCTCAACAAGCTTATCAGCAAATTCTCACTTTAACCGACATCGCTTTTTTGACCTTTGATGACGAACAGTTGCTTTATGGTGACATTCATGAAAATGATGCAATTGCACGTACCCAACAATATGGCGTGAACGAAATAGTGATCAAGCGCGGTGCTGAGGCTTGCTTCGTCGTTATTGATAACGAACGTATTGAAGTCCCTGCGAATAAAATAAGCCATGTTGTTGATACCACTGCCGCAGGGGATTCCTTTAGTGCCGGCTACCTTGCTTGCCGTATTTTAGGTGGCAACCCATGCGAAGCGGCAAAAACAGGTCATTTACTGGCTGGAAGCGTCATCCAACACCGGGGAGCGATTATTCCATCCGAGGCCATGCCAACCACTGCTTTAGTAAAATGTTAAGAGGCTTTAACCATGAATCAATTACTTGAAAGAATTAAGAAACTCAATGTTGTTCCTGTTATCACCATTAATAATGCAGAGCATGGTGCGCCATTAGCAAAAGCTTTAGTGGAAAATGGACTGCCATGTGCAGAGGTCACCTTCCGCACCCCTGCAGCGGTACAAGCGATTAAAAATATGCGCGCGGCCTACCCTGAATTACTGATTGCCGCAGGTACGGTATTAACCACAGCGCAAGTTGACCAAGCCATTGAAGCGGGTGTGGATTTTATCGTCAGCCCGGGCTTTAACCCGAAAATTGTGGCTTATTGCCAACAAAAGAACGTGATTATCATTCCTGGGGTTAATAGTCCAAGCTTAGTAGAGCAAGCCCTTGAATTTAACCTCACCACATTGAAATTCTTCCCAGCCGAAGCCTCTGGCGGAGTTGCCATGCTCAAAGCTCTCAGCGCGGTTTACCCGGTTAAATTTATGCCAACTGGCGGTATCGGTGTGAAAAACATTAAAGAATACACCGCATTACCTTCTGTATTAGTGTGCGGCGGTTCATGGATGGTACCGAATGACCTTATCGACAGTGAAAACTGGCAAGAGCTCGGCAAACTCATTGCCGAAGCAGCGGCTATTTAATTAATAATAAAAATCTCGTTGTTGTTATTGCGCCCTTACTGGATGGTAAGGGCTTTTTGCTAATGGTTTAGATAGAATACATTCGAGTAAAATATTCGCTGATTTTATCATTATCTAACAATCTATCTTTGGTAAAATCTAAAGTATCAGAAACGACAATGTATTGCCTTAGAGGGATAGGTATATCTGATATTGTCGCATAAATCGTTGGCACTAAATGGCGAAAATAATCTCCCATTTTTGTTTCACCCTCATAGCCCACAGGAAAGTCTTCCCCTTGGTTATAGCCTTCAATGCCTTCAAATACAAATATTCCCTTTTGTGTTGCAAGATAAGCATCTGTCAGTTTATTACCTTCATCTAAACGATTTTTATAACTGGTAAAAACAGTTTCTTGGGAATAATGCTTGTATTTCCAATAGGAAAATAGATCAACTGAAAAATCACCATTTTTCTGTATGCTATTTTCATATTTAGCCGATTCACAATATATAAACTCGCTTAAATCAACATATAACTCACTAATATTAGGTATGTTGATATACACTTTGGGTAACCATCCCCAGCAATTATTCAGCATAAATGCTAAATAACCGTTTTTATCCATTGCAACCCATGAATAAATATTCCCCCATTCAGGTCGCCAATCAGTAGTTAACATCAAAGCCTCTTATATCGTTCACAATACAATTAAATTTTTATAGGTATTGAATGAATTGGCCCTATACTTTAATTCAATGCATAAGGCCAAAATGAAACAGACTCTATATAGAAAGCTCAATAGTCATTAAATTATCAGAAACCTAACCAATAAAACGTTTTAACTGTAAACGCAACATCTCATTTTCGCGTTGGAGCATTTCATTTTGGTCCAATAGGCTCATCGCCATTGCGATGCCCGGCCAGTCAATTTCTAATTCATGGTAAAGACGCACGGCTCTTCTCACAATGACTACCGCTTGGTCATCAAACAACCACTCATTAGTCGTTTCAATGGGTTGAATTATCCCAAGGCCGACGATTTCCTGTAATTCATCTTCAGCAATACCAGTATGAACGCAAAAATCAATAACGGTTAATGATGTGAACTGTTCCATTATTTGCCTCCCCAATTTTTACGTGGGTCAAAACTCTGCTGAGTCTCCGCCAATTTCCGCCACAGTGCATCCGCTTCTGCATTACTGCTATTTGGCATCACGATTTTTATAATCGCGTACAGATCCCCTGCTGTACCTTTATGTTTCAGCCCTTTACCTTTAAGGCGTAATTTTTGGCCAGCTTGGCTATTAGCAGGAACGGTGATCACAATCGGGTCTTTTAATGTTGGGATGGTGACTTTTGTCCCTAGAGCGGCTTCCCAAGGGGCTAATGGCACAACCACTTCAAGATCATGGCCCTTAATATCGAATAATGGATGCGGTGCAATGCGGATAGTTATCCATAGGTCGCCATTTTCACCGCCATTCTCCCCCGCAGTGCCTTGCCCTTTTAAGCGAATACGTTGCCCGTCAATCACCCCTGCAGGGATAGTCACGTTAAGTGTTTTAGGGACTTCGTTTTCGATAAAACCAAAAGCGTTATAAACAGGTAAGTTATAGCTAATGGTACGTTTATGGGGTTCTTGGGTTTCTTCAAGGAAAACAGCCAGTTCAACCTCTAAATCCTGCCCGCGATGGCTGCGTGCCTGCCTTGTGCCACCCCGTGCACGTTGGGAAAACATCGATGAAAAAATGTCATCAAAGCCGCCTTCATCAAACCCTTGCTGGGAATAGGTGCGGCTTTGTTGGCCTTGGTTAGCTTGGTTAAAATAGGGGTCATTCCTGTGTTCCCACATTTCATCGTATTCTGCACGTTTTTCTTTGTCACCAAGTACCGCCCAAGCCTCCGCAATTTCTTTAAAGCGTGCTTCGGCATCGGGTTCTTTACTCACGTCAGGGTGATATTTTCGCGCTAAACGGCGATACGCGGTCTTAATGGTTTTTAAATCATCGGTGCGCTTAACACCCATGATGCTGTAATAATCCTTTAGTTCCATCGTCATATCTCGTTCACTTATCTGTTGAATAGAATTCTTATGGTATTTACCCTGTTGGGCTAAACATCACGACTACCTTGAATTTAACTTAGGACATTTACGCACTAATTGGAATAGCTAGGCCATGATAAAATTCCACAAAAAACAGGAAATTTACGCTATTTCAGGCTAAACCTATAAGAGGGTAGTTTGATTAATAGGGGAACTCTATGGATGCGCTTGCCAATCGCCTGAACTATAAAGTCAACTTTGCCATCTCTATTGAGGATTTTGTTCGATTGATTCGCCAATCACCATTTAAAGAAATGGTGACAACCGATAACCCCACTCAATTAGATGCAATGCTAAATAACGCGGATTTATTGGTTAGTGCATGGGATGAGGAACAGGTGGTCGGTTTTGTCCGCACAGTAACGGATTTTAGTTCTTGTTGTTATATCTGCGAACTGGCCGTTGATACTCAGTATCAAAAACACGGCATCGACCGCCAATTAATGCGCCTCGTCGCTGAAGAACTCCCCGCCGACTGCCAGATTTTATTTTTCTCCACCGACAGCAACCTCACCGAATATTTAAAACTGGGCTTCACCCAATCCCCGAGAGCATGGCACACCACGGCAGAGAATTTTTTGGTTAGATCGGCAAAACTGGATGAATAATAGAAAGTAAAATTACTAAAAACGTAGAAAATGATAGAGTGATAAGCAACTCATCTCGTTAGTAAAAGACTGACATAGACACATAAAAACAAATTTAATTTAAATGAGTATTAAAATATCTCAATACTGATGCTCTAAATAATTCGTGCTACAGCTAGGCGGCTAGCTAGTTTAGCCCTAGGAGCATACATCAGTATGTGACTAGGGTGAACTAGTGAAGCCAACAACGCTGTGGTGCGAAGTATGACGAGCATCACTTCAATTTGCCGCGGAGGCGTTTTACAGCCTGACTATGAAGCTGACTCACCCTCGACTCCCCAACCTCCAGCACCGCCCCAATCTCCTTCAGATTCAGCTCTTCTTGGTAATACAGCGTCAGCACCATTTTTTCGCGTTCTGGTAACTGATTGATTGCCGCCGCAATTTGGTCACGCAAGCTGGAATCTAACAACAGACTCAACGGGTTACCGCCATCGTCCTCATCCATTTGCGGCTCACAGCTTTCCCCATGAATTTCATGCCACTCATCATAAGAAAACAGTTGGCTATTATTGGTGTCCAGTAATGCTTGGCGATACTCCGCAAGGTCAATATCCAGCGCTTTGGCGATTTCCGGCTCAGTCGCACTTCGCCCTAACGATTGTTCCAACGCACCAATGGCTTTGGTCATTTCACGCGCTTGGCGGCGCACACTGCGCGGCACCCAGTCACGGCTACGCAGTTCATCTAGCATCGAACCCCGAATTCTTTGCACCGCATAAGTGGCAAATGACGCCCCTTGGGTGACATCGAAACGTTCCAATGCATGCAGTAAACCGATGCCCCCCGCTTGAATTAAGTCGTCGATATCAACACTGGCGGGTAGTCTGACTTGCAGTTTCAGGGCTTCATGGCGTATTAGAGGGTAATAACGCTCCCATAGGCTATTTTTATTAATCACACCTTCGGCAGTATACAAATCACTCACAACCTGAATCACCCTTCAAGCTCTATAAAAGGTATTCATTATCTGTGTTGGTTTTGAATTCAATCCGTAGAGTAAGGCACTAAATATAGCTTTATTTGCCTTATCCTAAATAGGTAAAATTTGAATAACCACAACGTTAATGATTGTTTTAACACAATTTTTAGGGAGTTTTACTGGTAATAGAAGTGGGAGTGGTTGCTTTGTTGAGAAGCAATTTTTGATTTGAAAGGGATTATCTTTAGGAGTTAATTTGGTTTGGCTTGGTTTTCGACCTAAAAAATGCTAAAGCAAGGTCTAAATAATTCGAGTTGTAGGAAGGCGGCAATCAAGGTTATCCCGATGAGCATACTAAAGTATGTGATTCGGGTGACCTTGTGAAGCCAACGCATCTACAACTTGAAGTATGACGACCGTTCGATAAAGAAAAGGCCAGCATCGCTGGCCTTCAATATAATCAACCAATTACGAATTAACGTAACAGGCTCAGAACACCTTGTGGAACTTGGTTAGCTTGTGCTAACACAGCTGTACCTGCTTGTTGCAGGATTTGACCACGGCTCATGTTAGAAACTTCTGTTGCGAAGTCAGCGTCTTGAATACGGCTACGTGCTGCGCTCAGGTTGTTAACAGAGTTGTTCAGGTTGTTGATAGTAGACTGCATACGGTTTTGGATAGCACCTAAAGAAGAACGGAATGAGTCAACTTGTTTCAGAGCTGAATCTAACGCTGCTAAAGGTTCTTCGGCGATGGTCATTTCAACTGCTTTTGCTTTAGCTGGATCAACTTTATCAGCACCAGCAGCTCCGGCTTTCAGCTTGCCAGTGGTGGTATCAAAATCGCCTTTTTCAATTGCATAGAACTTTCCTTCTTTCTTAACCAGATACTTGTCAGCCTCGACTTTACCATCTTTATCTAGCTGCTGATAAACCTCTGCACCTTTGCCTAGATCATCAAAATCAGCATTAACTGCTGGGGCAGGAGTACCAGTTGTTACTGCGGCTTTAACTTCAATGGTAGAAACTTTATCACCTACCATACCTTTCTTAGATAAATCTAATTCATCTAATTTCAGCGTGCTGCTATCAATTTGTTTCAATTCAATGCCGATAGTTTCATTATCATTAGCACCAACTTGAATTTTCATCGTTGTGTCTTTGCTCAGAACTTTAACACCGTTAAACTGAGTTTGTTCAGAAATACGGTTAATTTCATCCATACGTAATTTAACTTCGTCTTGGATTGATTGAGTATCAGATTCTGAGTTTGAACCCGTTCTTGCTTGAACAGTCAGCTCACGAATACGTTGTAAGTTATCGTTGATTTCGTTAACCGCACCTTCCGCAGTTTGTGCGATAGAAATACCGTCGTTGGCATTACGCGCTGCTTGCGTTAAACCTTTAACGTTTGCAGTGAAACGGTTAGCAATTGCTTGGCCAGCCGCATCGTCTTTAGCGCTGTTAATACGTGAACCGGAAGATAAACGCTCAATTGCAGTACCCAGTACGCCTTGTGAACGGTTTAAGTTGTTCTGAGTGGTCAGAGACAGAATGTTAGTGTTGATAACTTGTGCCATGATGTGATCCTTATTATTCAAATTAATGTGTTAAGCCGCAATGCTTAACTTGATGAATTTCGTCAGCAACTAGGTTATCGGCTACAAAAAAGTCCCCTTTAGGCTTTTTGATGAAAATTTTTATCTGTCAGGTTGGAAATGGCTTTACAGCCCGCTTTTAATGCCATTATTTTTAACACTTTCATTTTTAACACATCCATTTATTTTTATTAATTTTCTTATTATTTAATTTCAATAGGGATAATTACCTACTTTTCTCTTATCAGCTCTCGCCATCACTCTTTTTCAGAATAGTCTAAAATTTTGCTCCGTTTTGCCGATAAGACTCTAAATAAATTTTATTTCAGAGTTTATGTCACAGACATAGAATAGGAGAAAACATGGCAGGAATATCCACACTCGGTATCGGGTCAAACTTAGATTTAAACGTGCAAATGGACCAATTAGAAGCGATGGAGCGCCGTCGTTTAGAGCCGTTAACCACGCAAAAAGCCAGCTACGACGCGCAAATTAGCGCCTTTGGCAAAATGCAGTCGTCCTTAGAAAAACTGAAAAAGGCCGCTGAAGACTTAAAAAAATATGGTGATATCAGTACCACTAAAGTCAATGGTGAATATAAAGCCTTTGATGTGAAAACTGACGGCAAAGCGGTCGCGGGGGTGCATGATGTATTGGTCACTCAGTTAGCAAAAGCGCAAACTATCGCTACCAAAGGGACGCCAAACAATAGCAACAAAGAATTGCTGGGCAATGGTGCACCTGAGCGAACCATTACCATCACGCAACCGTCACAAAAAGAAGATAAAGATAAAATCGTTATCAAGCTGGATAACGAGCACACCTCATTGATTGAAATTGCCGACGCCATCAATAAAACCGATAAAGGCGTTTCTGCATCGGTCATTAAAGACAAAGACAATATTTACCACCTTGTCATCACTTCTAAAAAAGAAGGTAGTGAAAACCGTATTAGCATCAATGTGGAAGGCGATGACAAACTGGCTGCTATTCTTAATGTTGAGTCTGAAATTGATGCGGATGGTAAGGTCACCTTAAAAAATGCCGACACCAGTGGTATGGTGCAAAAAGTGGCCCCACAAACCGCCTTACTGGAAATCGATGGTTTCAAATTAGAGTCACAAACCAATGAAGCCAAAGACCTGTTTCCCGGTTTAACCTTAACGCTGAAAAAAGAAAGCGAAGACGGTAAAGCTGACCACCTAATCGTTTCTGAAGATATCGAACCCGCCAAAGGTAAAATTAAAGCGTGGGTGGATGCCTATAACGAATTCCAAACATTAGCCAAAGAACTCACCAAATACACGCCAACGGAAAAAGGCACCGCGCCAGATAAAACCAATGGTCCACTGATTGGTGATTCCACTTTACGCATGATCCAGAGCACCCTGCGTACCCAAGTTCGGGCTCCTCAAGCAAGTGGGGACATCGACACTCTGAGCAAAATGGGGATTAAGCAAAAACTGGATGGCACCTTAGAAATTGATAATAAAGTGCTGGATAAAGTGCTCAAAGAAAACCCATCGAGCGTCAAAGTATTTTTTGCTGGTGACGGTAAAGAAACCGGTTTTGGTACTGAAAACTTTAACTACTTGAAAGACACCTTGGACAGCAAAGAAGGCACGCTGCACAACGCCACCGATGGTATCCAAAAGAAAAAGAAAAGCTTAGACAAACGTATTGAGCAGACCAATAAACAAATCGAAAACACCATGGACATGTACCGTCGTCAATTCCAAAACCTCGATAAAATGATGACGTCACTGAACAGCACCAGTAATTCATTAGGCCGATTATTAGGCTAATACTTTTAGGTTAAAAACATGTATCAACGACACGCACAGCAAGCCTATCAGCAGGTCGATTTGGAGAGTGAAATCACCAACGCGACCCCATACCAACTGATCCAAATCCTGTTTAAAGGGGCGCTAAGTGCCCTAAAACGCGGGGAAATTTTTATGCAACAGGGTAAGGTGGCGGAAAAAGGTAAAGAAATCTCAAAAGCTATCGACATCATTGACACAGGGTTAAAGCAGTCGTTAAATTATGAAGCTGGCGGCGAACTTGCAGAAAATTTGGCAAGTTTGTATGAGTACATGACAATGCAGTTACTTCGCGCCAACCTCGAAAACAACGTGGCTTATGTCCAAGAAGTTTACCAGTTACTCTCCGATATCGCCTCTGCGTGGCAACAAATCGGTGCAAATGTGGATGAAAGATAATCAGGTGGACAATAAAAATCCTATCGATTTACAAGAAATATACCGTAATGTCTTAGTATTAAGTGAAAATTTAGTTGCCTTAGCGCAATCCGGGGAATGGGAGACGTTGGTCTCCCGAGAGACAGAATATGTCCTTGCGGTGGAAAACCTCACCGAGTTAACGCAAGCGTTCGAACAACAGCAGCCCATCACTGAAGAGTTTATTCAGTTACTGCATAAAATTATCGAAAATGAACGTGTTACTAAAGAATATTTACAACAGCATTTAAACTTTTTAAGCAAAGAAATTAAGCAATTAGACCAAAAACGGGTACTCAATAATAGCTATGGCCAATTTGATGAGCCAGACACCCCGTTAGTCGTTCGCCCCATGGAATGAATTTAAGTGTCAGGCCAACAAACCTGACACCCTCTTCCCTTTCGGATCACAGCCTACTGTTGCTGTTTTAAACGTTGCTGCTTTTTCAGTTTTTTCAACAGCATATTGCGTTTTAACGGAGACAAATGGTCAAGAAACACTTTACCGTGTAGGTGGTCGATTTCATGTTGCATGACAATCGCTAAGAACTCGTCGCTATCCACTTCAAACGCTTTACCGTGCCTATCGAACGCTTTCACTTTAACGCGCAGGAAACGCTCTACATCCGCGTAGATCTCCGGCACTGACAAGCACCCTTCTTGGTAACTGGTTTCCCCTTCACTTTCGACAATCTCAGGGTTAACAAATACCATCGGCTCATCACGGTTTTCTGAAATATCAATCACCATAATGGATTTAGTTTCAGCAATTTGCGTAGCAGCGAGGCCAATGCCGTTATCGGTGCTGTACATGGTATCTAACAAATCGTCGATTAAGGTTTGTACTGCAGCGAAATCTGTCACTGGGCTGCATTTAATGCGCAGTCGTTCATCTGGAATTTCAATAATTTCTCTTACTGCCATAATTTAAACCCTATAAATTCGATTGCTTTTATTCAAATATCAATAATTCAAAATACTTTAAACTACAGTGACGACATGCAATAACCACGGTTTTAAAGCCGTTAACTGCCGTCACAGCCCTGCCTGTGAAGTATGGCGAACAGACAAAATATTATCGTCTTTCTATTTCATCAACAACATGCAAAAAGTGGCATTATTAACCAGATAGATAATTTTATTTTAAACATCAATAAATTAGCACTAACCTACTTAACCTATCTGCTTAAGCAACACAAGACACATAAAATTTTACAGAAAAATAACACGTTATTTGAAAAAAAACATCTAAAATAGAAAAAATGCTGCTCCTTTGTTGGCTTCCTGCCATTTTTAGCTTCACCCTCTGATGGCATTTCTTTGCTTATACTATTTTAACGTTTTACTATTTTTGCATTTTACAGTTTCCTCATCAGAATATATTTAGGCCACATTGAAGTTATTTTTAATTGAATTAATACATAAAAAATAATAAGCATTGTATTTTATAATTCATTCAAATAAGCAACCCTATATTCCATATATAAAATAGATAGCACTGTATTTATTCCAGTCAAACACGAATATTCCGAACAAATATAATTTAAAAAATCGATTTTACCCGCCAGAGAAATGACTCTATTATAAATAAGTTGAGAAAAACAAATCCCCTCTTCACTCTTCTTTAGATAATAATTTAAATAATACGGAAATTAACACATGGAAAAGAAAGCATTAGCTCGTCACTTAGTGGCTATATTACTCAGCGGTTTGTCTTATAATGCAGCAGCCAACACTTCATTTTCAAAGCCCGCACCAACATTAAGTGATATCAACGCATATGGCATCAAGAACAACGTTAAAAGCATTATTGGTATTAATGAAAGAATCAATAATATTGATAACCAAATAAATCAGATGGATTCAAGTTTTAATAATAGCATTAATAGATTAAAGAAAAATAATAACAATAGGCTTAAATCAGAAACTACGAATATACGAAACGAGTTAGCAAAGTTACGAGATACCGTAGATAATTCTATACTTGATTATTACAATGTAAACGCTGAAAAAATACAAAGTAACACTGATTTAATTAATGACCAAGTTACCTCAATAAACAAAGATAGAGAAAAAAAACACCATGCATTTGACTCAAAATTAAAAGAAGTCGAATTATATGTGCAAGGTGCATTAATTGGTGTAAATGCAGCCGACCAAGTCACTGAACAATTAAATACTAACATTCAGGATCTCGATAAAAAAGTCGTTGGAAATACCTCGTCAATCAAGACCCTAAAAAGTGATGCCGCAAAAACGCAAAAAGCGAACGAACTTAAATTCACAAAGTTAGAAAATAAATTTGACCATGGGGTCAGCCAGCTTGATAGCAAAATAGATAAGCGTGCCCAAGAAGCAAATGCGGGTATTGCATCCGTTGCTGCAATGAGCAATATCCCTTACGCAACAAATACCCGCTTTAGTGCCGGGGTTGGCGTGGGGAACTACAAAAATGGCTCAGCGATCGCTGCCGGGGCTCAATATCAACTAAAAGAAAATATCAACTTACGCAGTTCTGTTTCTTGGAACAATTCAGATGCTGCCGTTATCGGAGCGGGTGTCGCCTTCGGTTGGTAACTCTCTAACGCCTATTTTCATATAACCTTATAAATTATTTATATAACCTTAACCAATAGTACCAATGATATATTGGTACTATTTTTAATTGCCTTAATCGGCCAATATCTAAATTAACAATCTCTGAGTTGAAATTAACCTTGGTGATAAGTCACAATCGCGATTGGTGTTGAGTTAATAGTAACCCAAAGGTTAGACATGCCGATACGCGTGTTCGACGACTCACTCACTTTATTACAGCTGGTTTCAGACTGGCATTGAGTGAGAACTTCACTGGCAATTTGCGAGTTAAAGCCCTGTTTTGTCAAATAGCCCATTTCGTTTTCTAGCTTTTGTTGAAAGTTAGCGAAATCGGGTTTGGGTGAAGCATAATCCTCGACCCCAACAAGTGTGGTTGCAACTTGAATGAGTACACCGCCATCAAAAGTGAGTTGGTTTTCATAGCTCCAATCATTAAACGGCTTTTGTTGCCCAAAAGTGCAAACAGTTTTACTGCCATTTACTTGGCAATCCCCCACCTTAATAAAGCTGATGCTATCCATACTTTGACCCCAGTTTAAGCCAAATGGTGCGGTCGATGTATCATCACACCCAATCAACAACAGCGCGGCAGCCCCAGCTATCATCCATTTCATACTCTCACCTCACTCGCCAATTTACTTTATGCTACAGGGGGAAGGGGTTAAATTAAAGTAAAAAAACCGTCAACCAGTAACTCACTCACAAATTGATTTTCAAATTTCAAGTGATTTGTTTAACACGAGATTCACATATAATTAATCATTATCAATAAGATAAAGTTAAAACATATAATTCAGCGTATACTCATTGCCAGATTTCAGCTGGCTCTATACAATGCTCTGCTTTATACAGTCCCAGAGTCACGACAGTTACAGATAACCATCATATTATTAATCAGTTACCCCTCTAGCAATACCTAAAACCCCTAGAAGGCTCTCGAATAATAATATAGCTGAATCGTTACAACTTCACTTTATGATGAATTGATTTTGTAGCAGCTCGGTTTTTGTCACTGATGAACAGGCTACAGATAATCATTTATTAACAGCATTATTAATAAATAACCATAACGTAAAGTATATATTGTGAAATTACTATTTTGTCTTTCTTTAACAACCGCCATTCTCTCTGGAGTATGGGCTTGGGTTGCAGATAGCTTAGGGTTAATCGGCTGGGCAGGCTTTTTAGGCTGTACGGCTTATTTCGCTTACCCTAAAAATGGGCTTAAAGGCCTAGGTGTGACCACATTAACTGTTTGTAGCGGCGTATTTTGGGGTTTAGTGATCCTGCATAGCGGTGACTACCTGCAACAATTACCTCACTTTGTAGGGTACTTTGTTACCGGTATAGTTGCCTTTTTGATGTGTATACAAGCGAAAAAACAGTGGCTTTCTTATATACCCGGTACGTTTGTCGGTACCTGTACTATTTTTGCCACTGAAGGTGCTTGGTTGGTGACTATTCAATCATTACTCATCGGTGTGTTATTTGGTTTTGCAATGAAGAAGAGTGGACTTTGGCTATCTGAAAAGTTCTCATCGGATAAAGGCTAAAAAAAACCGCCAATGTGGCGGTTTAAATAAATCAATGAAACCAAGGGAATTTCAAACGAATTCGATATTACATTAAATTTCCCCAGCGGCAAGATATAACATTTTGATTTAACTAATAATTAATCAGACAGCACTTTAAGTATTCTTACTTACACTTACAAATATAATAACGACAATATTGTTAATAAAATGATAATATCCTAAGATTAAACTCTATTTTATATTAACCAAGCTTATGTAACTGGTTAAATATCGACCCCTCCTATATTCATTAATTTAATTACATTATGTAATTCGGATTTTTCTGCATTCCGCTTTTATCAAAGATATCTAAAACCCTACCCTTTAAAATTCAGTGTAATTCACTTTTAATGATCAATAACCCAGCCTGTTAATCTGAAAATACAGGCAAAATAGAATGATAGGCTAATGGAATTTGCATTATCAAACCATAAAATTATGGGGGCTTAAAAATGTATTCTTATTTTTCTGTTATACTTAAACAAGAAATATCTTATGACCTGCAATTGAATCTAACGAAAGGAAGAAGATATGATTAAAAAAATTTGTTTTTTAGCATGTTCATTAGCTGTCGTATTCTCTTTAAGCGCATGCAATACCACCAAAGGTGTTGGTGAGGATATCGAAGCAGGTGGCGAAGCCATACAAAGAGCAGCCAAATGATGATTACCGCCATCCTTAAATATTAGCTACCTCGACTAAAACTGGTATATATACCAACCGGTGACTGTTTCACCGCTTGGTATATAAATTGAAGTACCAATAAATTCCTAAACCCGACTCTATTAAAACGTAGGACATTTTAATATTGGCTAACAGGATCACAACTTAATTATGTCTCTCTTTTACAATGGAAACCATCCAGCTAGGAGAGCATAATGAACCCGAAAAATAAAATTAATGTGTTAGACCACATTTCACCTGAAATGCAGTCTGTAATGCAATTTTATGCAGAAAACCCATCCCCTTCCCCTATTGACACCAGCTATTACGGAATGCGACAAGCGTATATAGAAGATAGAAAATATTGGAATGCAGAAGCACCAATGATGCACAATATTTACGATATTCAAGTACCAACTCAATATGGCAATATTTTGACTCGACTATTTCAGCCGATTAAATCCCCATCAGCCACCTTATTTTATCTCCATGGCGGTGGGTTTATTTTAGGTAATTTACAGACTCACGAACGTATTATGCGCTTACTGGCACTATATTCGGGCTGTACAGTTATTGGAGTTGATTATTCATTATCCCCTGAAGCTCGCTACCCCCAAGCCATTGAAGAAATATCCACCGTTTATCGGTATTATCAACAAAATGCCGCACAGCATAATATCAATATGCAACAAACTGGCTTTGCAGGTGATTCAGCTGGCGCAATGTTATCTCTTGCATCTGTCCTTTGGTTACGAGATAACACTATAGAAAATGCTAATATTAAATCCGTTTTATTGTGGTATGGGCTTTATGGCTTGCAGGATTCAATCAGCCGACAGCTATATGGTGGGGAATGGGATGGGTTACAAAAAGAAGACTTAGAAAATTATGATAATGCCTATCTCGGGGGAAATGGTGATAGAAGTGCCCCTTATTACTGCTTATTCAATAATGACTTAACCTACGGCATCCCACCTTGCTTTATTGCTAGTGCGGAATTTGACCCGCTATTAGATGATAGCTTGGCTTTATTCCGAACACTCGACACTAACAATATGCCTTGTGAATATAAAATGTACCCAGGTACTTTGCATGCCTTCTTACATTACTCACGCATGATGCAAATTTCAGATGAAGCAATTCGTGATGGCGCAAATTATTTTATCAAACAACTTTTATGATATTCATACAGTATTTATTGAAAATAGCACAGAGTTAAAACGAAAAAACCTCGCACTTGGCGAGGTTTTGAATTCTTAGCTTTTAGTTTATCGTTATTTTACGATAACGTTAGCTGCTGCTGGGCCTTTCGCACCATTTTCAATGGTGAATGTAACTTGTTGGCCTTCTGCTAAAGTTTTGAAGCTTTCGCTTTGAATTGCAGAGAAATGAACAAATACATCTTTGCTGCCATCTGCAGGTGTAATGAAGCCAAAACCTTTATCATCGTTAAACCATTTTACTGAACCAGTCATTGTATTAGACATAGAATTTCCTTTAATTTTTTAAAATTGCCATAAGGCATGTTGCGGTTTGTTTCTTGTGGTACTTATGGGAATTAATTAGAAGGAATTCGCAATGAAGTGGTATCTGAGATAACGCTTAATGGTGAACATCTTAAAACTGACTAACATAAATAGGCCTGTACTTCCAAACCAGTGAGCATATTAAGCCACACTTATAACCAAATGGCAAATATTATTTTTGCAATCTATTTGCCACACCAATACTTCACACATTAATTGTAGATAATATAGATATCATTTAACCCAATAATATTATAAATATTAAGCAGTTAGTTATCTCACTATAATATGCGTTGTCATGCTTAGTACCTATCAAAAACACCGTAATCCGGTCTTTCACCTCTCATTACAGCTCGCTGTTGTTCATGAACCGCTTCTCTATCGGCTTTTATTTGTTCCGATGAACGGGTGTCTTTATGTGGTTTAGGCCATGTTGATTTATTAGGTTCAAAGGAAGGCGTGAATGTACAGCCTGTAATTAAAAAAAGACAAAATAGTGCGGTAATTAATTTCATAATGATTGCTTGTGTTTTTCTCGCATAAAATACTAAGTATATGTACTTATTTATCATACCAATACTTTTCAGTGTTCTAAATTATTATTTTGATATTTCGTTGATAAAATGAGTTTTGATGACCCACAACAATATATAAAGTAGGATTTAAGGTAACAAAAAAGCCGCATCACGCAGCTTGCAAATTTTGTAATCCATTATAGTTATAATTGACTGTTTTTCTCAGTTGGATCAAACGGAAACCCGCCAGCAAATACAAATGATAACCCAACAATCACGAATGAAACCATAACAAAACACTTATCAATAATTTGTTTCATACTGTTCTTCCTATGCTTTAGTACCTAATTACAATATGCGAACTGATTATTATTGGCAATAAAAATGCCCCACCACTTCCCCAAAAGAGTAATAGCAAGGCAACCAATTTATCATATTCAAACTGATAGCTAAATCACACAGGCATAGACATAATCTCTTGATACGCTGCCACCAGCTTATTACGTACCTGAATTCCCATTTGCAAACTTAAACTCGCTTTTTGCATATCAACCATCACGTCATTCAAGGAAATATCTTGCTTTCCTAAAGTGAAGTTTTCAACTTGCTTCGCTGAATCATTACGCGTTTTATTAATTTGATTTACCGAAGCAACCAGATGGTCAGCAAATCCAACTGGCTCAATTGCTGGTTTAATTGGGTTAGTGGCTTGGGTTGCCACGACATTTAATTGTGAAATAACCCCTTCAATCGCTTGAACTGTCATTCGATTCTCTTCTTATTAATTACTGTGAATTTTTCACTAACCTATATTGGCCAGCTTACCCTATCACACCCTTTTTAACTTGAAGCCGATAAATAACACCAATTTTATAGGCTGATTCCGTCATTAGAACCCTCAAAAACAAGAAATAATAGCAAAGTGAAAAAGTGACGTTACGAAGAGGGAAATAACATTGTTTCACCAAAAGTATTTTCATCCGTCTAGTAGTCTGCCAAGCAGGGAATATTTATGAGTGCCGCATCTAAAGACACGGGGGAGGCCAAAAAGGGTTTTGCCTCTATAGTTGAAAGGATTAAAGCTGATCCTAAAATACCGTTAATGATTGCGGCAGCTGCGGCTGTTTCAATTATTGTCGCCCTTCTCCTCTGGTTACGCAGCCCTGACTACCGTGTACTTCTTAGCAATTTAAGTGCTAAAGATGGTGGCGATATTGTTGGCCAGCTAACTCAGATGAATGTGCCTTATCAAATTGCTGATAATGGTAGCGCTATTTTAGTTCCTGCAGATAAAGTGCATGAATTACGTTTAAAACTCGCTCAATCAGGTTTACCCAAAGGCGGCAATACCGGTTTTGAATTATTAGATAAAGAACAATTTGGTATCAGCCAATTTAGTGAGCAAATCAACTACCAACGCGCATTAGAGGGTGAACTCTCTCGAACTATTGAATCACTAAGCCCAGTACAAAGTGCTCGGGTGCATTTAGCCATTCCTAAACCAACATTATTTGTACGAGAGCAAAAGCTACCAACCGCTTCAGTGACGGTTGGCTTATTACCGGGAAGAATGCTTGATGAGGGACAAATCAGCGCCATTGTCCATATGGTATCGAGTAGCGTAACAGGCCTAACCGCCAGTAATGTCATTATTGTTGACCAAGCGGGTCGCTTACTCACCAATAACGATAATAGCCAGCAATCGGCAAACAGCGCACAAATTAAAATGACCAAAGAGATGGAATCCCATCTTAAACAGCGCATCGAAGATATTCTATCCCCTCTCGTAGGGCGCGCTAATATCCACGCACAAGTCACCGCACAAATGGATTTCTCAAAAGTTGAACAAACTTCAGAGGAATATAAACCCAACCAAACACCAGATAGCGCCGCTATTCGTTCCCGCCAAAACAGCCAAAGTATGCAAAATAACAATGGCGGAACAGGTGGAGTGCCTGGTGCGCTTTCTAATCAACCCGTTAGTGCGCCAAATGCACCAATTGAAACCAATAAAGACAATAAAGATGGCGCTCAAACGGCAAATAACCGTAATAGCGTTTCGAACTCACAAAGCGATGAAACGACGAATTACGAGGTAGATCGCAAAATTAGTCATACCCAACGGCAAATTGGCGTCGTCGATAGGCTCTCGGTCGCAGTTATTGTCAATTATCATTCACAAGACAGTGAAAATGGCCCAGAAATGAAACCATTACCGCCAGAGATGCTGCAACAAATTGAAGCATTAACACGCGAAGCAATGGGTTTTTCCACTGCACGAGGTGATTCTCTCAATATTACGAATTCATTGTTTACCAATGAGACACCTATTGAAGAAGTGCCTTCGTTACTTGAAAGCCCACAATTTATTGCCCAGCTTCTGGATTACGGAAAAATACTGCTTATTGCCATTATTGCTTGGTTTATGTGGCGTTTTGGTATCAAACCACAATGGGTTAAATACCGTAAGACACAGCAAGCCCAAGCCGAAGCTGAGGTTTTTGTTGCCACGCAACTGAAAACTCCGCTCGTGGTTGATGAAGCGATTGATGAAGAAATGGATGAGCAAACACGCCGTCGCCTGACTCGTCAACGTGTTAGTGCTGAAATCCAAAGCCAACGCATACGTGAAATGGCAGAAAAAGACCCACAAATCGTGGCAATGGTTATCCGTCAGTGGTTAGGAAAATCCCAATGAGTTTAAGTGGAACAGAAAAAAGTGCCGTGATGTTAATGACGCTCGGTGAAGATCAGGCTGCAGAAGTCTTTAAGCACCTGAATCCTAAAGAAGTTCAACAATTGAGTATGGCAGTGTCAAACATGCGCCAAATTTCAAATAACGAACTGGCAGAAGTATTAACGGAATTTGAAGAGTCAGCGATCCAATTCGCGGCTCTCAATATCAACACGAATGACTATCTGCGCTCTGTATTGGTGAAAGCACTTGGCGAAGAACGCGCTGCAAGCTTACTTGAGGATATCTTTGAAAAACAAGAAACAACCTCGGGGATCGAAAGCCTCAACTATATGGAACCCCAAACCGTTGCCGATATTATCCGTGATGAACATCCGCAAATTATCGCGACTATTTTGGTTCACTTAAAACGCAATCTTGCAGCGGATGTCCTCGAATTATTCGAAGAGCGCCAACGCAACGATATTATGTTACGTATCGCCACCTTCGGTGGTGTCCAACCTGCTGCATTAGCGGAATTAACCGAGGTATTGAACAACTTACTGGATGGCCAAAACCTCAAACGCAGCAAAATGGGTGGCGTGAGAACTGCGGCAGAAATCATCAACTTGATGAAAAGCCAGCAAGAAGAAAGCGTTATCGATGCAATGCGTGATTACGATGGTGAACTGGCTCAACGCATTATTGACGAAATGTTCCTATTCGAAAACCTTATCGAGGTGGACAACCGCAGCATTCAACGTATTTTGCAGGATGTTTCGACAGACTCACTGGTTATTGCCCTCAAAGGCAGCAACCAAGCTCTGCGCGACCACTTCCTCAACAATATGGCCGCTCGTGCTGCAGAAATCGTGCGCGACGATTTGGAATCGCGCTCTCCTGTACGTATGTCTCAAGTGGAAAACGAACAAAAAGCCATTTTGCTTATCGTTCGCCGTTTAGTCGAAAAAGGCGAAATCGCTATAGGTGGTGGAGACGATGTCTATGTCTAAGTCAACAATTCCAAATGACCAATGGCAACCTTGGCAACTGCGTGAGCTTAATCAATGGGACCTCAACTCAGGTATCCCCACACTAAGCGATGTCCCTGAGCCTGATGCGCCAAAAGTCCCGTGCCTTGAGCCAAAAGAAGTGTTAGAGCAAATTAACTTGCTCGATAACATAAAAGAAGATGCTCAGCGCACTGGTTTCCAACAAGGGCATGAAAAAGGCCAGCAAGAAGGTTACCAAGCGGGCTTTGAGCAAGGCTTGCGAGCTGGAGAAGAACAAGGGCGTGAGCAAGCGCTCGCTATGCAACAACCCGTGATTGAAACATGGCAAAAATTGCTGTCTGAATTTAATTATTCACTCGATACCTTTGATACGGTGGTGACCACAAAGCTACTACAGATAGCTTTAACCGCAGCGAAGCAAGTGTTAGGACAATCTACCGTTTGTGATGGCACTGCTTTGCTGGAAGAAATCAGCCACTTACTGCAGCAAAAGCCAATTTTTGCAGGGCAGCCTGAACTGCACGTCAACCCAAATCATTTTGAATTGATTGAACAGCATCTCGGTTCCCTGCTCAACTTAAATGGTTGGCGCTTAGTGGCAGATCCTAAATTGCATCTCGGTGGTTGCCGTGTCGTCGCAGAAGACGGTGAAATTGATATGACAGTAGCGACACGCTGGCAAGAGTTGTGCCGTTTATATGCACCGGAGAGCTTTTCATGACTGCACGATTGGGACGCTGGATTGCCTCGTTGGACGATTTAGAGTCGCGGATGAAAGGGATCCCGATGGTGCGTCGTTATGGCCGTCTCACAAAAATCACCGGCTTAGTGATGGAAGCCGAAGGCATTAAAATGCCTTTAGGGGCAACTTGTTTTATTGAGCGCTCAATTAATGGCGGCTCAGACGAAGTAGTCTGTGAAGTCGTCGGTTTTAACGGCCCAAGAATGCTACTTATGCCATTAGCTGACCTCGAAGGGATCGCTCCTGGTGCGCGTGTTTATGCACAATCAACCGGAGATGACGGGCAAACCAGCCGCTTACTCCCCATTGGTAATGAATTATTAGGCAGAGTGCTTGATGCCCAAGGCAACCCATTAGACGGAAAAGGCCCATTAGAGGTAAAAACACGCGCCCCCTTAATTACCCCACCAATTAACCCATTGGAGCGAACACCTATTAGCAGTGTATTGGATGTCGGTGTTCGGGCAATAAATGCGTTATTAACAGTTGGCCGAGGCCAACGTATGGGCCTATTCGCTGGCTCTGGTGTAGGTAAAAGTGTATTACTCGGCATGATGGCACGCTTTACTCAAGCCGATATTATCGTGGTTGGGTTGATCGGTGAACGAGGTCGTGAAGTTAAAGATTTCATTGAAAATATTCTAGGGGCTGATGGCTTAAAACGTGCTGTTGTCGTTGCTGCACCCGCCGATGTGTCCCCTCTCTTGCGCATGCAAGGCGCCTCTTATGCCACTCGTATCGCAGAATATTTTCGCGATAAAGGCTTAAGTGTGTTGCTGATTATGGACTCACTTACCCGGTACAGTATGGCACAACGTGAAATTGCTTTAGCCGTCGGTGAACCGCCAGCAACCAAAGGCTATCCACCTTCTGTTTTCGCCAAATTACCTGCTTTAGTTGAGCGTGCGGGGAATGGGAAAAATGGTGGGTCAATTACGGCCTTCTATACCGTTTTAACTGAGGGAGATGACCAACAAGACCCGATCGCCGACTCGGCTCGTGCGATTTTGGATGGTCATATTGTCCTTTCACGGTCACTGGCTGAGTCAGGGCACTACCCTGCGATTGATATCGAGGCATCCATTAGCCGAGCAATGACGGAGCTCATTCCTAAAGAGCATTACCGAAAAATTCAACGTTTCAAACAGTTAACCTCCAGTTACCAACGTAACCGAGACTTAATTAACGTGGGTGCGTACGCCATGGGCAGTGACCCCATGTTAGATACGGCAATTCAGTATTATCCGCGAATGTCGACTTTTTTACAGCAGGATATTGATGAGCGATGTGACTATCAAACCGCATGTGATCAGCTCACTCAAGTAGTTCCCAACGAATAACGAGGGGATAAATGGCCAAAAATAATGCCTTAACAACATTACTCACCTTAGCCGTCGAAGCCTCAGAAGAAGCGGCTAAGGTGTTAGCTCAAGTGCGCCAAACCCATACACAAATGGCGCAGCAACTGAATATGTTGGAAAACTACCAATCCGAGTATCGTCAAAAACTCAACCAAACCTTGCATACGGGTATGGAATCGGATAAGTGGCAGAATTATCAGCAATTTTTGGTCACATTGGAACTGACCATCGAACAACAGCAACAGCAACTAAATTTATGGGAACAACGCGTTAGCGAAGCTAACCGTCATTGGCAAGAAAAACAACAGCGTGTCAATGCGTTCGACACATTAATTCAACGTGCTGAACATACTGAATACCAACGTCAAAACCGCTTAGAACAAAAGCAAATGGACGAGTTTGCTCAGCGAGCGACTTTACGGAGACCTCAATAAATGGACATCAATGCCCTGAATGTGCCAGCCGCATCATCGACTAAAAATGGCAATATACAACAAAATGAATCGCGCACTGATGAAAATCAAGCCCCTGCACTCCCCTTTCAAGCCATGCTTGATAACCAGCAACCGATTGAAAAACAAAATGCCGCCAATCAACCAGTCAATGAAGAAGCGCTTAACAAAGACATTGTTGACAACAAACTGGCAATAGCGAGTAAAGAAACTGTTGAACAAACCCAAGTTGGGCAAAAAAATGCTGAAAACACAATTGAACAACTGAACTTTAGCCGTAACTTGCGTGCCGATAGCGTGCAAACTGCACTTAATACAGAGTTATTGACAGGCAAAGATACCAACAAACAAGCATGGCTAAATAACTTGAAACAGTCATTAACTGGCCAAGTGCAAACGGTGGCGAGTACGGCAATCAAAACTGAATCCCATCCAGTTCTAGGCGCATTTACTCAAAAAATGCAGCATCTAACGGATAATACAAATGGCATCATTAATGAAGATGATGGCAAACACCTTGAAAGCTCACAGCAACAAATCGCAGGCGAAGAAGACAGCCCTGAACTTGGGGTATTTATTAAGAATGAAAAAGAAGAACGCCGTGATCAGTCTCTTTTTCCCCTTGATAACCAACGCGATATACGTGGCAAAAATTTAACTGCTGATTTTATGCCATTGAATAAAAAAGTGAGTGATAAAGACCCAGTATTAAACCTACAAAATGTTTCCAGCGAGGCCCTAAACCAAACCACGAAAAGCGCATTTACACTACAAACTGAAACTGGCGCTTTTACTACCACATCCTCACAGCACACAACAACTATGCCAGTTAGTATGATGCCAACGGCAACGACCGCACAGGCCGCTGCAATGAATGCGCCCACGGCAACACCAACTATGCATTTAGCTAGCCAATTAGGCAGCGAAGCGTGGCAGCAGCAATTAAGCCAACATATGTTATTTTTCTCTCGCCAAGGGGTATCTCAGGCACAGATTCGTTTGCACCCAGAAGAGTTAGGCTCGCTCAATGTGCATTTACGTATCGAAGATAACCAAGCCGTGATGCACTTTGTCTCCCCGCATAGTCATGTGCGAGCCGCAATGGAGTCCATGATGCCTGTGCTACGTAGCGCACTACAAGAAAGTGGCATTCACCTAGCTCAAGGCTCTGTCGGTCAAGATAATTTGAACCATCAGTCAGATAACCCGCAACAAAGTACCCACCAACACGATGGACAAATTCAAGCAACACATCCATCCATGGGAGCTGTTGGTATTAGCGAAGCGAATACAACTGTTTCACCAATAACAACAGCATCACGACAAGGTGGCATTAACACTTTTGCGTAAAAAATAAACAAATTGCGGTAATTTCCTAGCTAAAGCGCCGAGTTACCGCCTTTTTGTTTCGTTTTTCACTCCTTTAACTCTTGGCAACCAAGCCATAATGCTAGAGATCATAACGTAAAAACCCATCTGGGTTTAGCACCCAAGAAACAGGAATTCAGCTAAATGTCGTCGAGCAAAAAATCAAACAGTTCCAACAAAGGGTTGATTATTCTATTTGCCCTTCTTGCCCTTGCTGGTGCAGGGTTTGGGGGTTATACCTGGTGGACGACACAACAAGGCGCACAAACGGATAGTGAAGAAGAAAAGCGCCCGAATATGCCACAGCCTATTTTTATGGAATTAGAGCCATTTACCGTCAATTTAACCGGTGCTGCTGATACGCCTGATCGCGTGCTCTATATCCATGTGACTTTACGACTCGCGAATGAAAAATCGCGTAAACAGCTTCATGAATACCTCCCTGAAGTACGTAGCCGTTTGTTACTGCTGCTTTCAGAGCAAAAAGCAAAAAATATCGAGACACATGAAGGTAAGTTGCAGTTAATGAAAGATATTAAGCAAACCCTCACCCCTACCCTGATCCCGGGGGATACCGATCAGGATATTTCTGATGTGTTATTCACTACTTTTATTCTGCGGTAATATTCATGAGCGATAATATTTTATCTCAGGCCGAAATTGATGCGCTGCTTAATGACGATGCACCATCAAGCAGTACGCCTGTACCAGAGACGCAAGGGAAAGATAATGTTCGCCCTTACGACCCGAATACTCAACGTCGAGTTATTCGAGAACGAATGCAGTCTCTCGAAATCATCAATGAACGTTTTGCTCGCCAATTCCGTATGGGTTTGTTCAATATGTTACGTCGCAGCCCAGATATTACGGTGGGTGGGATTAAAATCGAACCTTATCACGAATTTGCACGTAATTTACCTGTCCCAACTAACTTAAACTTAATTCATATGCCGCCATTACGGGGCACAGCATTGTTTACCTTTGAGCCTGCGTTAGTTTATATCGCTGTCGACAATCTGTTTGGTGGAGATGGCCGTTTTCCTGTACGACAAGAAGGTAAAGAGTTTACCAATACTGAGCAACGTATTATCAATCGCATGCTCAAGCTCGCTTTAGGGGCATATCGCGATGCTTGGAAACCCATTGCTGATATTGAAGTGGAATATGTGCGCTCTGAAATCCAAGTCAAATTCACCAATATCACGACGTCCCCAAATGACATCGTAGTCACCACACCGTTTTTAGTGGAGATAGGCAATACCGTTGGTGAATTCAGTATTTGTATTCCGATCGCTATGATTGAGCCATTGCGTGAGCGCTTAATTAACCCACCAATGGAACAAGGTCACCAAGAAAACGAAACTTGGGTAACCAACCTTGTTACCCAAGTAAAACGCTCCGAACTTGAATTGGTCGCCAACTTTGTTGACATTCCAATGCGAATTTCTCGCTTACTGCAGCTGCAAAAAGGGGATGTGCTCCCAATTGAGAAGCCTGACCGCCTCATCGTTAATGTTGATGGTGTTCCCGTATTAACCAGTCAATACGGTACTCAAAATGGCCAGTATGCATTGCGTGTAGAACATTTGATTAACCCTGTATTAAACACTCTAGATGAGGAAAGTACCAATGAGTGAGGCGAAGAACTCTCCTGATGCATCAACCAATCACGACAGTGAAGACCTATGGGCTGAAGCGCTGGAACAGCAAAAAAAAGCGGAATCCGCCTCAGCTGGTGCACAGGCTTTTGATAACTTTGATGGACAAAACCCATTAAACCAATTGTCCGACATCGATATGATCATGGACATCCCAGTGCGCCTGTCAGTAGAGCTGGGCCGCACTAAAATGACCATAAAAAAATTACTGAGCTTATCCCAAGGTTCTGTGGTGTCTCTGGATGGCTTAGCGGGTGAACCATTGGATATTTTAATCAATGGCTATTTGATCGCACAGGGTGAAGTGGTCGTGGTTTCAGACAATTATGGTATTCGTATTACTGACATCATTACGCCTTCCGAACGTATGCGCCGTTTAAGTCGTTAAATAACAACATGAGTCGATAATAATGGCAATATCCAATCAAGCTGAGCAGGCACCGACATCTGTGCCTTTTTTATCAACAACCGTTTCCTCCAGTGAACCTAATGCACCGGCTATTGACCACAATGATAGCTTGACGCAAATATCGGGCGCTTTAGGGGGGATCATTTTATTGATATTAGCAGGGGCTTGGTTGGTGAAAAAATTAGGATTTGCCCCAAAAAAAATGGGCAAAGAGCAAATCGTAAAAGTCAAAAGTCGCTGCTCACTGGGTAATAAAGAACGCGTTGTGGTTGTCGAGGTGAACAATGAGTGTTTGGTATTAGGTGTCACCTCACAAAATATCAGCCTCTTACACCAATATCCGTCAGAGCCTGAAAACACAACGGCATTGCCAGTTGAACCACTCACATTTCAGTCTTTATTAAAGAAAAAACAAGAGGCTGCAAAATTTGCGGCTTCAGTTACATCTATACATAAGTAATCGGAAACGCTCATGTTATCTTTTAAATCTCTATTTACGATTACTGCCCTCTTGTTTTTATTGCCAAATTCCGCCTCTGCGGCACTGCCTGCCATTATTAGCCACTCAATGGCAGATGGCGGTCAAACTTGGTCTTTACCCGTTCAAACGCTATTATTTTTAACCTTACTAGGCTTTATTCCCGCCTTATTGTTAATGATGACCAGTTTTACCCGCATCATTATTGTTTTAGGTTTATTGCGTAACGCACTCGGAACGCCCTCCGCTCCTCCGAATCAAGTCTTACTAGGCTTGGCACTATTTTTGACCTTTTTTGTGATGTCACCCGTTGCCGACCAAGTTTACCGCGAAGCCTACCAGCCGTTTAGCGAAGACAAAATTAGCCTCGAAACGGCTTTAGAGAAAGGAACCGCCCCATTAAGAACCTTCATGTTAGGACAAACGCGCGAATCTGACTTAGCCCTGTTTGCAAGGATAGCGAAAGTGGGTGAAATTCAAGAAGCGAAAGATGTTCCGTTACGTATTTTAGTACCCGCTTTTATTACCAGCGAACTCAAAACCGCATTCCAAATTGGCTTTACCATTTTTATTCCATTTTTAATCATCGACTTAGTGGTGGCTAGTGTCTTGATGGCATTAGGGATGATGATGGTTCCCCCCGCAACAGTTTCATTGCCATTCAAATTAATGCTGTTTGTATTAGTCGATGGCTGGCAATTATTGCTTGGCTCATTATCGCAAAGCTTTTTTAATTAGGATTATTTTACTCGGAGTAGTCATGACACCTGAATCAGTGATGGCGATGGGAACAGAGGCGATGAAAATCGCACTGATGCTAGCGGCTCCCTTGTTATTAGCCGCTTTAGCCGCGGGTTTAATTATCAGCTTACTGCAAGCCGCCACACAAGTGAATGAAATGACATTGTCTTTTATTCCTAAAATTTTGTCGGTCATTTCCGTGATCATTATTGCAGGTCCCTGGATGCTGAATTTGCTCATTGACTATATGCGGTCTTTGCTTAGCAGCTTACCCTTTATTATTGGTTAACAATGCTAACCATTACCAGTGAAACACTCACACTGTGGCTAAGCCAAGGTTTCTACCCTTTCATACGCCTTTTGGCGCTGCTTGGTACAGCGCCCTTTTTTAATGAAAAACAGGCAATTACCAAAGTTCGCGTCGCATTAGCTTTTTTTGTCGTCTTGATTGTTTCCCCCCAACTTCCGGTCGTCAATATCCCATTGTTTTCTGCTATGGGGCTATGGGTTATCGTGCAACAAATGGTGATTGGTGTTGCGATGGGGCTCACAATGCAAATGGCATTTGCTGCCGTACGTCATGCAGGGGAAGTGATTGGTTTACAAATGGGGTTATCGTTCGCCACCTTTTTTGACCCAACAGGTGGACCCAATATGCCGATTTTAGGTCGCATATTTAACGTCATCACCCTTTTATTGTTTCTCGCTTTCGATGGGCACTTGTGGCTTATTTATATCGTGGTCAATTCATTTGAACTGCTCCCAATTCAAACCGCACCATTAAATCGCGATGGTTTTTGGGTATTTGCTCAATTTGCTAACACTATATTTATTAATGGGTTAATGTTAGCTTTGCCGTTTATCACCTTATTTTTAATTCTAAACCTTGCTCTGGGTATCCTAAACCGCATGACCCCGCAGTTGTCGGTGTTTGTCGTGGGGTTCCCCCTCACCTTAACTATCGGTATCAGTATGTTAGGAGTGATTATCTCTATCCTCCCCCGCTACACCGAGCGGCTTATCCACCAAGCTTTCGAGCAGTTATCGTTGATGTTTAATTTGTTTGTTTGAGTATCGATACTTAATCAATTAATTAGTAAAACCATTTGGTCATTCTGATTCTTAAAGTAAATATATAAAAACTTATTTCGAATTCAAAACTCATTGACTTTTCCTTTTATTAAATCGACATATAAAACCCAATACTTGTTTCAGGCATTATCATAAAAAGCCGCCTGCGTGGCGGTAATCATACCCATTACTTGTTTCGTTTCTAAGCTGTCAATTGACAGTTATCTATCTACTTAATTAATACGGTACGGAGAGAAATCTAAGATGAATTGTTTTTAACGTAAAGATTAAAAGTTAATATGGGATGACTAATTAAAAGTAAATAAAGTTTATCTTAAAATAGCGTAGACAATAATAAATAATGGGTATTTTCTTATAATTTCTAAGCTGCCTGTGTGGCGGTGAACATTTCGCAAGAAGATGCTGCTGCTTGGATTATTTTCTAAGCCGCCTGTGTGGCGGTGAACGTACTCAGAGACGATACCTGCGGTATTGACAATTTCTAAGCCGCCTGTATGGCGGTGAACTCATCTAGAAGTCCTTATGATTTGGTGTGTTATTTCTAAGCCGCCTGTATGGCGGTGAACAATCCGTACTCGCACCACGCTGATTCGCGCTTTTTCTAAGCCGCCTGTATGGCGGTGAACGATATAAAGTCAATGATTCACTGTTACTGTTCTTTCTAAGCCGCCTGTATGGCGGTGAACGCGTTGCTGAACATTGAAGCTGTCAATATGGTTTTCTAAGCCGCCTGTGTGGCGGTGAACTCTTTGTTTCCATAGCCAAGCGTTGATTAACTTTTCTAAGCCGCCTGTGTGGCGGTGAACAATGCACTTTAAAACAAAAAACAAGTAATAACAATCAGTTAAGGGTATTTATCGAAAAATACCCTTTTATTTACTGATAATTATAACTTACTGATTTATTAACCAATTTTAAAAGAGCAAAAAACAAAGGTCAAAAATGTGGAACCGTTGCTAAACAAACTGAGTCATTAGTTGCTTGACTAAGACCATAGCAACTAAACACCCCAACTTGCTTTTGTGTAACGTCTATCCTTTTAATAAACAAAGGAAAAGACCGGATTTCAGCTTGCTTATCTCTGGCATGTAAGCTTTCAACCCAAATAAATGGCAAGCGATTAGCCGCCTTTGGCTTACTCGCAGACAACGTCTTTAAGCACTGTTCTAATGGTTGTCCTGATTTTTCAGACCATAATCGCGCTTTTTGCTGCATATCGGCTTCAATTCGACTCTGACCTTTTACATGCTTTCGAATATAGCTTACTTGGACATGCTGTTCAGGTACGGTTTGAATCGATTTAATATGCACGTAATCCATTAACCGTGCTAACCACTTTTGCACATTTAACAGCTCAAGTTCAGCTGGTGTTTTCGCATGTAAACGGATTTTTTTGCCTAAGCGAAAGCCTACGCTGCCATATTCAGGGAAGGCAACTGCAATCGTGCTATGCCCCTGAGACGTCTTATTATCCGCCAGCGCAATATGAATTTGCTGATAAACTTTTTGCCAGAGGAAATCCAGTGGAACTGTTGAGTCAGGCAATAAAGTGACTTCCTGATAATAATTCATAGCCCACCTTATTTGTCGCTTTCACCAAACACGCCACCGCGTACTAAAACCGCCATTACATAGTGTTCATCTTCAATGCGTGGTAGTTTTTCACCCCGCGCCCATTTATCAAAATGGGTATAAAAATCCTGCTTATCTTTTGGTGTCCGATAAGCCGTTCCAAGGTTAGTCACAGCACCGTAAGGTTCGATCGCGATAGCCCCTGCGCCGCTTTCACTACCATACGCGGGATACCATGTATCAATAGAACGCAAAGCATTACCAATTTTTTGTGAATGCATCGCTGCATGTCCATTTACATGATATAAGATTTTGCTTTTATCCCCTTTGCCTTTATCCATCACCAATTCTTCGCTCGGGTACACTTCTTGTGCTTTACCCAATTGAGAATAAGTAGTGATTTCCAAGAGTAAAGCGCCTTGGGGATGTGTTAAAGCCGCCGCAATTTTTTCAGCTAACTGAGTGATTTTTTCATCTTTCGCATCAAATTGATGAATACTGTATTGTGTCGCATCAAACACCCATTCCATTGATTGGCCTTTATTAAGGACTTTAACTACTACCTCGATTTGTTCAGCCCCCACACGGTTGCGCCATAAAAAGCGCCCATTGGCAATATTTTGGGCATAACGGCGGCCTAGTTCTTGGAAGCCTTGTTTTTCAATGTAATCTTTAGCCGCTTGCGCATAACTTTGTTTGAACAATGCGTTATTACAAGCCGATGGCGTTTCAACGCCTCCAAGCACTTTTAAGGTGAACTGATGAACCAAAGTGTCTTGCTCAGTCCCTAATGCACAGGCATCCACTGTTTGTAAATTGGCTTTCTCCACTTCTGAATTTAATTTTAAAGGGTCACTTTTCACCGCGCCTTTTAAGCGGTTTGAAATCGTCCCTCGTACAGATTTTTCCTGTAACGACAATGGTGAAAATTGCGATTTATTATCCCAACATGTACCGTAAAAATAGCCATCTGATGGAACCAATTTTTTTTCAAATGCTAAAACCGATGCAACATCATTATTCTTCGCCATTATTACTCTCCACTCGAAATAAAGTTAGCTGCCACTTGTTGGCATAAATACAGGTT
Source organism: Providencia sp. PROV205 (assembly GCF_028479505.1). Taxonomy (NCBI): domain Bacteria; kingdom Pseudomonadati; phylum Pseudomonadota; class Gammaproteobacteria; order Enterobacterales; family Morganellaceae; genus Providencia; species Providencia sp. PROV205. The sequence goes on along the minus strand of NZ_JAMPNU010000001.1, from coordinate 400,951 downwards.
TTGGGACTCAACAAACTTAAATCCCCATAAAATGTCATGAATGTTATTCACCCGATTTGCTAATACAAACTCCCCTAACGTGACAACGCTTTCGGCAAACCGATGCGGCACTTCTGAGTCTCGCTGGTTTTTTGCTTGCCCTAACGGGGAGATACCTTGATATCCAGTTGCTATTGGAACAATCCAACCTGCCGTTTTACGCTGAGTTCGCCATTCAAATGACATCTTGTTCCCATTTTCTTTTCCAGTATCAACACAATAGTTTTCCACGACCACATGATCCAACAGAGCATCTATGGCATCTTGCCCATTATTCATTGCGCCAATCATTAAGTCGCGACGCTCAATCAATGCATAGCCAGGCATGACGCTATTGAGTAACTTTTGTCTATATTTCCCATTCGCATCTTCCGATGGCAAAATATGCACCGATGGCTTCCCTAATGACAAAATATCGCCCCCAGCGAGTTTCATGGTCATCACTAAATCATGGATAACATCTAGTAGCGGTGAATATTCAGGAAGACCTTCAATCACCTTATTGTTTTTAATGCCATATTTAATCAACAAAGAAACGTCTAAGTGGCAACGGGCTTCTTCGATAAATGCAGAGCGCGAGCCATCACTATTTAATGGGTTGCCTGTTCCCACAATGGAACTAACATAATCATTGGCCCCACGATAAGTTTGTAAGTCGCAGTCATGGCTAATGATGGCGATGGAATCGAGAATAATATTTAGCGAGCCATCGTCACCCAGTTTGCGCTCTAGGGCATGCATAAAACCTAACCAAGCCGTCATGGCTGGAAAACCAATGGTATAAGGGCTAGATAACGCATTTGCATTGTGAATTTTTAAATGCGGCAGTTTAAGTATATAAGTGGAACTCATCGTAATAGCTCCTTATTAATGGCAATAACGTCCGCGATAGCCGCAAGTTCATCATCCCCTAAACTTATCGCTTTTTTCCCCAGTACTTTTTTGTAATGCCGCATAAATTGCTGGGCAATAAGGAGGATCACCCCCTCTAACCATTCATCTGAGTTATTGCGCCGCTGTTGGTCTGGAAACAACCAAGTTTGTTGTACTTTAGCGAGTTCGGCTGGTAATTGAATGCCATATTGTTCAAATTCGCGCCGTACTTCCCACATGGTTAACATAACGTAATCGAGATATTCTTGAATTCGTCTATCTCGATATTCAATAAAACGGCTGCCACGCAGCTCTTTGGGTAGTGAAATCAAGCCATGAAATGCCTCTAAGCTTTCTTTTACTTGCCAAGGACTTAACGTATTTGAAAAGAAATCATGGGTAGGTAGACGTAGCTTTCGTTGCGCTATTTTAGGCGGAAGTGAGGGTAACAAATGCGCTTTACCTGCATTTTGATTATTGAGCACGGAAATATTTTGTGGCTTAGTTCCCCCGTAACCAATGGTTGTAAGACCATAAATTTCTTGATAGCCAATGTCGCTAAATTCCCCTTTACGTTTTAAGTCTCGCAGTGCTTTAGTCTGTTCAGAAAATCGAATAGCATCAATGCGTTTACGCAGTTCGAAAACTAAGCCTGATGGGGTTAATGGTGATAATAAGTGATATTCGCTACCCTCTAGCCAAACAGGAAAATAAACTTGTTTGATTTTTGAACTCGTCGCTACCGTATCATCTGACACAACCATAGCCAGAAAACCGTCCCGCAGGACTTGATAGTTTTCATCGCCTTGTTTAAGCAGGTCTTTTGCTAATGACGTTTCATCCTCAATATGCGCCAATAATGTTTTGTTATCTTGCAACTCAAGGGTAAGGAATTTATACACGTCAAGCGCTGCTGCATTACCTAACGCGTCCGTCTCAACAACAACATTCCCTGTTCGCAAAAAACCGTCATTTGCCTGAGCAGAACTGGCCAGTATTGCAGTGACATAACCATTTTTGTTCTTTCGAGAACTTGGGTGGCTAAAGGTGCAAGGGTGAGTGGATAACGATATTTGCCCTGCCCGCTTTGCCGCATTCGGCAACCACTGTGACAATGAAAAAGCCGCATCACATTCCTGCTGCAATTGCAGAAGTTCATTATCACTCATCGACGCCTTTACATTTTTTTTAAGCCATCCCTCTTTGCGCTCCGCAAAAAAGACCTCTATTGCTGGATCTAACATAGTAAATGGTCCTTGTGACTGAATTTTTTACTCGGAAACATTAAGTGTGCTGAGTCCCATTTGGTCGTTATAATAAAAATGAACTCCACTTTTTTCGCGTGGTGAGAAACTGATTTCGCCATAACGTCGAGAAAGTTGTTCCGCTGACTGGTATTCATTTTCACGACTTTCTAAGGATTGCTGATAATCACGTACTAGCCATAATCTCTGTTTTAGTGACTCGGCCAGTGGCTGAAAACCTATCCCATATTTACCATCAACTTTTACCCAACCACTGTCTTTATCATATTCACAAAAATACGGGTTATTTTTTGCCGATAAAATCAACGATAAACACATTGTTGGTTCACTTTTTCTAAATGAAAAAAACTGCTGAGAAAGAGCTGTTAGCCCCCAAACCCCACAGGTATATCCCCAAAGCGTGTTAGGTGTATTTAACGGAGTTTCTATTGATTGAGAAAGCAGGCGTGAATGCGTTGTTGTTTTGGGTTTAAGATCGGTAATATCGCCCATCAATCGCTCGATTGATGCATGCTCTAAACAAGCCAAACTGTTTTTTTGCTGGCTTTTCCAATTCGGGATTTGTTGAATTCGAGGAATTGCATCGACAGAATTTTGCAATTGCGGCTCATCCACCAGCTCACACAGGTCATGGGTGGATAGCCGTAGGTTTAGATTGCCATTTTCATAGCCCGGTTTATAAAAAACATCTTGCGGTTTTTCTTCAATAAAGCCTTTCCAGTTATATTGCAACAAGGCAATATTGGGACTGCTAATTTCCCCCTCTCGGTGCCGACGCACTCGCCCAGCCATTTGGATAATAGAGCGATAAGAAGATGGTTCAATTACAGCCCAATCAAAGTCGTGGTCGCGGCCGACTTCCTCAACAGGCGTTGCTACTAAAATAAAAATAAGCTGTTTCGCGTTACCTTGCTGATGAACATGGTCGATATGTTGACGAATGACGGGGTTTTGGAAAGCCTCCGGGGGCTCCCCTATTTTTTCTTTGCGCTTCAATACCGCATCAAGGTGTTTTTCTTGTTCATGACGTAGCAGCAGCACTTGCTGACTATGGTAAGCCATCGTGCGAATTTCTACTCCTTCCGGCCATTCGCTCGCTAATAAATAATGGGTTAATGCAACGCAAACGGGGATATTGGCAACACGTACAACACCAAAGGAGACTTGCAGTTGGGTTTGCTTTTCAGTGCAGAAATGCATTTGGTGCAGGCCTAAGATCCCCTGCTGAATATGAGAAAAATATTGCGTTTGTCGATCAGGGCCTTGTTCTTTTTGCATCGGCACAATAAACGCTCTGCGACGCGCTGCCTGTGATTGCAGCACTTTAATGCGTTTTTCAATAAAAGTATGGTGGTATTGACGGTAATGATTAAGAGTAATGTCATCATCTACAGCCGTGATGGTTGCAATTTGGCATGAACGCAAACATTTATCTTTCTTCCCGTCATATTGCCCCTCATCCACCCATACGCACCCCACTTGCAGTGATTTTTGTTGGCTAAGTGCATGTATTCGCCAACCTAATTGGTAAGCCTTAAAATAGAAAAGTGCTAATGTTGGGGGAATAGTAGCAGATGAAATCATCACCTTACGACCCAAGGCCCCAGCTAGATAGACTAAACGCCCAATCGCTTTCGAGTCATCCCCCGTAAAATCATCAATCTCATCAATCACTAAGTCAGATGACATTAACCGCAGGTAAGGGAGGATATAACGCCCACCTCGAGTGGTTTCTGTGGCACCCATTATATGGTCTATGGTGCAGGCTAAGATCGGCGCGTACAGCAACGCTCTGTCTTTTGACCTTGTTAATACCGTAGAGAGCTCTTCTTCCGGTAAACTGCCTTGCCAGTTTAGTTCTAACCTTTCATCATCAAAAAGGCTTTCTTGGGACTCAGAGCCTGACTCCACTGACAGAGGCTGTTCTTCAATGTTATTTTGTTGTTCTTGATGGAGTTCTAATACCGCTTTTGAACCAATCAGCACAGCAAGGTTATCATCTTCGACGCCTAATCGGTCTCGATATTCATCCCCTGTTTGTAGGGTCAGTGTTCGCAGCCCTAACGCTAAAATAAACCGTAAACTTTGTTTATCTTCCGCAAGCGCCTGCATAATTTTGGCATTAGCGATTGTCTTACCACAGCCGGTACTCGCCATGTTAATGACAAAATACCCTTGCGTTTTATCTTGTTGTTCTTCTCGATATTGGTCAATGGCGTTAACTGCATCTTCCTGCCAGCTAAATTTCCCTGTGGCATGTTTATCGTGTTTAAGTTCGTTGATGTCACTTGCGACAGGTGGCTCTGTTGCGAAGAATGGTAAGTATTCCGTGACGTTAGCCGCAATATTAGCCACATTCACTAAGTGTTCATCGAGTCGTTGCTTATATTCAGTGTGCCCATGCAAACGTTGGGTATTGGCATATAATGGAATATCTGACTGCCATGCTGAGTCCGCCTCTTTTGATGAATAATTATGATCCCCTAACATCAAACATAAGCGCGCCTGTTCCGCAACCAACCGCCAGCAGCCATTATCTAACGCTTCGTTTAACAGAGGAAGTTGATGCTTAAGGTGTTCTGCCGCCTGACTGAGTGCTTGTTGCCATACTTTTGACTCGCTCAATAAGCCATATGGGAATTCAAAACATTGATGAATACGCTGTGAATATTCAGCCTCATCATAATAATTTTGATAACCCCAATGTTTATCCAACGTTTCTAATAGTTTCGCTAGCGAGTCACTGCTTTTATCTGCATAGGATAAGCGCTCTTTATCATTCCCTAAGAATGGTAATCTGTGATGAGAAACAATCAACCACACCAATAACGAGGCCGCATCAGGTAATTGGCTGAATGGTGTTTCACAATGATTATTTTCCTTTACCCACGTTTGTAATTGCAGCTCATGCCATGAGGAATTAACTAGTGCATCAAGCCAGCTTTCGTCTTGTTGCGGATCACCTTGGCTTTTTACCAATGCACTGAATAATAATGAAGAAACCCATTCATGACGTAGCGGATCCCCTTTAAAATGGTTTTTACTGTGCGGGTTTAATTTGTCTTGAAATAACTGAGAGGCTTTTCCCCAGTCATGAAGCAAGGCAGCTAAACGCGTTAATGCATTGATTAACGACAGATATTTCCAATTATTTTCACGTTCACTAGCCAATAAGGATTTTTCTGTTCGATTAACCGGAACATACCCCTGCGAGTTAAATTTATTTTTGTTTCCAACCACCCAAAGTAACTGGCTGCGCGAACGGGAGCGGATCCAATGGCAGCTTACCGCCGTATTACGGCTGGCACTACGACGCAACAATTTTTGAACCATTTGCAAACCCTCTTGCGTGATCAAGGTTTGCCATGTGTTATCACCAAGTCGGTTAGCAAATGCATCTAACACTCGCCGAGTTCGTTTTAATGCATGCTTTTCACATTGAGAAACAAAGGTAACCATCATAGGGACGTCACCTGTTGTGGATTTTTTGTTGCTAGTAAAGCCAGTGACTTGACGGTATCGAACATAAAATCAAGGGATTGATGGTCAACAAAGGATTGCAAAATTTGCTGGCGAAACTCTTGCTCACTCGCCCCTTCTTTACCGCAAATAAATGCCCACGGCAAAACAATGGCATCTTTAATTAAATCAGCAATATCAAAGACTAAAGCCCCATGACGAGTTTTACCGTGCATTACCGCAAAGCCATGAGGAATACCTAATACCCAAAGGCAACTCGCCGCCAATCCATAAGCCAAATAATTACCATGATTTAAAAAGTCATTAGCCTTGTCGGTGGCTTGGTGCTGACGCGTAAAATTCTTTTGCCCCGTATTATTCGCTGCATACTTATATAAGGTTTTAGTCAGTTGGGCTTCGGTGAGTAATAATTCTTGTGTATCTTGGGCTGCGTCAGTGCGTTGGTGAAAGATGTTTAATGCGGATTGGATAGTGCTGTCGTTATAGGTAAAACCTTCATTTTGTAGCTCACGTGAGCTTTGCCATACTTGTTGTAAGTACTTGATGCGTGACCGCTGTAATATCTTAGCCACCGCTAAACGTTTTTCATCATCAAACCAAAAGGATAGCCAGCCTTGTAGATATTCCGTTGGCCGATACTCCCCTTGTGGCGTTAGCCATTCAACTTCGGTGGACATATACAGTAGCGTTCCCCCACCACCACAGAAGCCAACGAGTACCCCTGCTTGGGATAGCATTCGCATCGCCGCCTGAGTGACGGAGGTTCCTGTTCCCAGTAATAAAACTGTGGTATTCGCAATCGGGATATTGAAATAGAGGTTTTCGTTTTTGGCTTCGGTAAAATAGAGCACTCGGCCGTCTTTTTGCATCACTCGGCAATGTTCCAAGTAATACATATTGGCACGTTTTGAATGCAAAATAGTTTTTAAGTCACTCGGCGAGAAATCATCCATAAACGCTAAATTTCGTCCTTAAATAATAAGATTTTTGAATCAATTAATCCTATTAGAATAAGCTTTAACTTACGAAACAAGTCTTAACCCATGACTAAAGTCCAATTTGCGAAGAGTTTCACAAAATGGTGAGTAAAAAATACCTCTTTGATAACTTTTTTATGCGGTTTATGGCAGTGACCTCGACAACTACACACATCTATTCAGGGAAGACAGAAAATTCAGGCTCAAGGGCGGCTTTCGCTGTAACCAACGCTTATATCATATTGATGCTGTGGTATAGGGTTAGTCAATGTCGAGTAAGAATAATTAATATATATTTTGATGCTGATGTACTACGACAGTATGGGAATGTGGTCTTAAATCATTTATCAGTAATATTTAAGTTGAATAACTTACAATCATAATTATTATAATAGCTATGCTCTTACTTATAAAATTTAAGTGTGAAAATTAGAAGATGAATATATTAAGAAAGATAAATAGATATAGAAATGAAAAAACAAAAAAAATCAAGTTTAAACTGAACCTATGGTTTATGAAGCTTTTTTATAAAAAACAAAACATTGATGTAAATGATTGCAATAACGTATGCATTTTCATGCACGCAAAGGCTATAGGAGATGCTATTATTACATCAGGTCTAATTGAAAAAATTAGGTCTAGTGGTAAAAAAGTATACGTTATTGCTCCAGAAGGATTAAGTTTTTTATTTTCTGATATTATCGGGAATGATGGTTTTTATTCTTTTGATAAAAAGAAAATACCTGAACTAGTGAGTGAATTAAAAAAAGTTAATATTGATCTAGTTATTGATATTTTTGATTTTGACCATTCTATACGCCATAGGTTAAAAACCTTATTTCTATTAAACCCTGCAAAATCAATTGGTTTCGATCAGCCTAAAGCAAGTATATACGATATAAATCTACACAGTGACGGTGGGTCTCATTTGACTGACCGAATGAGAAAGGTTCTAGACTATTTAAAGCTAGATACTAAAAATTATCAATACAAATTATCTTTTGATAGTGTCAAATTTTCGTCTGCTCATGACTATGCAAATTCAATAAAAGAAAATAAAAAACTAATCATACTTAATCCTTATGCATCACAAAGTGAACGTTCTTTTTCAATGCAACAAATAAATGAAATAATCGAGTATCTAAACTCTCTAAACGATTATAAAACAGTTGTTTTTAATTTAGGTCATAATATTAACTGTGAATCATTAGAAAATGTGGTGTTAAATCCATATAGTGATGCAGGAAACTCTTTCGCACTAGTTGAAAATGCTGATGTGGTTGTTTCTGTAGATACCGCGATTGTTCACTTAGCAAGTGCTTTTAATATAAAACAATATTGTGTCTATAATAATAAACGTAATGTTTTAAATCAGAATTGTAATATTATTTTTGGTGCTAATAGCCCGAATGCAATTCAACTAACGACTAGTGATAATCTTGGTCTTGCGATAGGTGATCCTATGAGTAAATTTGATGTTAATCGCTTAATTAATGCTATGCGTAAAGATTTAAATTAATACTGCTAATTAACCCCATAAAATAGAGCCGTTGTAACAATCGGCTTATTATCATATCAAGTTTTTTTACTGACACAAGATCATTACCCCCCATTTTTCTTAATGTTCTCCAAGTCTTACGTACATGTACTCTGCAATATCAAGAAATAAGTAGACCCGTTCTACATCCCTATCAGTATTCTAACTTGTGCGTTTTTATGTTTATAGGCCCCGTCCAGTGTTATTTTTTACAATATTCAATTTTTAGAAGTACTTTCTTTAAAAATAGATCTTTCAATCTATAATATTGATAATTTCTTATTTTTTTCCGAAGTCGACTTCTGTATTTTTCTCTCGATTCTATTAATGGTAGGCGCTCTTGCTCAATTAAAGAAATACTTTTAGTTTCATCATCATAAGGTATGACTGACGGTATAAAACAATATATATTAGCACAGTTGAAATATCTAAAATACCACCACATATCAGCTTCGTACTTAATTGGGGTTTGGAATGATATGAGTCTTTTAGCTGCTTTTTTGTTGATAATGTATGCATGAGAGCGAATAGCTTGATAAACTTTGAAAATATTGTTATCTAGTTTTTGATTTTTTATGTAGCTATCAACGCATGATAATAAATAAATGTTTGGCTTAGTTAATTTATCTATTTTTTTTATTTTAGATACTACATATTCGATGTTATGAGGTAGTGTGGCATCATCTTCTAGTACTAATGCCTGCTCAATGTTTTCATCTGCCATTTTTTTATAAATTGACAAATGGCTTAAAACACATCCAATTTCACCTTTTGAAAGCATACAATTTGGATAGTCATAAGTAATCTCTTTAAGCTCAGTGTCTGATAGATCTTTCCCGTTTATCGCATTGATAAATTCATATTTCAATTTAGTTTTATCGAGCTGAATTTGTATTTTCATTCGACGTTCAGAACTTTCTTTCAGATTGATAATAAAAACAATCATTTGTATACCTACATATGTGAGGTTTAAACTGCTATACTTAATTAATTATAGCCTAGAAAATATGGTGCTTACACGCTAATGGCTATGACTAAATCGATACTGGCTACGACTTTCAAGTTGCATGCCTAACTCTTTCACTTTTCTATCAGTACTTAAAAAATCATAGGCTACTACTTAACCATTGTGAAACATTAGGGAATTCATACTATCAAATAGTAAAGTCATCTAACAGCAAAAAGCTACCGTTATGGTGGCTTATCATCTATTTCAAAATACATATTGATGTTCAAGTGAAATTAGATATCTAGTTTAGCTTTGTTACAAAAAGAAAACCCTAAGGAAAATTTAAAAGCGAAGTGCCCCCCAATAGTTGGACAACCAATTACTACCGCGCTTTTTATGCCAAAATACAGTCAATACAATGAACAATACCAATAGAATTTTTTAAATCTGAGACTCGAGCAGCATTATGGACTACAACGCAAAAGCTGATTCAAATCTGTTTGGGGGGTATAAAAAATCAAATAAGATATCAGCCAAAATTAACCTTCATTAATTTTGAGTTCGCTTCTAGAGATGGTATCTACATCTGACTTTCTAAGCTGCCTGTATGGCAGTGAACGATTTAGAGCGAACGAAACCACCGCCAGTCAATTTCTAAGCTGCCTGTATGGCAGTGAACGGTAAGACTGAAAGAATTACTTGATAAATGGTTTTCTAAGCTGCCTGTGTGGCAGTGAACCCGAAAATGTCTTTTTTCATGCGAATTTGGCTTTCTAAGCTGCCTGTGTGGCAGTGAACTTTTGTGGCGCTGTATTGACCAATTAACGCGGTTTCTAAGCTGCCTGTGTGGCAGTGAACGAATGCGAGAGCCGTGCCATGCAGATAATGCATTTCTAAGCTGCCTGTGTGGCAGTGAACTATAACTTTTGTAGATTAAAACAAATAAAAACAACGTGCTAACTTTAAAAAATGAAAAATAGCTTTATTTTCAGTACTGGTTGTAACTTATTGTTTAGTGAATGAATTTTTAAAGAGCAAAAATCAAAGGTCAAATTAGGGTAAAACAAACGCAAATTTATGCAATATGAAAAACACAAATAGTGAACTCAAACTTTGAAGTAGTGACTAAAAAAACCAAACAAAAAAACCGCGCTTGGATCGCTCCAAAGCGCGGTGAGTAAAAATAATATTAAATAATTAACGGCTACCGAAAAGTGACATGCTATTTAAGTCTTTAAAAATACTTTGTGAAGCTTCAAACATCGCTTTTTCTTTATAATAATCTGTGGTGGTGCCAGTCCAGTTAGTTTCTAACAACTCACTTTTACGGGCTGCGTTTTGAATTGAGCGCGTGTCAGCTAAAAAATTCAATTTATCAATTTCTTGTAATTGTAAGCCTTGCTTAGCTTCAATATTGGAAATTTGATCTAATGCGGATTTAATGGCACGGTTCGCTTCACCTAACTCAGATTGCGCTTGGTCTAAATCTGCTTGAGGTGCGCCTTGCAGTGGTTTTTTCAGTGACTCAATACCCGTATTCAGCGCTTTGAAAATATTGACAACCCCATTACTGTCCGTATCAAACACTTGCGCACCGGTGAAATAAGTTGTCATCTCACGGTCACTCGCCACATTCTGCATAATCGCTTTGTCGCCACCGTGATACAACACATCACCGTTAGCATCGATTTCAAATGGTGGTTTATCTGATTTAAAACCCGCGAAAATATATCGGCCATTGCCATCAGTCGAATTACCCAACGCCACTAACTGCTCTTTCAGCCCCGTGAGTTGCTCTGCCAAGGTATTACGGTCTTTATCGCTTAAACTACCTTGGTTTGATGCCTGAATAATCGTGGTATCGATTTGTGTCGTCACATCTGTCATCTGAGTCAAAATGCTCATCTGCAACGTCATTCCTGTTTTAGCAAATCCACGACTGGCAACATACTGTTGATTACGGTTTTCTGACTGGTTAATCCGTACCGCTTGCGAAGACGCTTGCGGGTCATCAGAAGGCTTGCTTACACGTTTACCAGACGCTAATTGGCTTCCTGCATCCATCCAACGCGCTTGAGCGCTGTTCATGTCTTGCAAGCGTTGGTGATAAATCATATTGGTACTTAAACGCATCGCTAAATCCTTATTCTATCGCTAATATTTAGAATGCACGCATCAATGCGTTAAATAAATCATCCACCGTTTTTAGCACTTGCGCATTGGCATTGAAAAACTGTTGGATTTTCTGCATCTGAATACTTTCTTCATTCATATTCACGCCAGAAATAGCTTGCTCTTGTTCATAGAAGCTTTCTGTCATTTTGTTCTGTGTTTCAGAATCAATTTGCGCTTGCTTGGTTTTGCTGCCCACATCATTAACTAACGTTGCATAGAAATCAGAAAACGTGGAGCTACCATCAATGAGTTTTTCGTCTTGTAGTTTAACCAGTTGCTTAATGTTTTCATTATCACCTGGGCCGCTGTCTTTACTTCCAGCAGCTGCGAAATCGGATGCATTGCTAACCAAGACCTGCATACCGTTGATCACACCACTCACTGGCTTCACCAGAAATGAGTCGCCTTTTGACATACCCGTGCTATTGCTGATTTTGATTTCTAAACCATCAAATTTCAGTGTACCCGCAGTATTGGAATCTACAGGAACTTTAATGCCTTCGGGTAAACGTGTGACATTCCATTCATTGCCGTCAAAACGCATTTCGTAGTTATTGCCTGTAACTTTAGACACATCGCTATAACTGAGATCAAAATCTGCTTTGCCACTATTATGGGTGTTACTAACAATGCTGCCTTTACCCATTTCAAAGAAGTCTTTACCAGTGTTACCGTTGGCATCATAACCTTTGCTATGAACTTCATTGAATTTAGTCGCGAAAACCAATGCTAACTTATTGAGTTTTTGATAAGCAGGGTCCATGACTTCTTGACGAGAACGCAAGATACCACTGAGCTCCCCACCACGGAATGATTCATCAGGGATTTCACGCGCTTGGCCATTCGCCCCCACAAAACCTATACTAAAACGGCTATCATCTTTAGAAGACGGAACCGCTTCCAGGCGATTCGCTTTCTCACCAGTGACTAACGGCAAGCCATTGGCAAACGTCACGTTATAGTTTCCGTTTTGCTCAATAACCTTCACACCAACCAATGAGTTAACTTCATTGACTAAACGGTCACGCACATCTAATAAATCGTTTGGCTCTGAGCCACTTACTGAACGGATCCGCGAAATTTGCTGGTTTAAACCGGCAATTTTTTCAGCGTAGATATTGATATCTTTGACTTTATTTTCTATCTGATGATTCGTATCGCGTTCCATTTCCTGCAGACGACGATCTGCTTCTTTAAACTGGCTCAATAATGCATTTGAGTTGCCTAAAAAAACGTCAATCAACGTCTTGTCACTGGCATCACTGCTGGCCGCGTCTAACGCAGTAAAAAAGCTGCCAATATTACTCGAGATATCTTCGATATCATTAGTAAGCAAATCATCAACTTTATTACAGTTCTTAACGTACGCCTCATAGTCGCCGCTACGCGCGCGAGATTGGCTGTACTGCGCATTGACAAATTCATCAAACTCACGGCGAACATGGCTGAAATAAGTGCCGTTACCAAAATAGCCATTAGGTGTCATCGTACCGGGATTCTCCCCGAAAACAGCACTTTGGCGATGATAGTAACCCACACCTGCGTTGGCTAAGTTGTTGGAAATCACACTTAACCCGCCTTGTGCAGCGTTCACACCACTGAGCGCATTATTCATTACATTGTTCAGCATAAGCTTTTCCTGTTCTGGATGCTTATCGCCGCCATTGGCTGACACAATAAAAGCGATAGCAACACAAAGTATTTAGAGCATATTTGGTTATCGGAAATTCAGCGTAATTATTTAGCCCAAACTCGCAATAATTCCGTATTTTTAGAAAATATCGTTTAAGTCTATGGTATATGCCTGAACCACCCTTGAAGTCGAGAGGCTACTTGTCGGTTGATGGCCGCGTATTTGATTAATCAAAGTGATAAGCTTGTCCGAGTAACCGGGGTCTGTGGCATATCCAGCTTGATGTAAACGGCGTGCGGCAATCTCTGGTGTCGGTGCTTTTTTGACATCTTTATAACGCGGGTTTTCGGTCAATAGGTTGATATAATCGGCAATCGCCTCTTCATAAGAGCCATAAACGCGGAAATCATCACGCATTTTGATGGTTTTGCCGTTAATCACTTCTGTTGTCATAATATTCGTGACAGGCCCTTCCCAGTTTTTTCCCGCTTTTATCCCAAATAGGTTATGGCTGGTTTTTCCATCTGATTTCAGAATTTCGCGCTGCCCCCAACCACTTTCTAATGCCGCTTGTGCCAATACCAGAAAATGTGAAATACCACTGTTTTGGCTTGCCGCTTTTGCGGGTTCAATTAAGCGGCTAATAAAATTACTGCTATTAAGTGATAAGGCTTTGATTTTTTGGAATGGCGCCGATAGAGCATCGCCCATTGGTGCAAAGTGGCGCATCATTTGTTCCATATTAAATGGCGGTAATGATTGCGCTGTTTTCTCATCTAAAGGCAGAAGGCCGCTGGATGCTGGCTCACTCGAGGAGTGCTGGTCTCGCGTAAGCTGCTGGTACATCATTTCCCCAAAACCTAAGCCTTTTTGCGACAGATCTTGGGCGATTTGCTGGTCATACATACTGGTAAGCATGCGCGTTTGGTCGCTGGAAAATAAACCATCTTGCGGAAGTGCGTCACGCATACTTTTTAGCATCAATTGAACGAATGTTGCCTCAAGTTGCTGCGTGACGTGGCGCAGCCCTTGCTCCGAATTTTTATTCAGTTCACCTTTTAACTGCCCCAGTGACTGTAAATCAAATGCGGCACCTTGCAATAGCTGCATGTCACTCATTAGATGATCTCCAGTTTCGCACGTAAACAGCCTGCACTTTCCATCGCTTGCAGTATCGACATCAAGTCGTTTGGCGTTGCACCGAGTGTATTCAGCGCTTGAATGACTTGGTTTAATTGCACACTGGCGTTGACTTTTTGCAATGCTCCGCCCCTATCTTGTACTCCGACACTGGTGTTTCGTGTCACCACGGTTTGCCCACCCGCAAATGGGGTGTCCGGCTGGCTCACTTGAGTTTGCCTTTCTACCGTGACCGCTAAACTACCGTGTGCAACAGCACAGCTATCTAGTGTGACACTGCGGTTAATCACCACAGAGCCGGTGCGTGAATTGAGGATCACTTTCGCTTCAGCCACTGGCGCACGCACATTCAGTTCTTGCACTCGTGCTAAAAAGCGCACTTGGTCGCGATTATTGGCAGGAACCAGTAATTGCACTGTCCGAGAATCTAACGCAGACGCGGTTCCCATACCGCCCATTCGGTTAATTGCATCCGCAATATCTTGTGCCAATGTGAAGCTATCTTCGTTTAATTGCAGGTTAATCGCACCACTTTGCCCGAAACTGCTCGGCAACTCACGTTCGATAGTTGCTCCACCGGTAATACGACCGCCATTGAGTTGATTGACCTTAATACTACTGCCGCCGCCACTGGCACCCGCACCACCCACTAAGATGTTACCCTGAGCCATCGCATAAATTTGCCCATCAACCCCTTTTAAGGGAGTCATCAACAACGTACCGCCACGTAAGCTTTTCGCGTTACCCATTGAGGAAACGACAATATCCACGGATTGCCCTGTACGTGCAAAAGGAGGTAATTTGGCGGTGACCATGACCGCAGCTACATTTTTCAATTGCATATTGGTACCCGGTGGCACCGTGATGCCCATTTGCGACAGCATGTTATTCAAGCTTTGGGTCGTAAACGGCGTTTGCATGGTTTGGTCACCTGTCCCATCAAGACCCACAACTAAACCATAGCCAATCAACGCGTTATCTCGCACGCCTTGAACGGTAGTTAAATCTTTAATACGCTCACTGTGTGCTGAAAAAGCGAAGCAAAAAAATAGTGATAGCAAAATTAATACGTTGTTTTTCATTAAATTATCTCGGCTGTTTTCTCGCTAATGTTTAATTAATAAGGCGAAACATTTAAGAAAAAGCGTTGTAGCCATCCCATGTTTTGCGATTCGTTAATATAGCCGTCACCCACATATTCAATGCGTGCATCAGCGACTTGTGTCGAGCTCACATGATTGTCTGAGCCGATAGTGCGCGGGTTAACCACTCCTGAGAAACGAATCGACTCCGTTCCCTGGTTTATCGCAATACGTTTCTCACCAACCACATGTAAGTTACCGTTCGCCAATAATTGGTCTACAGTGACAGTGATGGTGCCTTTAAAAGTGTTGTTGGCATTGGCACCGCCTTTGCCGCTAAAGTCACTGTTACCTTTAATATCTAATTCTGTGTTTTTACCGCCAATCCACCCTTGCATAAAACCCGGTAAGATCGCAGCTAAGAAACCTGTTTTCCCACTACGATTGGCATTCGCTGAGGAGTTTTTGCTCGCACTCACGTTTTCTTGCAAGTTAATGGTCAAAATATCGCCAACATTACGAGGGCGCCTGTCTTCAAACAATGGTTGATAACCATAGTAAGCGGGTTGAGCGCTTTGAAATATCGAGCCATTCGGTGCAGGTGCTGTCGGTGCTGTTGGGATTGCCGTGGTTTGGGTGTCCACTAATGGACGCGATTTGATTTGTGCACAACCGCTGGTAACTAAGACCAAAATGGCAAGTAACCCTGCCTGTTTAGGTGTTATGAAACGTGTTAGCAACGCTGCTTTTTGCTGTTGAGAAATCGTGCCGCTTTCAATCATCATGTTACTCTTTTGCTGCTGTGTACGTTTTATCATCACGAAGAGGTCCCTCTCATTAATAACTCATCACTATCGCAATGAGTTGTTTCTACGTATTTTCACCCATTACAATTGCGTTAATCGCTGTAACATTTGGTCAGAAGCGGATACCGCCTTACTGTTGATTTCATAAGCACGTTGAGTTTGGATCATGTTGACCAACTCTTCTGCCACATTGACGTTAGAGGTTTCTAACATGTGTTGATAAAGTAAACCTGCGCCATTGGTACCCGGTGCACTTTCATTTGGTGCGCCCGAACTGGCGGTTTCCATATACAGATTTTCCCCCATACTTTCCAAACCGGCGTCATTAATAAAGGTGGTTAATGTAATTTGGCCAATTTGCTGTGGTTGGTTATCGCCATAGACGGTGATGGTCACGGTACCATCTCGCGCAATCGTCAAACTGTTAGCGTTATCGGGGATCATAATCGCTGGGACAATTTGGTAGCCACTGGATGTCACTAATTGGCCATCTTGATTACGTTGTAATGCCCCATCTCGCGTATAGGCATCTGTACCATCTGGCATTTGCACATGGATAAAACCTTGGCCTTTAATCGCGATATCTGTCGTTGTTCCAGTTTTATTTAATGCACCTTGGGCGTGAATACGCATAGTGGCAACAGGGCGTGACCCCGTTCCCATTTGCAAACCCGATGGTAACGACGTTTGTTCAGAGCTCATAGCACCCGGCTGGCGAATGTTTTGGTACATTAAATCTTCAAAAACAGCGCGTTGGCGCTTGAAGCCATTGGTACTAACGTTGGCTAAGTTATTCGAAATAACATCAAGGTTAGTTTGTTGGGCATCAAGCCCTGTTTTAGCAATCCATAATGAGCGGATCATAATAATTCCTTACTGTATTTAGCTAACAGCGAGCAGTTGGTTCGCCCGTTGTGCATTTTCATCAGCACTGCGGACAACTTTCATTTGCATTTCAAAGTGCCTTGCATTAGCAATCATCGAAACCATAGCTTCTGCCGCATTGACATTACTGCCTTCAATCACCCCCGCAGTGACAATTCCGCGTTCACTTTGTGGCAAAACATTGCCATTTGCCGCTTGCCCTTGTGGTGATAAATGAAACAAGCCGTCTTCGCCACGGATCAAGTCTTGCGGCTGCGCTTCAACCACTTTCAAGCGCCCGATTTGCCCTAACATCGTTGGCGGGTCAGTGGCTAAAAGCGCGGTAACTGTCCCGTCTGCACCAATGGTTAATTCTGCATTTGGCGGAACGTTAATTGGCCCACCATCACCTTGTAAGCGACGTTCGCCAATGACAAGTTCACCTTCACTAGACACTTGAATATTACCGTTACGGGTATAAGCTTCTGTGCCATCTGCTAACTCAACAGCCAAAAAGTGCTTATCATTCAACGCAACATCAGTTTGTTTACCCGTATAATTGAGCGGCCCTTGGCTCATATCAGCACCGGGAGTAGAAGCCACCACCAGTGTTCTGGTTGGCTCGCTGTCACCATTTATCGGTACGGCACGCATTGCGGACAATTGCGCTTTAAAGCCTGCGGTTGACACATTGGCAATGTTATTTGAAACAATCGCTTGGTTTTCCAGCGCATGACGCGCTCCTCCCATCGCGGTATAAATGACGTGATCCATGGCCACCCTCTTGTTTTATCGTAAGTTAACCAGCGTCTGTAACATCTGATCTTGTGTCTTGATGGTTTGCGCGTTTGATTGGTAATTACGCTGCATCACAATCATGCTAATTAACTCTTGGCTCATATCCACGTTAGAAGACTCCAACGCACCGCTGGTTAATTTACCAAACTGGCCGACACCCGGAACGCCGTCCATCGGGTTACCTGACGCATTAGAAGAGGCCCAAACGTTACCACCTTGGGAGACCAGACCATTTGGGTTTGCGAAAGCGGATAATGCCACTTGACCAACCACACGTTTTTGTTGGTTAGAATAGTTAGCGGTAATCAAACCGTTATCTTCGATTTTAAAGGTGGTGTATTCACCAGCAGGATAGCCATTAACATCAATCGCACTAACGGAAGACTCGCTGACTTTTTGTTGGCGAGTCTTACTTAAATCAACGTTTAATATTCCATTATCAGCGCCATTTAACCCGTTATACGCGAAAGCAAATGTGGCTTTATCTGCGTCTTTTAACTTACCATTACCATCAAACTCTAGTTCACCCAGTTTTTTAGCTTCAGTTTCGTTAGCGTCTTTCGCATAAGCGGTCCATTTGTTATCTGACTCTTTAACAAAGTACACTGAAATTTCATGGGTATTACCCTGACTATCGAAAGCGGTCATTGTGGTGCTAAAGTTATACGTTGCTGAATCATCAGGCTTTGTGATGTCAAATTTCTTATCTTTAACTTTATCTTCAGAATTAAGGTTTATCGTCAGTTTCGCTAACTCAGATTTTTTCGCATCCATCATATCCGTTGGGATATTCAAGCCTTCAGGTACACCACCACTTTGGATGGTAACATTGCCTTTTTCATCAACACTCGCGGGGTAACCTGTGACTACCATCCCTTGGTTATTGACTAAATTACCGCTTTTATCGCGTAAGAATTGACCATCACGGCTGTAGTAAGTATCACCGTTTTGGTCTTGTACGCGGAAAAAACCATTACCTGAGATGGCAACGTCTGTCGCTCTATCCGTGCGCGTGATTGGGCCATCTTTAAAATTTTGGGTCACTGCGGCCACATTGACACCTAAGCCAACACCTGAGCCTGCAAACATATCGGCAAATGAGGTCGTCGCGCCTTTAAAACCATTTGTTGCGGAGTTGGCAATATTATTACCAATTGAATCAAGCCCCGCTGAGGCTGCATTTAAGCCACTGACTGCTTGTGAAAAAGACATATTTTCTCCATGAGTATTGGGGGTAAATTAAGAAGATGGATAAACTTTGAAAATGCTGCTCAGCGGGACACTTTGCCCAATGCCAACATCAAGTAATGGTGCGTCAGAGCCTGGGGTCACACCGTTAACACGGGTATACCCCAGTTTGGTCACTTCGATTTCAGCCCCTGAACTGACGGCTTTCACATCAAAGTAATATTTTCCTGTTGTATCCGTGACCAAGTTGCCGTTGTTATCACGACCATCCCACGCCATATCATAGATATCGGGTTTAACTTCCGTATCATAGGTAATGGTTCGCACAACCATTCGGTTTTTATCGCGAATAGTAATTTCAACGTTGTCCGCCAATTTCGGTAAAAAGAACCCAAACGGCGAGGAAATATATTCAGATTGCGGCTCTTCACCGCCCTCTTCACCTGCAATAGCACCTTTGTTACTAAGCCCAAACATTGAAGGGCTATTTGGGCTGATGCCCTCGTCAGGAAGCGGGTTTGATGGCTTAGTCACATTGCTGTCTTCGCCTGTGTTCTCTTTCTTGAGTGGTGCTAAAATGATTTCATTGCGCGGAATAAGCACACCTTTTCCGACAAGCTGAGTGGCTTGTAATGACTGACCTGAACCAATTTGT
This sequence comes from Providencia sp. PROV205, assembly GCF_028479505.1. Taxonomy (NCBI): domain Bacteria; kingdom Pseudomonadati; phylum Pseudomonadota; class Gammaproteobacteria; order Enterobacterales; family Morganellaceae; genus Providencia; species Providencia sp. PROV205. The sequence continues at coordinate 381,490 of NZ_JAMPNU010000001.1, read as the reverse complement.
TGGGAAATGCCACTCACGCTATCGCTGAGTTTATTCATGCTTTCAAGCGTGGCAATTTGTGCCAATTGACTGGTTAGATCCGTATTTTCCATTGGTTTTGTTGGGTCTTGGTTTTGCATCTGCGTGACAATCATTTTTAAAAAAGTGTCGCGCATATCGTCACTTTGACTTTTCTTTGGCACATTGCTCGCAGCCGGCTCAGGGCCAGCTATCGAATTGTCCAAAGAGTCGTACATTGTGGCTGCAATTCCCATGAAAACGCTCCCTTACTGGCCTATTGTGAGTGTCTTTTGCAGCAAGGTTTTTGCTGTATTCATCACTTCTAAGTTGGCTTGATAGCTACGGGAGGCTGAAATGGTATTGATCATTTCACCAACCATGTCGACATTCGGCATTTGCACATAGCCTTTTTCATTCGCTGACGGGTGACCGGGCTTATATTCCATACGGGGTGGCGTAGGGTCTTCTATCAGCTCACTCACACGCACGCCTCCCACTTCGTGGCGCCCTTGTGGTGCCATTTGAAAAACGACTTGTTTTGCACGATATGGTTGACCATCAGGCCCTGCAATACTTTCTGCGTTTGCCATATTGCTCGCACTGACATTCAAGCGTTGAGATTGCGCGGTCAATGCAGATGCAGAGATATCAAAAATACTCAGTAAAGCCATGAAGATTACCCTTGCTGTAAGACAGCCAGCATACTTTTGACGCGGCTATTGATGAATGTAAGGTCGGCCTGATATTTCAGGGTGTTATCTGCGAATTGGCTGCGTTCAATATCCATATCTACCGTATTACCATCCATTGAGGTTTGGTAAGGAACACGATATTTCAGGTCAATATTTGGCGCTTTGCCCCCTCGCCCTTCGATATGTCCTTTCGACGTAACAGCGAGCGTCACGCCTTTTCCCCCTACCACACCTTTATCCATGGCTTGTTGAAGTTGACGATTAAAGTCAATATCACGTGCTTGGTAGCCGGGGGTGTCGGCATTAGCAATGTTTGAAGCTAATACGGTCTGCCTTGCTTCGCGTATTGACAAAGCCTGTTGCTGGAAAGCAAACGTGGCGTTTAATTTATCAATCATAGTGGGCCTCAATGGAAATAACGCGATCCTTGAATTTGAGCGTTCGTGAGTAAAAATTAAAATTCGACCCGCATATCTTAGCGGCCTACTAAAAAATCTAATGGCGAGATAAAGGCAAAATAATTGACCTATTTGGCTCATTCATTATTACGGAGCTGCGTAAACTGCAATCGTGAAAAAGTTTGTTTGTTGGGGGGAATACAACGGGATGTATTACGCTAAAAAAATGCCATTATATATGGTAATCAGTTTGTTAGGGCTTACTCCAGCGCTTTCTGAAGCGTCGTTACCCCAAGATATCAACCATTATTTTCGCCAAATTCATGGCAAGAAAACGCACATTTCAATAGAAATTAAAACCCCAATTGAGCGTTGGCCAACTTGTGAGCACCCTCAAATCAACCCACCTATTGGTGGACGCAATATGGGTAATGTTTCCCTCCCAGTACAATGTGGCAAGAAAAAACAGTTTATTCAGCTAACGGTGAATGTTACAGGCCAGTATTACGTAGCCACACGTAATATAACCAGAGGGGAATCTATACAGTTTGTTGATATCGGAACTAAAAAGGGCTTATTACATAAGCTACCAGCAGGCGCAAGCACCGATAAAATCGCACTTCGCGGAGCGATCGCCCTGCGCAATATTCCAGCCGGACAAACATTCACAAAATCAATGACAAGACAACCATGGGCAATAAAAGCGGGGCAAACGGTATTTGTGTTCGCCAATGGTGATAATTTTTCAGTGAAATACGAAGGCAGAGCGATTAACAACGCCACTGCCGGCCAAAATACCCGAGTGCGCTTGTTAAATGGGCAAGTTGTGAATGGGGAAGCGCTCGAAAATGGCAGTGTTCAAGTGGCATTAAAATAAAAACAACCCCACTTGTACTCTAAATAATTCAAGTGGCAGCTAGGCAACAAGTGAAGAGAGACCGATGAGCATACATGAGTATGTGATCCGGCGAGCTGAGCGCAGTCAACAACACTGCAGATTGAAGTATCACGAGTATATACTCTAAATAATTCGAGTTGCAGCTAGGCGACAAGTGAAGATAGACCGATGAGCATACACAAGTATGTGATTCGGCTATCTGAGCGCAGTTAACAACGCTGAAATTTGGAGTATCACGAGTATTTACTCTAAATAATTCAAGTGGCAGCTAGGCGACAAGTGAAGATAGACCGATGAGCATACACAAGTATGTGATTCGGCTATCTGAGCGCAGTTAACAACGCTGCAACTTGAAGTATGACGAGTAATGCAATATTTTGTAACACTATACACACTAAAGATTCATCAATATAAGCCGATAACTCACATATGAAAAAAATCGGAAATAGGAAAACACATTATGGCTATTGAGCAAACATCTGCAATTTCTGCGTTGACTCAGGTGACAAACCGCGACCCACAAGATGCGACAGCCCCGATGCGGGACAAAAAAGTGTCCACTAATGAAGTCGTTAAAGAAAGTTCTTTTGCTCCTAGTGAGCTACAAAAAAAATTATTACAACCACAAGCAAGTGATATTAATAGTGCTAAAGTTGAACAAATTAAACAAGCAATCAAAGATGGCACCCTAACTATGGATGCTGAAAAAATTGCTGATGGCATTTTGCGTGATGCTCATGAATGCATGTTATCAATGAAATAAATAACCACTATGACTGACGAATTACTGATATTACTTGAGCAACAACTCGCCCATTTGCAATCATTACAAATAGTGATGAAAAATGAAGAGCTATTACTAGGTTATCACCGTGTGCCGCCTTCGCCTTTTCAGGAAACCACTGAACAAAAACGGTTTTTAGTTGCTGCGATCGGCCATGGTGAAACAAACCGCCTAGCGTTAGAAGCACAATCTGAGATCAGTGCACCTTATGAAGGCAATGATGCACTAGCAGGTGTATGGGAAGCCATTAAAAGCTTAACAACTGAGCTAAAAGAGCTGAATTACCGTAATCACCAAATGCTACAATTGCATATTGAGCTCAACGCTCAACGCCTCAATTTTGTGAAAAAACATAATAACCAATCCACTTATGGTGCGGATGGTTTAGAGTCAAAAAGCCCTGCATTAGGTAAGAAAATTTCGATTTAAGGTGGATATTGCCTTTGTAAACTTAAAAACCGCCCTTTTATTTACTAGATAATAAACACCTTTTCATCAATCAATGTGAGTAGCCTTAATGCTGCACCATTTGGTTTAATCTCCCCTCTTTCCCATTTGGAAACACTTTCCTTAGTCATATTTAATATCAAAGCGAGAGAAGACTGAGAAATATTATTTTGCTCACGAATACGTTTAATATCCGCTCCTGTCATAGGCTTAGGATTAGTGAATTTTTTCTTGAGCTCTTGTGCTTTTATCCGCGCTTCGATACGGCGAGCCGCAGTATCATCAGCAGCACCAATTGCTTCCATTTCTTGAGCAAACTGTAGCAACTCATTGAGTTTATTAGTCACAATTAACCTCCATCAACAGACTTGCTTTTAACATCATATTTATTTTGGCATCATCCGCCTGTAGTAGAACTTTCGCAATATCCTTATAAGATTCAAGGAGGTCATCCTCTATTTCCTTGGTATTTTTCGACCTTAAGTGAGACTTCAACCAAGCATCTGCGAAAAATAAATGACGACCTTGCTTGAAAAAAATAACGGTTCTGATACCGCCGCTTTTTCCTTTACCTTGCAGAGGTAAACGTTTTTTTATCACCCCGCCGCCTAAGTCCGCTTCATATTGCCCTGCAAATATATCCATTGCAGCATTGATCAATTCAAAGTCACTTAAGTGTATCTTTTTTACACTATTTCTGAACATTTTCGTCTTGTAAATTGCCATCCATAGCCACCATAATTTTTACTATAGTAAAAATTACCATGATCAAGAAAAAAGTATATCCTAATTAAGCAAACCCATGGAATAAAAAAAGAGGCAAATCACCACATCATATTGGCGATTTGCCTCTTTTTAGTACTGCACCTAAATGTCAAATAATACCGATAAAATTAACTACCACTAATCATCGACGTCATTCTTATCTTACGGTGGTCCGTCATTTCTAAATTCGACATAACCACCAGCTGCGGCAGGCTGCGACGCAAGAAACGCGATAAAATCAAACGCAAACCATGGTTGACTAATAATACCGTTGGTGCCCCCATCGCCTCTTGGTGTGCCACGGCTTGCTCCGCTTGAGTTTGAATAAACTGTGCCAAATTCGGCTCTAACCCACCGCCGTTCTTCGCGGCTTGCAGTAAGATCTGCTCAAGGCTAGCCTCTAAACCAATTACTTGAATTTCTTCTGCATGACCAAACCACTGCTGTGTGATTGCTCGGCCTAATGCAATGCGCACTTGAGATGTTAAATAATCGGTATCTTTATTTTCCCCGTTTTCCCCTGCCATTTCAGCCAAGGTTTCAATGATGGTGCGCATATCGCGGATCACCACATCTTCCATTAATAAATTTTGCAGTACACGGTGCAAAATCGTTAATGAAATCGTATCTGGGATCAAGTCATCAGCCAGTTTTGGCATCTCTTTTTTCACACGGTCATACAGCATCTGTGCTTCTTGGCGGCCAAATAAGGTGCTGGAGTTTTGCAGTAAAATTTGATTAAAGTGAGTTGCTACCGCAGTACTCGCTGATACCACCGTATACCCTTGAATTTGTGCTTGTTCACGTAAATCATCATCAATCCAGATTGCGGGTAAACCAAACGCAGGCTCTTTAGTGATATCCCCCTGTAGCGTCCCCGCGGCATTGCCTGGGTCAATAGCCAGACTGCGCCCTGGCTGTGCTTCACCACGTCCAACTTCCGCACCCTTAATCAGAATTCGGTATTCACATGGGGAAAGCGCTAAGTTATCGCAGATATGCACCACTGGTGGTAAGTACCCCACTTCTTGAGCAAATTTCTTACGTAAACCACGCAATCGCCCTAATAACTCGCCTTGCTGTTCATTATCGACTAATGGGATCAACCGATAACCCACTTCCATCGCCAATAAATCTTCTAATTGCACGTCATCCCACGTGGCTTCAACCACTTTATTGGCTTCTTGGAAATGCTGCGATTGGCTATTATCTCCCATGGCATTTTCCGGTTGCTGCGATTTACGCACTAAATACCAACCAAGGGCAGCCAATGCTGCGGTAAACAGTAAAAAGACAAAGTTAGGCATGCCCGGGATCAAACCGATTAAACCGAGAACACCCGCACTCAACCACATCACGCGAGGGTTATTGAATAGCTGGGTGACCATCTGTTCACCCACATCTTCATCGGTTGCGACACGAGTGACAATAACCCCTGCCGCTGTTGATATAATCAAAGCAGGTATTTGCGCCACAAGCCCATCACCGATAGTCAGCAAGGTATATGTACTCGTCGCATTCCCCAAAGACATATTGTGTTGAGCAACACCAACAATCAGCCCACCCACTACGTTGATCACCATAATCATGATCCCCGCAATAGCATCCCCACGGACAAACTTACTCGCACCGTCCATTGAGCCATAAAAATCAGCTTCTTGTGTAACCTCTGTGCGACGCTTTTTGGCTTCATCATCACTGATGATACCCGCGTTGAGGTCCGCATCAATCGCCATTTGCTTGCCTGGCATTCCATCAAGAACAAAACGTGCACCCACTTCAGCAATACGTCCGGCTCCTTTTGTGATAACCATAAAGTTAATCAATACGAGGATAATAAACACCACTATACCAATTGCAAAATTCCCCCCCACCAAGAAATGGCCGAATGCTTCGACGACTCGCCCGGCAGCATCTGGTCCTGTATGGCCTTCCATTAGGATGATCCGGGTAGAAGCGATATTCAAAGAGAGTCGCAGTAAAGTTGCAAACAGTAATATGGTTGGAAAAGCGGCAAAATCCAACGTACGCTTGGTAAACATCGCCACTAATAACACCATAATGGAAAGCGCAATATTAAAGGTAAACAGTAAATCCAATAAAAATGCCGGTAATGGCAATACCATCATCGACAAAATCAATAAGATAAGAACCGGCCCGGCCAGTATTTGCCACTGCGTTCCCTGTAAATTTTTCGGCAATTTTAATAATGAAGCCAAATTAGCCATCGCGATTGTTATCTCCAGCAAAGTCCAGCGTCGGTGGCACTGGTAAATTTTTCGGTTTTTTTGGCCTGAGCCCACCTTCACGGCGCCAACGACGCAGTTGGTAAACCCATGCTAAAACTTCTGCAACCGCTGCATATAATGCAACAGGAATGCTTTGCCCTATCTCCGCGTGGCGATATAGCGCACGAGCAAGCGGCGGTGCTTCTAACTGTAATATTCGGTGCTCTTCACCAATTTCTTTGATGCGCTGAGCCAATACGCCTGCCCCTTTCGCTAATACTTTTGGTGCCCCCATTTTTTTGTCATCATATTTTAGGGCAACCGCATAGTGTGTCGGGTTAGTGACAATAACATCCGCACTTGGGACATCCGCCATCATTCGGTTACGCGCAATCGCACGCTGCTGTTGACGGATTTTAGCTTTAATTTGAGGGTCACCCTCTTGCTGCTTGAATTCATCTTTGATTTCTTGGCGACTCATGCGCAATTTTTTCAAATGGGAGCGAAACTGATAAAAAACATCAAAAGCCACCATAGGAATAAGCAAAAACACAATTAAATACCCTGCAAAAATGACTTTCTGCAATGCATTACTTAGCGCCGTAACGGGTGATTCCATGACTAAATGCAGTAATGAGGGCCAACTTTGCCAAAGAAAAATAAATGCCCCTAACCCCACAAATAACGATTTCAAAATCGCTTTAAATAACTCCGATAACGCATTCATAGAAAAAATACGTTTTAGCCCTTTGATTGGATTTAACTTTTTCAAATCAAATTTAATCAACTTGCTATTGAAAACGAGTCCCCCCACTAACGATGACGCAGAAATACCCACTAACGCTAACCCGCCGATGACGGGTAATAAAGCAAATAACGCCTCACTCACAACGCGCCCTAAGTAACTGAGCATCAAACCTGTATTTTGCAAGTAATGGCTATCAAATATAAAACCCTGCCGAGCAATTTGCCGTAGTTGTGTCGCCAGATGCCCACCACTTAGCCATAGCAAGCTCACGCCTGCTAACATCATCATTAGCGAGCTAAGTTCTTTTGAACGAACGATTTGCCCATCATCTTTGGCTTTTTGCTTCTTATGGGGTGTGGGTTCTTCTGTTTTTTCTACATCACTCTCGTCGGACACCGCGGTTCCAAAATTTAATGAAAATACGAGTTATCGCTATAGCATGACAGAGTGTAAAAAAATCAATGGTGGAAAATAGACGCAGTTCAAGGGGGTTATTTGCCTATTGAGCAATAAGGCGGCAATTTTGCGAAGGGCTTCGCAAACATGAGCGCCCACTGAAGATAATCCTATATTTCGTATTAATAAAGAATAAAATCCCTATATGAGCAATAAGCACGCTAAATTACATGTGTATGAACACGTGTAATTAAGGAAATCCCATGAATACCACGGCTCAAAGAATGAAAAAAACCGTCAGTGTCACGGTGGCGCCTGAACTCTACGAACAAGCTAGGCAGGCAAAACTTAACCTATCTGCAATACTAACGTGTGCCTTGCAGGCTGAATTAAAACGCCTAGAAGCGCAGAAATGGAAAAATGAAAATAGAGAAGGTTTTAACGAGTTAAATAGGCTCAATGAAGAACATGGATTACTCTCAGATAAATACAAGGATTTTTAATGCAATATTGCCTCTATCAAAATCGAGAAGATACGGTTAAATACCCGTACTTACTGGATATTCAAAGTAATATTATTGATATATTGAATACTCGCTTAGTCATCCCGTTATTCGATAGTAGGCTTGTTAAAAAACCATTACCTGTACGCTTAAATCCACAATTATCTATCAACGGGCAGGTTTTTATTTTAATGACCCATCAAATGGCTTGTGTTCCTTATTCATTATTAGGGAAAGAAATCGTTGATTTGACTCACCAACGAGACACGATTAAACACGCAGTTGACCTGCTTATTAATGGCTTTTAACGACAAAAGGTTATTATGGATACTTGCCACCTTGTTGCCCCAAATATCACTTTAGAAGATGCCCCAAAAGAAGCCTCACGTATGCTTAATTGGCTAAAACAGCAAGGTATTATCGACCCTGATTTTCAAGGTATCGAGTATGGTGAAGTGATTTATCGTCCTACCCCCGCTCACAAAGAACCCATTTTGTACGTAATTAATGATGAAATCGTGCCGACTCAGTTACCTGAAGATACCTTGAAAAACTATTTATCTATCGTTACCGAACGCACTGTATTCCATGCAGGGGGAAATGGTCTCGGTATTTACTGCCCACAGTGTGCAAATGAACAAAGCGAACAGAGTCACGCATGGGGTGATGCGGTATCCGACTGGTATGAAGGAAAACCAGAAAATCTCGCTTGTTTCTGTTGCGATTTTCATGCCCCTCTATCAAAGTGGCGGTTTTATCCACAATGGGCATTCGGCAATCTAGGTTTCAGTTTTCATAATTGGGATATACGCGATGATTTTGTTGACCAATTTGAGCAAGTTCTTGGCAGCCAAATTATCACGGTTTATCAACATGATTAGCAATTAAATTACCCACATCAATACTAATTGGCATACCTATTATTATTTAGATGAGAAATCTAATGTAATCCGCATTCCCACCGCTTCTGCGTACTTTAGTAATGTGCCTAATTTCGGGTCGAACTGCGCTTTTTCCAAGCGCGACACGTTTTGCTTTTGTGTTTGCATTTTCTCCGCAATTTGCATCTGGGTTAAGTTATTGGCTAAACGCGCTTTTTTTAGTTGATTGATTAACGCTTGCCTCACGTGTAACTCAGAATAACATTCGTCGCTATCCTCTTCATTTTCTTGAACTGTTTCAGCTTGTTCTTTCATTACCAAAGTCGAAATTAAATCGTTATTTATCATTGCAATTTCCTCCTTGTCGCTCAAGTACAAGAAAACTACCCTAACCCTATGTAATTAGAGTAGTTTAATTAAAAACCATGTTGGCAATTAGAAGCCTAGTTCATCGAGTAAATCATCAACCTGAGACTGTGATGCCATCACATTAACGCCTTCTTTATTGATCTGCGGGCCATTAAGCAGACCTTCATTTTGCGTTTTCGCACGCATTTCAGGTGGCGTGTTTTCCATTAACAGTGCGAGCAGTTGTTTCTCTGCTTCTTCAACTACTTCCATCATTTTTTTGATGACTTGCCCTGTTAAATCTTGGAAATCTTGCGCCATCATGATCTCCAACAGCTCTGCTTTAGTCGTTTCGCTGTCTTGGATCACTTGTCCTAAAAAGGCTTCTGTTGACTCACGCAATTGCGCAGGAACCGTATCTCCAGCGGTTTCTTGCCATTGTTGCTGCAGCTCCTGCGCATTCTTATTCATGTCCACTTGCAGTGGTTTGATGACATCAATGCCATTTAAGGTTTTCTCTGCCGCTTGCGCTGTCATTTGTGCGATATAACGCAGCCTGTCTTTACCGTCTGGAATACTGGCCACCGCCTGTTGAACGCTTTTTTCTAGGCCCAATTCGCGCATACTCTCACGCAGGGTTCTCATTAGCGTACCAATGCGCGTAATGACTTGTTTTAAATCATCATTACCATTGCGAATACCTTCCATACCCACTTGTTCAGTCATGAAAATCTCCTTTGGCGCGCACTGTTATTGCAGACCCATTTTTTCAAATACTTTATTCAGTTTTTCTTCTAAGATAGCGGCAGTGAACGGCTTAACGACATAACCACTCGCACCCGCTTGCGCTGCAGCAATAATATTTTCTTTTTTCGCTTCGGCTGTCACCATTAATACGGGGATATGCTTCAAAGCATCATCACCACGAATGGTTTTAAGCAACTCAAGGCCATCCATGTTTGGCATATTCCAGTCAGCCACGACAAAATCAATGCTACCTGTACGGATTTTCTCTAATGCATCAACACCGTCTTCCGCTTCTTCTATTTTGTTAAATCCGAGCTCTTTTAATAAGTTACGGACGATACGTCGCATTGTAGAAAAATCATCGACAACCAAAAAACTAAGATCTTTAGCGGCCATAACCACTCCTTCAAAATACAATTGTGAGTTCCTGCCTCGGTTTAAACCGTGACAGAAGAAAGTCTTGCTAAAACACTTGGGGCAATCTTGAGGATATCTTGCACTTCATCCGCAGCCCCCATTTCAATCGCCGCACGAGGCATACCAAACACAACACAACTACTTTCGTTTTGTGCGTAAGTAATTGCCCCCTGCTTATGTAAATTTAATAGCCCTTTTGCTCCATCCATCCCCATTCCTGTCAATAAGATCCCAATACATTTTCGCCCAACACATTGAGCAACCGAATCGAACAGCACATCAACAGAAGGACGGTGGCGGTTAACAGGTTCGCTTTGTTGTAAAATGACTTGAAATCCCTTGCCTTTATCAGCAATCAACATATGCGAATCGCCCGGTGCAATATAGGCATGGCCTTTTTGTAATAACTCGTTGTGTTCGGCTTCTTTTACGGTCAAAACACAGAGCTTATTCAAGCGATCAGCAAAAGAACGTGTAAAACCCGCAGGCATATGCTGAGTAATCACTACCGGAGGACATTCATGAGGTAACATTTCCAGAAATTGACGTATCGCCTCCGTGCCTCCAGTCGATGCGCCAACCGCAATCACACGGCTATTGCAAACATAAGGAGAGAGCGCTTTGGCTTGAGACGCTGGTTCACTGATCTTTTTTTCTGGACGAGCAAAGCGGCTCCGTTGCGTAATTTTAGACATTGCTGCCGCACGGATTTTTTCACCAATAATATCGCGATAACTCATCATCGTTTCACGAATACCAATTTGGGGTTTTGTGACAAAATCCACGGCACCTAATTCCAACGCTTTTAACGTCACCTCTGAACCTTTCGACGTTAATGTTGAAACCATTACCACAGGCATTGGATGCAAACGCATTAATTTTTCTAAGAAATCAATACCATCCATTCGTGGCATTTCCACATCTAACGTGATCACGTCCGGTTCATGCTGTTTAATTAAGTCACGTGCGACATAAGGGTCTGGTGCAGTATCGACCACAACCATGTCTTCATGACTATTAATAATTTCACGCATTAATTGGCGCATCAGTGCTGAGTCATCCACACATAGCACTTTAATTTTTTTCATTACCCCCTCCTCGCAGCTTGTAAGCTGTAGACGGTTTGCCCTTTAATAACGAAACTTTGCGATAGCTGTGATAAATTTTCGGAATGCCCAATAAATAGCAAGCCATCTGGCTTAAGCAATGTGGCAAAGCGCTCTAACATTTTGATTTGCATTTCTTTATCAAAATAAATCATGACATTACGACAAAAAATCGCATCAAATCGGTGCTGCATTTGCCAATCATGATCACTCAAATTTAAATAACGAAATTCAATCATTTGGCGTAATGCAGGCTTGACTCTCGCATAGCCATCAAACTCGCCAACGCCTTTCATAAAATAACGTTGTCTCTGTAATGCCGTTAAAGACTTCAGCTCTTCTATGCGATACACACCTTGTTTCGCTTTTTCTAGCACTTCCGTGTCAATGTCACTGGCAATCACTTTGGCATTGATGGCGTTTGGCCCAAGAACATCGCTCAGTGTCATTGCTATCGAATACGGCTCTTCTCCTGTTGAAGATGCGGCACACCAAATATTAATGGCGCTATTTTTACGAGTGCGAACAAAGTCTGCTAACGTCACAAAATGATGTGGCTCACGAAAAAATGCCGTTAAATTTGTCGTCAAAGCATTCACAAAAGCTTGCCATTCTGCATGGTGAGGCTCACGCTCTAACATTCGTAAATAATCTGAAAAATTGTCGATATTACAATCACGTAACCGCTTTAATAGCCGGTTATAGACCATATTTTTTTTATTCATGGTGAGGACAATGCCTGATTTTTTATGAATAAATCGACAAACCCGACCAAACTCATCATCAGTCAGTGGTTCTACCTGTGGTACAAAAAGCATCGTACTTGTCGTCCTATTCAATAAAAACCCAGAGGCAGCCAGTTATTTGGCTGCCTTTTAGGATGGATAACCTAAGGAAAAATAACCTGTTACGGTTATCCACCGAAAATTCAGAAACGAATTTTCACAATACTTAACGCCGATTACGATTTAAATGGCTTTCGGGTAATTCAAAGAATGCGACGGTATCGACTAAGTTGTTTGCTTGGTCTTCTAGTGCCGCTGTCGCACTGGTCGATTGTTCAACTAATGCCGCATTCTGTTGTGTCACTAAATCCATTTGGCTTACTGCTGTGGCGACTTGCTCAATGCCACGGCTTTGCTCATTGGAAGCAGACGCAATATTACCCATTAATTCAGTAACTTGGTTAACAGCTGCAACCAATTCACTCATGGTTGCACCCGCCTCATTAACCAGTTGAGAGCCTTGGCTCACTCTGCCAACAGACTCATCAATCAATGTTTTAATTTCTTTTGCTGCTTCCGCGCTACGCTGAGCCAATGCCCTGACCTCACCGGCAACCACAGAAAAACCACGCCCTTGTTCACCCGCTCGAGCGGCTTCAACGGCGGCATTCAATGCTAAGATATTGGTTTGGAAAGCGATGCCATCAATCACACTAATAATGGCGCTAATTTTTTGTGAGCTATTGGAAATCGAGGTCATAGTGTCAATCACATCTTCAGTGATCTCTCCACCTTTCGTTGCGGTTTTTGATGCACTCACCGCCAGTTCACTCGCTTGGCGTGCGTTATCCGCATTCTGCTTAACAGTTGCTGTCAACTCTTCCATACTCGCCGCAGTTTCTTCTAGTGATGCCGCTTGCTGTTCAGTACGTGATGATAAGTTATTATTTCCTAAAGCAATCTCACGGATCCCTGTATACATTTGATCAGTGTTCGAGCGCAATGCTGTCACTGAAGTCACTAAAGACTCCTGCATGTCTTTTAACTTACCAAATACTTCACCAATTTCATCACCGGTTGTGACTTCAATTTTTTGATTTAGTTTGCCATCCGCCACTAATGCAAAGTGATCTCCCATACTTTTTAGCGGGTTAATGACTTTACGTTTCATCCAGTAGTGAGCAAATGCGATAACAGCGATGATGATGACGATCACTGAGGCGAATGAACTCCACGCAAACGTGTTATACATTCTTGCTGCTGCAAGAGATTCATCGTTTTCCGCATTCAGTAATTCAAGGTACTCCTCGACAACTTGCTCTAACTGATCCTGGTTTTCTTGGGCAGGAAGTTCAATATAGGCGGCAATGTCGTTGTTATCTAAATGTGTTTTTAATGCTTTGAGTGTCAATACAAATGCTTTATACCGGCTCTCAAGTGCTGCGAGATTTTCTTTTTCACTCAAAAGAGGTTGGTTTTTAAACCTGATGTAGTCTTTCTCAGCTTCTTCGAGTAATTTATCAAAAGTCACTCTCGTTTCTTCAATCAATGGTTCGTTACCACCCACTTTATGCAGCAAAGCAATTTGCGTCAGGCTATTGCGTGCTTGCATCAGGTGTTTACTGGTTTCTTCAAGCATCGCCCGCTTATCAGACCCCAAATCAATACGCTCTAAAGATTTTAATTCACTTACAACAATCCCAACAGAAACCCCGCTAGACACAATCTGCATCCCACAAAATAAAATGAGAAGTAGATACAAACTCACCGAAATTCGGATATTTTTACCAAACATAGAAATCCCCACTTGTGCCAGCTAAGAGAACTGAACCTCTGAAACATTGCCTTGTTTTCTAATGCACAGAAACGCTGCAAAACCGAGGCTTTGCAGCGAAAAACTGAGCTTAACCCTTAGAAAGTTTCCCAATTGTCATCATCTTTATGTTCTTTCGATGACAGTTTTGTCAGATCCGGTGTTTTAACGATATTTGAAACCGTTCTTGCTGCCGGCTGAATATTGCGTATTTCACTTTGTTTTAATGGTGGTAAACGGAAGATAGAGATCAGTTGCGACAGTTTCGCCACTTGTTCTTCCAAGACATTAGCTGCCACCGCAGATTGTTCAACCAACGACGCATTTTGCTGTGTAACTTTGTCCATTTCTGCAACAGCGATACTGACTTGTGCAATCCCTTTGCTTTGCTCATCGGATGCGGTCGCAATGTGCGTCATAATGTCAGTCACCCGTGTGACAGACTCGACAATCTTGGTCATCGTTTCACCTGCATCTTCTGCTTGGCGAGCACCTGTCCCTGTTCTTGACACTGAATCTTCAATTAACGTTTTAATCTCTTTAGCGGCATCAGCACTACGCTGTGCTAAGTTACGCACCTCATCAGCGACGACGGCAAAACCACGTCCGTGCTCACCGGCCCGTGCCGCTTCGACAGCCGCATTGAGCGCTAAGATATTAGTTTGGAAAGCGATGCTATCGATAACTGCGGTGATATCAGAGATTTTCTGTGAGCTATCCGCAATATTTAGCATGGTACTGACGACATTCGATACCACTTTGCCGCCTTCTTTCGCTATCACTGAAGCTTGGTTTGCAAATTCACTGGCTTGGTGAGCATATTCGGTATTTTGTTTTACGGTTGCAGTCAACTCACTCATACTGGCGGAGGTTTCTTCTAAGCAAGCGACTTGTTGCTCAGTTCGTGCCGACAAGTCATTGTTACCTGCAGCAATTTCAGTTGTACCTTGGTAAATAGTTTCGCTACCATCTAGCACACCACGAACGGTATTAATCAGTTCCTGCTGCATATGTTGAACGCCATTGGCCAACTCACCAATTTCATTATTGGCAATCGTGGTCACGTTAGGTGTTAAATCGCCTGACGCAAAGACTTTAATACGTTCAATTAAGATATTGAGTGGCTCAATAATACCTTTACGAACATAGCGATAACTGAAGAAACCAATTAAGGCGAGTAAGATAGATAACGTCACCAACATATATAACGATTGGCGATAGTTATTATCTGCATTGACGACTTCGGCCTGGAAATCAGCAGAAATGTCCGCAAAATACGCATTAAATTGCTCTTCAAATTTCACTTGGTGCCCTGAGGTTCTGTGTGCATAAAAACCTTCAAGATCGCCTTTTTCCGCAAATTCACCTAACTTGATTAATGCGTCTCGATAGGTTTCATAGGTGCTAAACAGTTTTTCAAATTTGGCTTTATCATAATCTGAACTTTGCATCAGCTTGTTATAGCGGACATAAGCATCATCAGCAGCTTTAAAGTTACGTTTAGCGGCTTTAATCAAGTCTTCTGTCGTTGCATCGTCTTGAATTTTACGACCTTCAAGTAAATAGGCATTGATAGAGCGGTTTAAGTTTGCCCGAGCTTGTAACAAATTGACCCAGCTTTCTGTTAATACTTGTCTTTGGCGTTGTAATGAATTCAAATAACTGATGCTATCGCTGTTATCGCCCAGTTTGGTAAACATCAACCCACTGGACACCAGTTGCAGCAAAATAAAGATAAAAATGACGGACAAAAGTCCCGATACGATTTTAATTCGACTGTACATGACGTTTTACTAACATAATTTTGTTGTATTTTGGATATCGGTAATCCAACCAAAAACTTTAGTTAATGACTTATTATTATTTGAACAATTATTGGGGCTGAGAGTTACTCAGCCATGCTGTCAATCAGCGCCATTTCATCGCTAGTTAATAATTTTTCGATATCGACTAAAATCAACATACGGTCATTTAATGTTCCGAGCCCTGTCAAATATTGAGTCGATAATGTCACGGCAAAATCAGGCGGTGGCGCAATTTGTTCTTCATTCAAAACCAGCACATCTGAGACGCCATCGACCACAATACCGACGACACGATCTTTTAAATTCACGACAATAACGACCGTGTTATCGTTATACACCACGTTTTCATGGGAGAACTTCACCCGTAAATCAATAATCGGAATGATGACTCCACGTAAGTTAGTCACTCCTTTGATAAAATCAGGGGTATTCGCGATACGAGTTACTTGTTCGTAGCCACGAATTTCCTGCACTTTTAAGATCTCAATGCCATATTCTTCTTCACCCAAGGTGAAAATAAGGTAGCCTTCGCCGTTTTTTTCTTCTTCGTGTTTATTTAAATCATCATCTAACATAGACATGGTGTATGGCCTCTATTTAGTGCACGACAGGTTGAGAAACCTGCTGTTTCTTTTTAATCAAAATGCTGTTATTCATTTTTTGTAGCTCAGCCACATCTAAAATCAATGCAACAGAACCATCGCCCATAATCGTTGCTGCAGAAATACCAGGGATCTTGCGATAATTACTTTCAATATTTTTTACGACGACTTGTTGCTGCCCAACTAATTTATCGACTAACAACGCAAAACGGTGGCCTGCATTTTGAATAATCAGCACAATACTGTTATCTAGATTTCGCTCGGCTTCTTCGATGGAAAATACTTGGTGTAATTCAACAAGTGGTAAATATTCACCGCGCACAAGCAACATTTTTTCCTCGCCAGCTAAGCGATAAATATCCTCTTGGCGAGGTTGCAAGGTGCTGATAATGGCACTCAATGGGACGATGAAAACATCCTCCGCAACTTTCACAGACATACCATCCAAAATGGCTAGAGTGAGCGGTAATAAGATGCGGATAATAGTCCCTTTGCCTTCGGTAAAACCGATTTGAATACGGCCGCCCATGTCTTGGATATTTCGTTTAACCACATCCATTCCAACGCCACGTCCCGAAACATCCGTTACGACTTCTGCCGTTGAAAAACCCGGAGCCATAATCAGCATCGCAACTTCATCATTGCTCATACCATCATGCACACTCATGCCTTGTGATTTCGCTTTCGCCAAAATACGTTCACGGTTTAGCCCAGCACCGTCATCACGAACTTCAATGCAAATATTGCCACTTTGGTGTGCTGCCGCTAAGGTCAATGTGCCAGCTTCTGGCTTACCATTTGCCACACGAACTTCAGGCTTTTCAATCCCATGGTCGAGGCTATTACGAACAAGGTGATTCAGGGGGTCGACGATGCGCTCAATCAAACTCTTATCCAGCTCAGTTGAGCTTCCTTCGACTTTCAGTTCGATTTTTTTACCTAATTTGGAAGCTATATCGCGTACCATCCGCGGGAAACGGCTAAACACGTAGTCCATTGGCATCATGCGAATTGACATAACGGATTCTTGCAAAGCGCGGGAATTACGCTCTAACTGTACGATTGAGCTTAACAAATCACTGTATTCGTTCTGATCGACATGTTGACTATGTTGGGTCAACATGGATTGAATAATCACCAATTCCCCCACTAAGTTGATCAACTGGTCAACTTTCTCTACGGCCACACGAATGCTGCTCGAATCCCCTTTCGGTTTAGCGACTGCCGTTTTTTTAGCTGGGGTAGCTGACACGGGTACGGTAGGTTTTACCGAGGTTTGTGGCGTATCTTGCGATTCTGCGACGTCACTTACCTCTGTTTCAATTTCACTTGCTTCAACTTTATCGTCATTTAATAACGTTTCTTCTTTCGAAAAAGCGCGGCAATCTGCAAAGGAAATGGCTTCATGGTTAATTTGCGATTCATCCACCACAAAACATAGTACTCCACTAATATCATCAATATCCGTATTAGTGCCCACCCATGCTTGCAAACTATTTGCTGTTTTTTCAGTGTGATATAAATGCCCAAATAAACTGAGTTCATCCGCCAGTAAATCAACTTCATTTTCTTTGAGCTGATTTAACGAGATCATAAAGTAGTGTGAATATTCACCTTGCTCCGTGGAAGTTTCTTTAACAACCGTATTCTCAACTTTAGGCTCAGGTAGCGCAGCATCTATCTCAGCGACCTCTTCTGCTCTATTTTCAACCCGGCTAAGCACCTCACAAATGCGTTTGAAAGTGTCTTCATCTGGCAAAGAATCATTTTTATAGGCATCTAACTGTGATGCCATGACATCCTTAGCATCGAGAAAGACATCAATTATGTCAGGTGTGAGCGTTAACTCATCATGACGCGCCTTGTCTAAAAGATTTTCCAATGTATGAGTCGTATTCTGCAACTGAGTGAAACCAAAGGTTGCAGCCCCTCCTTTGATTGAATGGGCACTGCGGAAGATGGCATTTAGTTGCTCGCTATCCGGGTCAAAAGGATCAAGATCAAGTAAATGTTGTTCCATATCCCTGAGCAACTCATCAGCTTCATCGAAAAATGTTTGATAAAACTCGGTAATATCCATGGTTTTTATCCAATTTCGCTTAAGTTTCACTTAACGCTGACTGCCGAGCAACCCGGCAGACAACTAAACAAGTTATGTAATAAATTCAAATAACAGCAATTCATCACGGTATTTTCACCGCAGCGACAACACCCACGGCCGTTTCTGGCATGGGCTTTTGCGGTTTATTGAGCACATCATTAATCGGCTTCGCGCCATCGTATTCACGGAGAATTTGTTTAGTTTCTTCATCATTCAACACAATGATGCTTATCCGACGGTTGATCGGGGCAAAGCCATCTTCTTTATCTAAATGAATGGCTGAAGCCATCCCCACCACGCGTAAGACTTTGTTTTCATCCATTCCACCGCGGATCAACTCGCGGCGCGAAGCATTTGCACGATCTGATGATAATTCCCAGTTGCTATAATTAGCCCCGTTGGCATAAGCCAGATCATCGGTATGCCCAGAGACACTAATTCGGTTTGGTACATCATTAAGAAGTGGCGCTATTGCACGCAAAATGTCGCGCATATAGGGTTCAACCGCTGCCGAACCCACTTTAAACATCGGTCGATTTTCACTATCAACAATTTGAATACGTAGCCCATCATTAATCATGTCAATCAGTAAATGGGGCTTTAATTCGTTCAAACGCGGGTCTTTTAAAATAGCCTGCTCAAGAGACTCTTTTAATTTCTCAAAACGATAATTTGCATTACCATCAATAATATTATTCGGTTCAGGCATCACATCCCCATCACGAAAAATAGGGTCTTTCCCCCCACCAGGGATCGGATTTGTGGCATCGCCACTTTTACTTCCTGGGTTGATAGCTGTACTTAAGGGGGTGCGAAAATATTCAGCAATTTGTGTTAACTCTTGAGGACTTGAAATTGAGATCAGCCACATCACTAAAAAAAACGCCATCATCGCTGTCATAAAATCGGCATAAGCGATTTTCCATGAACCACCATGCCCGTTTTGCTGATGCGAACTGCGCTTTTTAACTCGAATAACATGAGGTGTATTGGCTGCCATCCGTTAGTTACTCCTCTGTTGTTTCTTGTGAGCGAGCACCTACTTTCACTTCTCGAACTTTATCCTCGAGTTCAACAAATGAAGGCCTATCTGCGCTGAATAACACCTTGCGGCCAAATTCAACCGCTATTTGAGGAGCGTAGCCTTGCAATGCTGAGAGGAAAGTCACTTTAATGCATTCCATCATTTTCAGTTGTTCACTACTACGCAACCTAATCAGTGCAGCTAAAGGTAAAATAAAGCCATAAGCCACTAAAATACCTAGAAATGTCCCGACCATTGCATGGGCAATTAAAGCCCCCAACTCACCCGCAGGGCGATCCGCTGAGCCCAAGGCATTAACAACCCCCAGAACAGCCGCAACGATCCCAAAAGCTGGCATAGAGTCACCGACCATATTTAAACCTGAAGCTGGCACTTCATTTTCTTGACGAAAGGTTTCTAACTCTTCATCCATTAAAGCTTCAATTTCATGGCTTTGTAAGTTACTACTCACCATCAGACGTAAGTAATCCACGATAAACATCATGGTGGACTCATCTTTTAAAATACGGGGATATTGGGAAAAAATTTCACTTTCACTTGGATTATCAATGTCTTTTTCAAGTGCTAGCAGCCCTTGTTGGCGTGATTTATTCAGTAATTGAAATAACAACGCCATTAAGTCCATTGACATTGTTTTATTGTAGGAGGAACGACGGAAGAGTTTTGGTAATACTTTGCACAAGGCGACGATGGATTTGCCACTGTTACCAACAACAAAGGCACCTAAACCTGCACCTAAAATAATGACAAATTCAGCGGGTTGATAAAGCGCACCTAAATGGCCACCGACCATTAAGTATCCGCCAATAACCGCAACTGTAACAATGATATACCCGATGAGTATTAACACAATATTCCCTTTCACTCCGTTGGTTAACAGATGGCAGTCAAAGGGAATATTAGGAGTGACAGGCAAAACCTTTGCCTGTTAACCAAATCAATCCAATTACATTACCGCTTTAGTAATGCCATCCTGTCGATATACCGTAATATCGGCTAGATGCTCGGAAAGTTTACGTTTTTTTATTGCCCGTGATGGCGGTTGGCATAAACTGCAAGTGAAGCTATTTTCAGGAATATGTGCGTAGGTAATAAAAGAACCATGGCAACAACTACATTGTGAACTTTGTAACATACCACTTTCCACAAAACGGACTAGGGTCCAAGCACGTGTTAAAGCCAACAAAGGCTCTTCACCGGGTTCTGGTATACACTGTTCAAGATATAATCTATATGCTCGTAATATGGCATCAACACCGCGACATTGGCCACTTTTAAGTAAAAATTGATAAGCATTATAGAACATGGATGAATGAATATTCTGTTCCCACGTCATAAACCAATCTGTGGAGAAAGGCAACATCCCTTTTGGTGGAGGGCAACCTCTCAGCTCTTTATATAAACGAACTAAACGGCCACGACTGATTTGAGTTTCACTTTCTAACATTTGAAGGCGAGCGCCTAAAGAGATCAATTCCATGGCTAGTCGAATATCATTCGCTTCTTGGACAATACTTTTTTCAGCTGAGGTACTCATCTTTTTCTCGCTATTTCGGTGTCGCCCTCATTATGCGTTTGCAATAATCGGGTCGAAAGTAAAATACCTGTATGAATTTGTTGTAATTCATCAACTCTTGAATCACGGGTTAGCTTTTCAATTGTGTCACTATTATCAAATCTAAACTGGCAGATTAGCTGGTTTGTCTCTGCTAATTTGACTAATTGAGGAAGTGTAAGGTCTGCTAAAGTAGTTGCCATTGCATCAGAGATACCTAGACGAAACATCGCAGAGGCTTTCTCTTGAGAGATGAGTTTTTGGGCTAATAGCAAATATGAGAGGTTAATATCGTATATATGCTTCAGAAAATCTGTCGTCGAGCTCATTTTTTTTCCTTTCCGAATATTATCAACATCTGTGCGATCTGTGTGCAAAAAGAACAAATATGAATTTGAAAGTATTGTGTAATCAAATTATTAAATTTAAAAAGTAATTAAATTGGGTAAATGTAATTCCATTATTTTCCCATGTCATCCATTCAAAAATACCCAATTTGGAGTATAGATACACTAATTTCCAAACCTAAATTAAATATATTTCCTGAATACCTACAACAATAAGGAGTGACCAAAAAATTAGCGATTTCCATAAGAATCAGAAATTACTGATGTCATTATTAGTCGCCAATTATTATGCACCACTAAATTAACTATTCAAGGTACTTATGTTTCTTTTTGTACCAATGAGATGATTACCCATCAATTCATTAAATAATCTTCATTATTTCTTTATCTTCTATCACCTTATCCTAAATATCAACAACATTTTCAGTCACCCTAAGCAAAATGACAGGATTTTAATCAAAGCAACAACTCTTTAGATGCGATAACTAAGCAAAAAAAACCAAGCACAACATCAAAAACAAAATATTGATCCAAATCAATTTTTAGCATTAAGAAACTGAGTTGCACATAAGTGCATTAAGCCGTTATCGGCATTATTGGAATAAAACTTAATCATTAATTTTCAATAAGTTTAATCTATACTCCAACCATCGTTCAAAATTATTCAATCGTAGTTATCATAAAAACACTCATTATATTGTCATACATATTAAGTGTTCGCTTCTATTTTCATTAGATTCATTAAACAATGATTTTAATACCACCATATGACAATATTAATAAAATTTATAAAATTCACATCATTGACCAGTAATAAAAATCTATTTAGCTTAAATGCATCTGTTAGATCATTTTACTTATTTGGTAATTTAAGTAATTATCTTGTTATTAGTTCATTAAAGTAATTTTTTTGATTAATTAATATTTACTTTTTTATCTAAAATAACTGAAGTCTCATTTTTTTTAATAAAAAGATCAACCTACGCCAACCTGCCACTTTTGAGTCGAGAGCAAAAAATGAAGGTTTCAATTGAGAACATTCCGCTTTCCATATGTTTTTTATATCTCTTTTAAAATATTTGATCGGCACTTAAAATAGAAAGAACTAAAGATATTATTACTTGCCTTCATGCCTATCGTTTTTAGCTATTTTCACGTAACACCTCAAATTTAATTAACGTTAGTTATAGTAACCATTGATTACTATATACTTTTATTTTAACAAAATACCCTAAACAGCAATCAAACTTAAGTAAAATCGCTTAATCGAATAATGAAAAATTAAAAATTAAATTACTTTTAGTTAAAATAATTCAGTGAGGAACCTGCTTATAAAAGAAGCTAATTTATTACAATTTTTATGGTCAAAAAATTTTTTCAATTTGCGATAGCCCTCACACTTGTTTTCTTTATTTCTCAATAATTTCCGAATAAAACGATTCTCACATTGGTATATTTATGTTAAGAAGATCACATTAATCATTTCCAATGACGACCAGTGAATAAAATACAGGGCCAATAGACATAGAAATAAAGGAAGAAATGACTAGTTAAGTGAAGTGATAAACTTGTTTTCCTCATACGCCAATGCAACACTTAACACACTGGAATATAATTTGAAGGAAAAACATGTTCACTTATCAAGCAGCAGTTGAATTTATTGAGGAAGAAAATATTTATGAAATCAATTTTAGCGATTTTCCTGACCTACAGGGTGTTAGCTATTGTAAAGAAGACGTTGAGTTAGAAGCCCAAGAAATTCTGCTAGCCACTTTTGCGGAACATATTGAGCTCAGGAAACCAATTCCACTCGCAACGCAAACAAAAAGTGATGCAACCTTTACTGTTTATTTACCTATAATCTGCTGCTTAAAAATTGCTTTGCATAACGCTATTCTCAACTCTGCAATACAACGTGTCGATCTCGCTCGCAGGTTGAACATCAACGCACAACAAATAGAACGCTTACTAGATATTCATTACGCATCCAAAATTGACCTTTTAGAACAAGCCTTATATCTATTAGGCGTCGAAGCTTCAATCACTGTGACGCAAAAATTGCTTGATAACAGCTAAGCTAGCCATAATTCAAAGCCAATATAATGAAAATCTCATGGAAAAAACTAGGATCCCTTTACTTATTTCTTACGTATACTAATAAGTGCTAATGTAATAGCAGAGACTTGAGTTAAATTTAGCTCCTAATATCTCAAACTCTGCAGTTACAATAATCCCTGTTTATTCAGTGCATTACAGAATAATAGTACCCTATTTCAAACCGCCTCTTTTTAACTGCTCAAAACTCAATCAAATTTTACGTTCCCAACCAAAATCAACTCTCCTTTCAAATAGCCTCTCAGTTTTTTAGTTCCGCGCTCTAATAGCCTGTGATTTTATCCTGCCATTGAGTGCTAAAAAATTAAGCGATACTTTATATTCCGTTCCTAAACTAGCTAATTTTTCACAATAATAGTGAGGTAGTAACGCAAAAAGACTAATCAATATTTGACAGGTATTTACCCATTCTATAATCCTTAAAATAATTCATTTCAAATTAAAACCTCAATGAGGTACAATTAATTAGTTTTTAGATAGGGTATATGTATGAAGAAAGAAAATAGCTTAATCTCAAATATAAAAAATAGCGAGCAACCATACTGGCCTACACTAAAATTAATGTTAAGCTCATTAATTGTTTTTAATTTTTATTTAAATTTAGTTGATAAAAACAAATATTCATTGCTTATTAATGCTTTTGACTTAACATTAATACCTATGTTTGTATTTATAGTCGCATTTATAACAAAAAATACAACATGGAAAGAGTTACAATCTCACCTTCTTCCTGCTTTTATAATTTACTTTACGTTTCAAACAATCGATATGCTCCCACTCTATTTTACCGGTGAGTTAACGTTAAAAACATATCTATTTTCTCCTCAGTACGGAGTTTGGTTTTTTTTAGCAACACCTATATGGCAAGCTATCTTTTTATTACTACCAAAAAGCGTTAAATCAAACAAATTCAAGCTATCTACAATCTTAGCTATATCACTATTAATTTCATTAATAACAAAAACTTACCTTATGCCAATCTCAGGGTTTTTCTCGGTTATTTTATACTTTCCTTTTTTTGTAATAGCTTACTTCATTAACAATGAAAATATATCTTCGCTAAGAAAAACTCCTATTATTTCTATTTTCTGCATAACAACCTTAACTATTTTATTCCTTAATTATCGAGAGACTTTCTTTGAATCAGTATTCAACACAATTAGTCCATATTTATTCCTCGTCTCATTTCCTGTCTATATTTTAAATTTTGCAATAAGCCTAATATTAGGTTTGAGCATTATTTACTTTGCTTTATCAACCCATAAATATGCAAAAGTATCAAACAATGCCTTAGGTGTTTATTTGATTCATCCTATTATTTGCTTTGTTATATTACAAACTTTAAATTATTTAGGCATAGAACTTAGCTTGCCCCTAATAATAACAGCGACTCTAGTCACAATTAGTTTAGCACTTTTATTAGCGTCAAACTCAATTATTCATTGGTTTATTGAGCCAGTATTTCGCTCTAATAAATTGAAATAATAAATTCATGAAGGATGTAATAGCACCCTCTTAAATGTCAAATATATTATTGGCATAGATAATGTGAACAGAACCTTTACAAAACTTGTAACCCATTTAATATTCATTTGATAGTATCCCATTGAATTCATCACAATGGAGTGTTTTATGCGCAAATATATTGCACCTTTAGCGGTAATCTCAATCACACTATCTACGTTCGCTATGGCCAGCTCTATACAAACCTCATCAGAATCTGTACAGGTAAAAGATGGTGTTATTAGTGCCCCTGAAGTCACCATTAAGTTAAACGGAACACAATCAGACAAAGGGTCACAGGAAAAGATTATCGTAGAAGCTGATTCTATCGAAATTGTCGATGGGGAACTGCGAGCAAAGGGCGCTAAATTATATGAACAGAATAAGGAAATAGAATAAGTAACTTATTGCCTGGGCAACGACAGCTCAGGCAATAAAAAACCCACCAGAGTATTTTTTTATTCCAACTTCGTATTCTTCTTTATACTCATTCCTTGTTGCAACACATAGCCACTTATCTGTGGATTTGCCATTTTCACTTCTATGTGCCCTTATTTGTTCTAGAATTTTCCCTTGCCTCTATCAGCTATGCAAGAAAGGGGCGATTAGAAAAGTATTGAAATGGTTCTGCGATATGCATACTTAGCACCAGATCACTTAAGCAATTGCAAGTAAATCCTAAAAAATTGTTCGACCTAATGAGCCATAGCAAATGGATTTACCGCCGTATCGGTTCGGTTTGGATTGGCTATCAAGATAAAATCCAGCAAGACTTACTTGAGCATAAAGTTTCTGTAGTAAAAAATCGCACTGGTGAAGATAAGCAAGTGTCACAAGTTCGTGTTACTGCCAAAGGTTTATCTAAATTAGCAAAACTGTTAAGCGTGGAGGTAATGGCATGAACGCATTAACCGTTCAAAATTTACCGCCTGTTCAACATAACGGGTTTCGTGTAATCACCACCGAACTCTTAGCTAACGTTTATGAAACTGAAATTAATAATATTCAGCAAAATTTTAAACGTAATAAAAAACGCTTTATCGAAGGCAAACATTACTTCAAGGTTGTCAGTGACGCACTCAATAATTTGCGACTGACAGTGAGTCAGTTACAAATATCAGCCAAGGTTAGAAGCCTTATCCTCTGGACAGAATGCGAAGCTTAACCCTACCTAAGAGTATGAAGTTACGCGCAGACTGGCAGAAATGAATGGTGTTATTTACGCCAACCTCATGAGTCCGCAAGGAACTAAATCAGGCAAGCTATTAGCCTAACCACCCAGCCCAAGGACGGGCTAGATTTGGTTATCATTTTGGACTTCTACCGTTTGCATCAATCAACTTCCAGACCCCGCTATTGTATTGAAATGTCATTGTGAATTGATTATTTACCATCTCAGACCAGTAATCCAATATGACGGTATTTCCTTCAATATAAATAACATTTAAATTGTGAGGAAAGTCAGATTCTTTGTTTCTGTGATAAAAATACCTTTGAACTTGATTATCAAAATCTGGAATAGCTTTGCTAATTTCTACTATAAAACCTTTTAAGCTTTCAAAGTTGTCTACTTGCTCTGGCTCTAGCCCAATAACAATGTCGTGCTTTTGGGATACAGTAACCTCATCGTAATTGAGAATTACATCACCCAACGTTGTAATAAAATCTTCAGCTTGATACCTATTTATTCTTTTCATCTCACCATCCTATCAATTAGTTCCAGTAATGCTAACTTAGCGGGAGTGCGAATTGAAGCAAAGCACACTTTCAGATTATGCGTTTAAGTGATATTTTATTTTCTCTAATTTAATAAGGGTGACTGTATGGGCGTAGAATTTCATATAACTCGTTCTGAATGCTGGTTTGATAGTGAAAGTAACCCGATCAGTAGCGATGAGTGGCTACTTATCTAACTCATGGCAAGCCAAAGAACTTGATGAGACTGGCGACTCAGCGGCAGAACAAATGGGGTTGATAGCTGACGCAGCTTACTTGATGGCAATTCAATGTTAAAGGCTAGGGGCGATTGGATAGGAGGCTCAAATCATGCCATTCATATAGCCAATCTTAACCACCAAATCAAACACTACAAACGGGTCACTCAATGTTTGCATATACCCCATTCCATTGAACGTAGTGAAATTAATAATAAAAGCAGCGTAAGGTGACATTTTTATACCTGAAGAAAAGTAAAATTATCAATCAATAGTAATTTACAAGAATTTTTTCTCAATCAGACAAAAGCTAAATACCCCACCACAACACATTTCAAATCGCTATTAATAGTGAGGAATACGCATATTTAAGGAATAGAAAATGACGATTCAAGAATCAGATGAAGCATGGAGCGCTTTTTTTGAGACTGAAAAAAGCGAAAGAAGGTTATTGTGAGAGAGGGAGTTATTTACGGGCTAAGTAATGAAGACTATCACAATGATGAGGCTATAAGCTCAACGTCAGTCAAAGCTATTAGCGTTAGCCCTGCCAATCTGTATTTTAACCCATTTAAAGGAAGTAAATCGGCGCAGATTGGAACGGCAATTCATGCAGCATTACTCGAGCCAGAGGTATTTGAAACTGATTTCATACTTGAGCCAGAAATAAAAACTCGCGCATCCAAGGAGTATAAGGAGCTAGCGAAAACCTACAACGCTGACAATATTCTAATAAATGGCGAAGTAGAAACAATCACACCGATGATTGAGTCTGCAAGGATGAATACCGACTTTATGGATTACATGGCGGCAAAGGAAAAATCAGAAGTATCCATGTTTGCCACCTGTCCGATTACTGGATTATCACTAATAATGAATGCCAAAACGTGATAGCTAAGATGAAAAACAGGGGGTCACAAAAAGGCTTTCCCTCACAGTCATCAAAGTATTCACACTTGGCATTTATTCGCTCACTACTGAGAATAGCTGCTAATGAGTTAAGTGGCTGACTCGAGAACAAGCTACGGCGTTAATTTATAATGCCGCCGATTACCTAAAGCCAGTTATTACCTTTGCATTAGCTACTGGTCTACGAAGGGGGAATATACTTAGCCTTGAGTGGAGTCAGGTTGATTTAGTGAGAAAAGTAGCTTGGATTAACCCTGAGCAATCCAAGAACTATCGTGCGATAGGCGTTTCGCTCAATGACACTGCTTGTCAGATTATTCGGGATCAGATAGGCAGACATACTAAATATGTTTTTGTCAGAGAGCGTAAGCAAAATGGTGTTAGTGATTTAGTGCCAATGACTGTGAACGCAAATAAGGCCTTTAATTCTGCTATGAAAAAAGCTGGTATTGAAGGGTTTCATTTTCATGATTTGCGTCATACATGGGCGAGCTGGTTAATTCAAGCAGGCGTGCCGTTATCAGCATTGCAAGAAATGGGCGGATGGGAAAGCATAGAAATGGTAAAACGATATGCTCACTTATCACCCATTCACTTGCAAGAACACGCCAAAAACATCGATGACATTTTAAATCTGAATGGCACGAATATGGCACGCAAGATAATTTAATAATTCACAATCACACCTAACTCATTGAAAAC
Organism: Providencia sp. PROV205; assembly: GCF_028479505.1. NCBI lineage: Bacteria > Pseudomonadati > Pseudomonadota > Gammaproteobacteria > Enterobacterales > Morganellaceae > Providencia > Providencia sp. PROV205. Next base: position 352,976 of record NZ_JAMPNU010000001.1, on the reverse strand, counting down.
CTTGGTGGGTTGTGTGGGGTTCGAACCCACGACCGAGTGATTAAGAGTCACCTACTCTGCCAACTGAGCTAACAACCCGATACAAATTATTTAACGCCTAACAATTGCTACAGTCAATATGATTCTGCTATTTTTATTACCTAAGTTAATTTTAAGTTGCGAATGTAAAATTTAAGAAAACTAATGCTTGAATAAACATCACTTCGTTCCTAACAAGATAACTTTTCCTTACTCTAATTGAGATTTGTGTCACAATATTTCACGCAAACATAACCACAAAATTAAAAAAAAGACTGTGGCTAATTATCACAAACCACTACGGACATCTTTAGTATGGAAGAAAATGCGAATTCACTATCAACACAACCCAATACTGATCGTAATCAGTTAAAACGTAGCCTTAGTAACCGCCATATACAACTTATTGCAATTGGTGGTGCAATTGGTACTGGCTTATTTATGGGTTCTGGCAAAACCATTTCACTCGCAGGCCCATCGATTATCTTTGTATATATGATAATTGGCTTTGTACTATTTTTCGTGATGCGCGCAATGGGTGAACTACTACTTTCTAATCTGAACTACAAATCATTTAGTGATTTTTCTGCTGACCTTATCGGCCCATGGGCAGGCTTTTTTGTCGGTTGGACATACTGGTTCTGCTGGGTTATCACCGGTATTGCCGATATCATTGCGATTACAGCCTATGTGAGCTTTTGGGCTCCTGATTTTCCTGAATGGGTAACCTCGTTTATCTGTGTGGTCACCTTATTAACGCTCAACCTAGTTTCTGTCAGGCTATTCGGTGAGCTTGAATTCTGGTTCGCCATGATAAAAATTGTGGCCATTGTGGCTCTCATTGCTGTAGGCGGCACATTAATCGCCATGAATTTCCAATCCCCTACTGGCCATACTGCATCTTTAAGTAACATTTGGAGCGATGGTGGAATGTTCCCGATGGGGATCAGCGGCTTCTTTGCTGGCTTCCAAATTGCTATTTTTGCATTTGTTGGAATTGAATTAGTAGGTACGGCGGCTGCGGAGACACGTGATCCTGAGAAATCTTTGCCAAAAGCTATCAACGCAATCCCTATCAGGATCATTGCATTTTATGTCTTATCTTTAATTGTCATTATGGCTGTCACTCCTTGGCGAACCATATTGGCCGATAAAAGCCCATTTGTAGAAATGTTTGTCCTGATAAGCCTACCGGCAGCGGCAAGTATTGTTAACTTTGTGGTTCTAACTTCTGCGGCATCTTCAGCAAATAGTGGTGTGTTTTCCACCAGCAGAATGCTGTTTGGGCTTTCAAAAGAAGGTGATGCACCAAAACAATTTAGCCAATTATCTAAAAAAGCAGTGCCTGCTACCGGGCTAATTTTTACTTGTATCTGCCTCAGTTTTGGTATTGTTCTGATCTATTTTATTCCTGATATCATGCATGCATTCACGCTAGTCACAACCGTGTCTGCTATTCTCTTTATGTTTATTTGGAGCATGATTTTATATAGCTACTTAAATTTCCGTAAAAAACGCCCTGAAATGCACAAAGCATCTCATTACAAAATGCCTGCTGGAATTGTGATGTCATGGTTAAGCCTCGCCTTTTTCGCCTTTATGGTCGTGTTATTAGCATTTCAGCACGACACAAGACAAGCCTTAATTGCCACACCAGTTTGGTTTATTCTATTATTTATTGGTTACCAATTCGCCAAGCGTAGAAAAAACCATTAATGATAAAGCGTAAAAAGGCCGAGTAACAATACTGTTAGTCGGCCTTTTGATTTTATAAGCTCGCTCGATTAGCTTGCTTTATATTCTGCCTCAGCCTCGTCAAAACGAGCTTGAGCTGCTGCACTTGGCGCTTTAGTCATTAAACTCACAACAACAATAGCGATTGTTGCTAATAAGAAACCAGGAATGATTTCGTACAAATCAAACCATTTGTATTTCATCCAAACTAGCACTGTCACAGCGCCAACTAGCATTCCTGCAAGTGCCCCCGTACGGGTCATTCGTTTCCACATTACAGAAATTAAAACAACAGGACCAAATGCCGCACCGAAACCCGCCCACGCATTACTCACTAAAGCCAAAACTTTATTATTTGGGTCACGAGCAATATAAATAGCAATTGCAGCGACCAACAACACCATAAAACGCCCTACCCACACTAACTCTTTTTGACTCGCACTCTTACGGATAAAAGGCTTATATAAATCTTCCGTTAACGCGCTTGCACAAACTAATAATTGGCAACTTAACGTACTCATTACCGCTGCTAATATGGCTGATAATAAAATACCAGCGACCCATGGGTTAAACAAAATCCCCGTTAACTCCATAAATATGCGCTCATTATTTTGCATGACCGACCCCGCTAAAGCCGGGTTATTTTCAAAATAAGCGATACCAAAGAAACCAACCGCAATTGTTCCACCTAGGCATAACACCATCCATGTCATACTAATACGTCGAGCAGAACGAATAGTACGCGCAGAGTCTGCTGCCATAAAACGCGCTAAAATGTGAGGTTGCCCAAAATAGCCTAATCCCCAACCTAGTAATGACAGAATTGCGATAATATTCATGTCTTTAAACATATCAAGATATTCAGGGTTTTTAGCTTTAATGACTTCAATAGAGGTATCTATTCCCCCTAAAGAAAGGATCACAACAATAGGTGTTAGAATCAATGCGAAGATCATTAATGAAGCTTGAACTGTATCAGTCCAACTCACCGCTAAAAAACCACCTAAGAAAGTGTAAGCAATGGTCGCGAGTGCCCCTAACCACATCGCTTTCTCATAACTCATATTAAATGTGCTTTCAAATAATAAACCACCTGCGACCACACCTGATGCACAATAAATCGTAAAGAAAACTAAAATAACAACAGCAGAAATAATACGTAAAATCTTACTATTATCTTCAAAACGGCTCGTAAAATAATCAGGTAATGTTAGTGCATTATTATTTTTTTCTGTTTGGACACGTAAACGCCCTGCAACAAATAACCAGTTAAGATATGCACCGAGACTCAAGCCGATAGCAATCCAACTTTCAGAAATCCCAGCTAAGAAAATCGCACCCGGTAACCCCATAAGCAACCAACCGCTCATATCTGAGGCTCCAGCGGACAATGCAGTTACGACACTGCCTAAACTTCGTCCACCCAGAATATAATCGTCAAAGTTTTTAGTTGAGCGATAGGCTATATAGCCAATTAGTAACATGCCAGTAATATATACGACGAACATAATGATCATCGGAGTGCTTACAGTCATCCTGTTTTCTCCATTGAGTAGCTTTAAAATTATTAGTTATCTTTATAAGTTGCCGTTGATAACTTGTAACTTCATGGTGTTGCACTTTATTGCACATATTTAATTTATCTGCACTAACACCAAATAGGTTGTGATTGTTTGTGTTGCACTAACTTAATATCTTAACTGCCCCATCCTAGACAGACTCATATTAAATTAACAAGAAATTAACTATTTTTTATTGCATAAATAGAATCCATATCACAAATGTTAAAATTTAAACTAAAATTCACAATCAGATGTTTAACTGTCCCGCCAAGAAAAATAAAACGTAACCACATGTAAAATATAACAATTAAATAAACACTAATTTAATTAAAATTATTAAAACTTAAAAAACTCGATATGTTTCACATTTCCTTCAGAAACCACACTTAACAATGTTGCACAAAGTTGCAACATTAAGATAATGTGGTGTAACTTTTTTGATTAAAATGACTCGTGACCTAGAGGAATTAAGATGAGTAGCACTACAACTATGGGTGTGAGACTTGATGAAGCAACTCGTGAACGCATTAAAAATGCCGCTCAGCGTCTTGACCGCACATCACATTGGCTTATCAAACAAGCTATTTATAATTACCTAGAACAACTCGATAATGGCCAAGCCTTTCCAGAGCTATCACCCGGTATCGATGTAAAAGAAAATCAAACTTCTGATGAAGACACCACTGTTGAATCTAACTATCAACCATTCTTAGATTTCGCAGAGCACATTTTACCACAATCTGTAAAACGCTCTGCAATTACTTCTGCTTACCGAATTCCTGAAACACAAGCTGTGCCAATGTTATTGCAACAAGCACAACTCCCGACAGAACAAGCTGAAGCCGCTCATAAATTAGCGTATTCAATCGCTGAAAAACTGCGTAATCAAAAAAATGGCATCGGCCGTTCAGGCTTAGTTCAAGGTCTACTTCAAGAATTTTCACTTTCATCTCAAGAAGGTGTCGCATTAATGTGTCTCGCAGAGGCCTTATTGCGCATTCCTGATAAAGCAACGCGAGATGCGCTTATCCGTGACAAAATTAGCAATGGGAATTGGCAATCACACCTTGGCCAAAGTAGCTCAATGTTTGTCAATGCCGCAACTTGGGGATTGCTGTTTACGGGTAAGCTAGTTTCTACACATAATGAAGCAAAACTATCAACCTCACTTAATCGCATCATCAGTAAAAGTGGTGAGCCACTAGTGCGCAAAGGCGTTGATATGGCAATGCGCCTTATGGGAGAGCAATTCGTCACTGGCGAAACTATCTCCCAAGCACTCGCTAACGCACGCAAACTCGAAGATAAAGGCTTCCGATATTCTTACGATATGCTAGGGGAAGCCGCATTAACGGAAAAAGATGCGCAAGATTACATGGTGTCTTACCAGCAGGCTATCCATGCTATTGGTAAAGCATCAAATGGCCGCGGTATCTACGAAGGCCCGGGTATTTCAATTAAGCTATCGGCACTGCATCCACGTTATAGCCGTGCACAATACTCTCGCGTGATGGAAGAGCTTTATCCACGCCTGTTATCCCTCGTATTACAAGCACATCAATACGATGTGGGGATTAATATTGACGCCGAAGAAGCTGACCGCTTAGAAATCTCTTTAGATTTGCTAGAAAAACTCTGCTTTGAACCACAACTTGCGGGTTGGAATGGGATAGGCTTTGTTATCCAGGCTTACCAAAAACGCTGCCCATTTGTGATTGATTCAATTATAAATTTGGCTGAACGCAGCCAACGTCGTTTAATGATCCGCTTAGTAAAAGGTGCTTATTGGGACAGTGAAATCAAGCGCGCTCAAATGGATGGACTAGAAGGTTACCCAGTTTATACGCGTAAAGTGTATACTGACGTTTCTTATATTGCCTGTGCGCGAAAACTCCTATCGGTTCCCAATTTAATTTACCCACAATTTGCAACGCACAACGCACACACCCTCTCAGCTATCTACCAAATTGCAGGTAAAAATTATTACCCTGGCCAGTACGAATTCCAATGTCTACATGGAATGGGCGAGCCACTTTATGAGCAAGTTGTTGGTAAAGTCGCTGATGGCAAACTAAACCGCCCTTGCCGTATTTATGCACCTGTTGGTACACACGAAACTTTATTAGCCTATTTAGTGCGTCGATTATTAGAAAATGGCGCAAATACTTCATTTGTAAACCGTATCGCTGATGCCACTATTCCTCTCGATGAATTAGTTGCCGACCCAGTCAAAGATGTTTTAGAACTGTCAAAAACTGAAGGGCAAATTGGCTTACCGCATCCAAAAATTCCATTACCACGTGATCTGTACGGCCTAGAACGTGTGAATTCAATGGGGCTTGACCTATCAAACGAACATCGACTGGCTTCGTTATCAAGTGCCCTACTGAGTGCGGCTATGCAGCAAAAAATCGCAGAACCACTGTTAGGGGGGGATTTCCAAGCTTCGCAAGCGTTACCTGAAGCAACACCGATTACTAACCCGGCTTGTCATAAAGATATTGTCGGCCACGTTCGCGAAACAACAGAACAAGAAGCTGAACATGCATTAAATACAGCTAACGATGCAGGTACTATCTGGTTTGCAACCCCGCCTTCTGAACGAGCTGCTATCTTATTACGTGCGGCTGATCTCATGGAACAACAGCTACAGCCGCTGTTAGATATTTTAGTGCGTGAGGCAGGTAAAACCTACAACAATGCGATTGCAGAGGTTAGGGAAGCGGTAGATTTTCTTAATTACTATGCAACCCAAGTCAAAAATGATTTTGATAACAATACGCACCGTCCTTTAGGGCCTGTGGTCTGTATTAGCCCATGGAACTTCCCATTAGCAATATTTTCAGGACAAATTGCTGCCGCTCTCGCAGCAGGTAACACCGTACTCGCGAAACCGGCTGAACAAACACCATTAATCGGTGCTATCGCGGTATCTATTTTGCATCAAGCGGGTATTCCTCGCGATGTACTGCAATTTTTACCGGGTAAAGGTGAAACCATTGGTGCCCAACTCGTTGGCGACACTCATGTTCGAGGGGTCATGTTTACTGGGTCAACAGAAGTCGCAGGGTTACTTCAACGTAATATTGCAGGACGCCTAGATGCACAAGGCCGCCCTACCCCTCTGATTGCAGAAACTGGCGGGTTAAATGCAATGATAGTTGATTCTTCTGCACTCACAGAACAAGTTGTCACTGATGTTGTCGCATCTGCATTTGATAGTGCGGGTCAGCGTTGTTCGGCACTGCGCATTCTATGTATCCAAGAAGATGTCGCAGATAGAACCATTCGTATGTTAAAAGGCGCAATGGAAGAGTGCCGCATGGGGAATCCAGAGCATTTATCAACCGATATTGGCCCTGTGATTGACCGTGAAGCAAAAGAGAATATCGATCAACATATTCAGAAAATGCGCAGTAAAGGGAAATCTGTTTTCCAAGCTGCATTTGAAAACCATGATGATCAGCAAGAACAAATGGAAGGAACCTATGTTAAGCCGACATTAATAGAACTTGATGATGTAAGTGAACTGAAAAAAGAGATCTTTGGCCCTGTTCTTCACGTTGTGCGTTTTAAACGAGATGAGCTAGAAGCACTCGTTGAACAAATTAACGCTGCAGGTTATGGGCTGACATTGGGTGTCCACACTCGTATCGATGAAACTATCAACCAAGTCGTTTCAAAAGCTAAAGTTGGCAATCTGTACGTAAACCGAAATATGGTTGGTGCCGTTGTTGGCGTGCAACCTTTTGGTGGTGAAGGTTTATCCGGGACTGGTCCTAAAGCAGGTGGTCCATTATATCTTTACCGTTTATTAAGCGAACGCCCAGATAATGCTGTTTCAAATACTTTAGAGCGACAAGATAGCCATTTACCTATGGATGCAAGTGCCAGAACTATTTTACTTGAGCCATTTGAAGCACTTACACAATGGTCTGAAAAACAAAACTCGGCTATTTCGCCTTCCGTAATTGAGCTATTTACACGCCATAGCCAAACAGGAACCACCCGTGTATTACCGGGCCCAACGGGAGAAAGAAATACCTATACCTTGCGCCCTCGTGGTTTGATTTTATGCCTTAGTGATAATGAACAAGATTGTTTAACCCAGCTAACTGCTGTACTTTCTGCGGGTTGTCAGGTGTTATGGCCAGATAGTGAGCTCCATCAGAAGCTGTTCAAATCACTGCCTGAAAAAGTGAGAAAAACCATATCGCTAACTAAAAACTGGATAGAAACTAAAGAGCCAATCGAAGGCGTTATTTATCATGGTGATAGCGATCAGCTAAAAGAGGTTTGCGCGGTAGTTGCACAACGTAAAGGGCCAATTATTTCAGTACAAGGCTTCGAACGCGGTGAAATTAATCTTCTGACTGAACGCTTACTTCATGAACGTTCACTGAGTGTCAATACCGCTGCAGCAGGCGGTAATGCTAGCTTAATGACAATAGGATAATAAACAAAAAGCCTGACCTCGTTATCTACGATGGTCAGGCCATACATCACAGTATCTTTGTTTAAAAATACATTTATCTCATAACAACAACAGTCATCGTTCCTATCAGATAAATGCTATCCCAGATACCTGCACGCTAAAAACATAAAAGGTGCCCATGAGGACACCATTGCTTAAAAACAACAATGAAAATAGCGATGCTTATTTTCAATATGTCATTCTAATTATTGCGTTTTTCTGATTCCCAGAATAAATACTGTTCATATTTACGTAATGCAATATTGTAATTACTAAATGCGGAATCTGTCATTTTCTCACTTAACTCATCTTGAACTTTACTTGCAGTAAATTCTTTCATAGAAAAATTAGAGGACGATAACAGTTCGTCTAAACGGCGTAAGCGAACAACATATTCACGAACAGTACTATGGCTCATCTCAGTCTGTAAGAATAAATACTGTTTAAATGACATAATATCAAAATAATCAGTATTGCTATTGCAATAAATTTCACTACAAAAACGACAAAGTGCAGTAAATTTATCTTGCAGCTCCCCCCAGGCACCTTCATCGACCAATTCAGTCATATCAGCGATAGCTTCTTTATTTAAGATGTCATCGTTGAAAACTAAAGAGATGCGATCAAGAGTCTTGTGACAATGTGCACAATGAGTTTGGCTGTGTTTAAAATCTTTGATGTAACGACTCAGAGGCCGTTTCTTTACAATAGAAGCAGACATAATGGTAAAGCCCTGTGTGTAAGTCTAAATATAAAATTGTAACCAGATAAATCAGGCTACATACATTGTATGCCCATAGCATTAATATAATATCTGCTATGTTGCATGGCGATATGGTGAACCCATATCATATATTCTTACTTTACCTTTAGTGAATTGATCACACTAAAAATGTACAGTAAGAAAAGTTATTACCCTTTGTTAAACACATTCTAACCCGTCTCTCGCTCTTTGGCGAATTTCTACGGTGAGTCAATTTTGGTATGAATTTGAGTTAGCGTCAACAAAATTAACTTAGTTGTCGTTAACTCTGTACACCTATCATTAACCATTAGTTAAGCGATACTGACATATTAGTTCGCTTAAAAACAAAGACTCTACCTGATAATTTCATCTGCGTACAAAGAAAATTTAATTTAAAAATCAAACTTATACTGATACAAAGGTTTTATTCTTAAATTTGTGAAGTAGCTCACTTTTCACATCTATAATTGCATCTTAAATGAACAGCCATTAATTCTGTAAATATTTCATAGTGAAAACGTATCATTCGACCGTAAATATTTTGTTACAAATAAACGATTTTTTAATACATTTAATTTCATATAAAAAATGTTATTTCGATATTAAAACGCTGATACGGGCACTCAATATAGGTAAATCCACGTATTAAACATAATTCTATGGTGATGGCTGAAGCATAATTATTGCCAAAAAATATGTTTATTAAATTAAGAGACCGTAACGCCACCTATCCTTCTTTTGCAAACTCGCCTTTAACTTTTTTCTCTCTAACTTCAATTACGTTATCCACCAATCACTCTAAATATACGTAGAGCAGTCAAAGAGATACCATAACCGCATGATAAAAAAAGATTTACCTAAACCCATGAAGTTATATAGTGAGAATGCCTACAAATAAAATACGATAGCCTAATCAAATTAAAATTTAATTAGCTAGCTAAAATATTATTTTAGGATTTGTCACGTTTGATATTAAAAACATCTCTTATATACTCAATTCGCTATATAAATAAATAATTTTAATAAGGTTGATTATGAAAAAGTTAATTTTAGCTTGTGGTATGGGGTTATTGGCACTGACAATCACTGCTTGTTCGGAAGAAGAGAAAAAAGGCGAAGTTGCTGGTGCAACTGAAACTTGTAATGCTTACTTCGCTGAAGTTGATAGCTTAATTGCTAAAGCTTCAGAAAACCCGCAAGCAAAAGCTCAGCTAGATGCAATGAAAGGTCAGCTGGAAGAAGGTAAAAAACAAGTTGCTGCACTACCTAAAGATCAACAAGATAAAGCTTGCCAACAAGGTATTGATGCAATGAAACAGATGAAAACTGCTTTAGGTCTGTAATAAGCCCTATTCTTTTTATTCTGTAAGATCAAAAAGAGCCATTGTCATTATGGCTCTTTTTATTTTTTGAATATTAATGAGTTACAGTAAATATTAAATAACCCACACTAGATACCTAACAAAACAGATAAGAGGTTATTGGACCTCCCCCCTTTTAACGCTATTTTATAACCAAGTTCCAAAACGTTTGATATAAAATTGCTTCATCAGCTGAGCGACAACACAATAGCTCACTAATGTAAGTGCTAGCCATGGGAAATATTCTATTGGTAACGGTTGTAATCCTATCATTTCACCAAATGAAGAAAATGGAATATATAACCCAAGAGCCATAATTAACCCCGTTGTTAGCATAACAGGTAGTGCCGCAGTACTTTGTATAAACGGTATTTTTTGTGTTCTTAACATATGAACAACTAGCGTCTGTGAAAGTAACCCTTCAACAAACCAACCCGATTGGAACAACGCTTCATGAGCAACACTATTCGCTTGGAACACGTACCACATTAGTGCGAAAGTCGTAATATCAAAGATAGATGATGTTGGCCCAATCCAAATCATAAAGCGGCCGATATTTTTTGCATCCCATTTGCGGGGGCGCTTTAAAAACTCTTTATCCATTTTATCCCATGGCAATGCAAGCTGGGAAATATCATACAGCAAGTTTTGAACGAGCAAATGAATGGCTAGCATCGGTAGGAAGGGAATAAATGCGCTCGCAATTAATACAGAAAATACGTTACCAAAGTTAGAGCTCGCGGTCATGTTTAAGTATTTAATAATATTACCAAAAGTCTCTCGTCCTTTAATCACCCCTTGCTCTAATACCATCAAATCTTTTTCAAGTAGGATAATATCCGCAGACTCCTTAGCAATATCCGTCCCTGTATCAACTGAAATTCCCACATCAGCATCACGTAACGCAGGCGCATCATTGATCCCATCACCAAGAAAACCAACCGTATGTCCATTAGCTTGTAACCGTTTTAAAATACGGGATTTTTGCAGCGGTGTTAATTTACAGAAAACTGAAACCTGTTCAACTTTTTGGCTCAACCCTTCGTCTGTCAGCTCTTCAACCTCTAAGCCGGTCATGATTTCACTGATATTTAAACCAACATCATGACAAATTTTTTCAGTAATAATCGCATTATCACCCGTCAACACCTTAACCGTCACACCATTTTCACGTAGTGCAGCAATAGCTGAAATTGCACTTTCTTTTGCAGGGTCAAGAAAAGTTAAAATGCCTTGTAATTCTAACTGATACTCAGCTTGAGCCGAAAGCGGTAAGCTGGCTTCCGCTTTATTCAAATGACGAGTAGCGAGTAACAATACACGAAATCCCTGTCTGTTATAGTCACTCACTAGCTCAGTAATTCTTGTTCTTGCTTGGTCATCCAGTAAATGAAGCTCACCATCTTGTTGGTAACTTTGGCAAACAGCTAACATTTCCTCAGCCGCTCCCTTACAAATAAGTAGGGCTTCACCTTCCGGTGTTCTCACAGTTACTGACAATTTGCGTCGAATAAAATCAAAGGGCAATTCATCAATTTTCTGGAATGCTTTTAGCTGCTCAACTTCGCTGTTACCTCTACCTCGACGGATAATAGCCTGATCCATCATGTTCTTAGCACCACTTTGGTGAAAGCTGTTTAGCCAGGCTAATTGCAAAATTTTACTATTTTTCTGCCCATTACTATCTAAATAATGTTCTAAAATAATACGATCTTGCGTTAATGTTCCCGTTTTGTCCGTACACAGCACATCCATCGCACCAAAGTTTTGTATCGCATTTAACCTTTTGACAATCACCTTGTGTTTCGACATGGCGATTGCCCCTTTGGCTAAGTTTGAGCTTACAATCATCGGTAACATTTCGGGCGTTAGCCCCACGGCAACAGCCAGTGAGAATAATGTCGCTTCGAACCAATCTCCTTTTGTAAACCCATTGATAAGCAATACAATTGGTACCATGACTAACATAAAACGGATCAATAACCAACTGACACTATTCACACCACGATCAAACGATGTTTGCGCACGGCTTCCCACAATCGATTTGGCCAGTGAGCCTAAATAGGTTTTTCCGCCCGTTGCTACTACAATTCCACGCGCTGTACCACTGGTAACATTGGTTCCCATTAAGCAGATATTTGAAATTTCTAACAATTCATTTTCTGTTGGCGATACAGGTTCTAAACTTTTAGCTGAAACATCACCCAATGTGTCATATTTTTCTACAGGTATTGATTCCCCTGTTAGAATGGCTTGGCTGATAAACAAGTCTCTTGATTCAACAAGTTTTAGATCAGCAGGAACCATATCTCCTGCGGATAACAACACAATATCCCCAGGGACTAGGCATTTAATTGGTACCTCTTTTCGAACAGAACGCCCCGTTTTATTATCACGCCGAAATACAGTCGCTGTCGTACGAACTAAGGATTTCAAGGCTTCTGCGGCTTTATTGGTTCGATACTCTTGCCAAAAACGTAAAAATCCACTCAATAAAACCATCGTGACGATAATAATCACCCCGGTTAAATCTGTTTCTTCGCCTTGACGTTTGGGAATAACATAATCCGTAAAAAAGCTCACAATGGCTAATATAATCAGTACGAATATGAATGGATTTTTAAAAGAAGAGATCAATTGTTTCCATGCTGGAGGGGCTTTTTCATGAGCAACTTCATTTTCGCCTTCAGTAACAAGGCGATCCATTGCCTCATTCTCTGGTAAGCCTAATAAATTTGTTTGATATTCATTGAGCACTTGCTCAATGTTTTTACTCGCTTGTTCGCCAACAATAAATTTTTGGCGTGCAGCCGCTTTGACGCTTTTGCGCGGTTCTCTTATTTCAGTCATAACGTTGTCTCGAATACAACACTCGTGATTTTTACGCTATCCAACTGAAATAAAATTAAATTATTATCAGTAGGATAGCTCCAATTTATATCTCCATGACGGAGGGTGGTCGTCCATTTCAGCTCCTATAGTGAGTTAATTTAAAGTCATCAGGCAGGTAGCTCTGATGCCACTTTCCAATTGATAGCACTAACACTTTGCTCAAGACTTATTCTGCATACCAATGCTTCAATTTCTTTTTGCTCGGCAGGTGTCGCGAGAAATTCAGCACATACTTCCAGCTGTTCAGGTTTCAATGTGTCTGCACTGCTTAACGATCGCAACCGAATATGTAATCCGTTAATTGCTTGTAAAATAAGTGTTCTTACTAAGATTTCATCTGTTTGATGGCACATGACACGAATTTTATAACGTTGTTCTACATCGAGTGCTTGCGGTTGTGGTTGCTTATTAATTCGTGAAGCGGCTTCTCTTAACAAAATATTGGCGCATAAAATTAATAACGTCGCCATCAATGCCAGAGAGTATTGCCCTAATCCACATAAAACACCGATCCCCGCAGAACACCAAAGTGTTGCCGCAGTGTTTAGCCCTCGGATATTCATGCCTTCACGCATGATTACTCCCGCCCCAAGGAAACCAATTCCAGACACCACTTGAGCGGCAATACGCCCGGGACTATCTGGTGATGTCGTTACAGAACTTAAAATAAACACGGCTGCGCCAGTTGCAACCAGTGCATTCGTTCTCAAACCCGCCATTCGTTGACGCCATTGGCGCTCAGCACCAATTAATGCACCAAAACACATAGCAGACAGTAAATTTAAAATATCAGGGGAAAAAAGCATGATAATCCCTCCAAAAATAACTTGGATAATGATTTATATGCTTAATAAAAAGCATATAGCTATATTTTGAGTAAAATAAATTACTCAAAAACCATTAGCTATTGCCTGGAGGAAATAGAGAATAAATATATACCAACATGATACACACTCAATACAGCTATAATACGCTATTTAATTAAATACAATTATAAGGGAGTAGTGTGATGAGGAAACATCAGATACCGCCCGCCGTCGTGGCAAGCAGCAAAAAGAAAAGAAGATTACTGGCTTGCCATTAAATTAAGTTTTTATTCCAACTCTGACTGTCCAAGTAATAATCTCCTAAGTAAAAGATGGGAGGAGTATAAGTGGGGAAAATTATTAAGTAAAGAACAAAGTGTCCATTAAATTGAAACTTATCTTTCAACTGGCGTAACAAAAATCCCTTCATCACCTTCTTTTTCATTAAAGAACCAAATACCTTCAGGGTAATCAGGTAATGCAATTAAATACATTATCCCTTCATTAAAAGGTTCTATAAGTAAAATAGTACCTTCTCGGCGCTCTTCTCCGTCTGTTTTTACATAAACACGGTCATTAATATTCATAACACTCTTTTCCCAACAAAATAAGTTAACCATAAATGTAGCGCATACGAAAAAGCCCGTCATTAAAAATGACGGGCTTTAGAAAATCAGTTAAGCAATTAGCTTAGATAGCAGTTACGTTAGCAGCTGCTGGGCCTTTTGCACCGTTTTCAATGGTGAATTCAACTTGCTGACCTTCAGCCAGAGTTTTGAAACCATTGCCCTGAATGGCAGAGAAGTGGACGAAAACGTCTTTGCTACCATCAGCTGGAGTGATGAAACCGAAGCCTTTAGACTCGTTGAACCACTTAACTTGACCTTTCATTTTGTCGGACATTTGACTTTTCCTATATAACATCAAAAAAACTTGCCTTTTGGCATATACGGGCCAGAGTCAACTATTTAATCAGGGAAACACCAAGATGAAGCGTCACGGTCAAAGGCTATCTGTGATAACTTTTTTCTTTAGAACACACTAACTCAGTAATCATACATCAAATAGGACTGCTAAACAGGCCGATACTCATTAACTCATGACTTAAAGATAATAGCAACTATTTTATACGAGCAAACCTGAAAAATATGCCGTTTTTTCGATTACATCACTTTTATCGACTATAACGTTAACAAAATCGTTGCATTTAGTTGATAATTTAAAGAAAACTTTAATTTAAAAAGCCAGCAACTCACTCTATGTCAGTAAGAATTATCTGATACGATGACAATCTGTGTAAATATTTTTTTTAACTGATATATAACAATCTCAATTGCTCGTGATACCCTCCTAGTATAGATATCTGACAGAGAGTTATACACATGGATATTATCAAACAAATACTCGTCGAAGATTTGGATACCATCAATAAACGTGAAAACCGTGATGGGAAACCTTATTTTAATAGCCAATTTCTTGCCAATCACCCTTATTTATGTGTCGGCATGGTTGCAGCTTATGTCCCTCTTGCCATTATTCTTTGGTATGCCCCTTATTTTGGCCCTTATTGGGCTCTGGGTATCACCATCCTCTTTATTGTGTTAGCCAGTGTGCTACTTTTTGACATTAAGCCTGTTTATCATTTTGAAGATATTGGTGTGCTAGATTTACGTGTTTGTTATAACGGGGAATGGTTTGTCACTGAACCAGTTTCTGATAATGCAATAAGCAAAATTATTGATTCACAAGATGTTAGCCCTGCTATCAAACAAGAAATATCACGTTTAATTGCTTTAAAGGGAATGATTTCATTTTATGATATCTATCACGTCGCTTACCCTGAAGTTTCTCCGCAATTACCTGGCACGCTTGCGGCTCAAAATTAATTCAATATCAATTAACTAGAGTAAAACTTCATCATAATGTGCAGTGAATGAACAGTTAGATATTTTTTCTGTTTTTATGATTGACAGCCTGAGATGATATCGTTAATATTCGCCTCGTTCTCAGGAACAAGCAATTCCTCCATAGTTCAGTCGGTAGAACGGCGGACTGTTAATCCGTATGTCGCTGGTTCAAGTCCAGCTGGAGGAGCCAAATTTAAAAAGCCCGCTTAGTGCGGGCTTTTTGCTATCTGTCTTTACTTTCTGTTTTTGCTCTCTGTTTGATATATCCCTTACTACTGCACTGCATTGAAGCATTCACCTCTTTTATCAATTACCCTCTAGCATCTTTTATAAGCCGCATAATATGGGCAAAACTATCACTTATTGGGATAGATAATCACCAAATCGATTACTTAACACTCACTTGGCTGTTTTTTTCGTTTTTGTGCTTTACAACAGTGAACAGGATGGGTAATATGCGCCTCGTTCTCAGGAACAAAGCAATTCCTCCATAGTTCAGTCGGTAGAACGGCGGACTGTTAATCCGTATGTCGCTGGTTCAAGTCCAGCTGGAGGAGCCAAATTTAAAAAGCCCGCTTAATGCGGGCTTTTTGCTATCTGTATCTATCTGAAAATTTTACTTATTAATATTGCTCTGCTTACTACTCTTATTGTGTTTCCAAAGCAGATACTAAGCACCTACCATAAAAATAAAACGTTATTCTTTCTCTAGAAAAAATTGTTTAATCGTCTGGCGCAGCCATTGATGTGCAGGGTCTCTGTCCAACCTTGGATGCCATGCTTGCACGATGAATATCGATTCTAACTCCAAGGGAAGTTCAATCTCAACCAACGGCAAATTAACACTCTTTACCCCTTGCAGCACATGACGAGGGAGCGGCAAAATATAATCAGAGTTCATTGTTAGCATCATGGCTGAATGAAAGCTAGGTAAGGTCAACACAACATTGCGTTGTAATTGAAGGTCGCGTAATGCGTCATCAATTGGCCCAAGCGTACGCCCTCTGCGTGATACGCTGATATGCGGGAAATGTGTTAAACTTTCAGGCGTCACCTGCCCGATAATCGGGTGCCCTGGGCGAACTAGTGCCTGAAAAGTGCTGGTGAATAAGCTCTGAGCCTTAATTTCAGGGTGCCAATCTCGAGAAGAACCGATAACCAAATCTACCTTACCACTACGCAAAGAATCATCTTCTGTATCGCTTTCTGCGATAAAAACTAAACGGCTTTGTGGAGCGAGTTCCCTCAGCTTTTCTAATAACCCGCCTCCTAAAGCACCAATAAAAATATCATTCGCACGAATAACAAATGTTCTTTCTAATGTTTTTGGATTGAATAATTCGTCAGGATCAATTAGCGCTTCTGCTTGAGCAATAATATGGCTAAGTTGTTCTTTTAGTTCTAACGCTCTCGGTGTTGGTACTAATTTACGCCCCGCCCTGACGAGGATCGGGTCATTAAATTGCTCACGAATTCGCCCTAAAATTCGGCTCATAGCGGGAGCACTTAAATTCATTTTTTCGGCTGCCCCTCCTACACTCCCCTCTTCCAATAATAAATTCAACGCATAAATCAAATTGAAATCAATTTTTTGTGGCATTTATCCTCCTCGCCCCTTTGCAGCCCTCCTTATTAGTGGATTGCGTTTTATGCAATAATTTAATTACATCATTTCATTTTAAACAATTTAATAAAGTTTAGATACTACTGCTGAAAAATGACAGAACAAATTTTTAAATAGCAGGAGTTTGAAATGGTTGATGCGTCTATCACGCAGCCCAAAAAAAACAAATGGATAGCCAGCGCGAGTGAGATCAGTGGTCGCACATGGATGGGGCTATTTGGTGTTTTTTTAGCGGTAATGGCGAGTGGCGTGGGAGAAAACGCCAGTAAATTCGCTCTAGGCGATATTCAGGGCGCAATGGCATTAAATATCGATACTGGCAGTTGGTTAATCACTTGTTATGTAACCGGTTTTGTAATTGGTTCAGGATTTACGCCTTGCTTTTGGCCGACATTCTCACTACGTCGTGTGGCTCTTGTTATGTGCTCTATTTATCTGATTGGCGGGTTAATTACACCATGGCTTGGAGACCATTATGCCCTTCTATTGACAATACGTAGTTTACAAGGCTTTGCTGGCGGCGCTCTCCCACCGATGTTAATGACGGTAGTGCTGCGTTTTATGCCTCCGCTTATTAAAGTTTTAGGTTTAGGGGCTTATGGCTGGGTTTCTGCCTGGAGTGCTACTTTTGGTGCCACTGCAGCCGCTTTTGCCTTCCACTGGGGATGGAGTGGATATTTTTATTGGAATTTGCCTCTTATGGCGATAGCCACCATCTGCATTGGCTTTGGTTTGCCGCAAGACCCTTTACGCTTAGAACGACTCAAACAGTTTAACTGGCGAGGTTTACTTCTGGGTGGAAGTGCTCTTGCCATGCTCACTGTGGGGATTTCTCAAGGGGAACGCCTTGATTGGCTAAATTCATCATTAATTTATGTTTTATTAATTGGTGGCCTTGGCCTATTAGCCCTGTTTTTGATAAACGAGTGGTATCACCCATTACCCTTTTTCAATTTACAGTTACTTGGCAAACGAAACCTGTCGTTCTCATTAATCACCCTGGGTGGTGTGTTGTTGATTATGGTTTCTTTGGTGAATATTACCTCTGGCTATTTATCGGCTATTCAAGGGTATCGCCTAGAACAAACCTCAGACATGATGCTATGGGTATCGCTTCCACAACTCATTACGCTCCCTATCATTGCCATTATTTGTAATACCCCAAAAGTTGATTGCCGTTGGGTACTCGCCATGAGTTTACTTTTGATGGCAGCCGCTTGTGTTCTCGCATCGCAGCTGACTCCTGATTGGAATGGCGACAACTTTAGAATGATTTCCCTCTTGCAAGCCGTAGCACAACCCATGGCCGTCATTCCGCTGTTGATGATGGCAACAGGTGGGTTATTGCCCACTGATGGCCCCTTTGCTGCGGCTTGGTTTAATGCCGTTAAAGGTTTTGCGGCAACGGCTGCTGGGGGAGCAATCGCCCTGTTAAGCCGCCAGCGAGGCGATTTCCATTCGGGCGTGATTGCTGACAGCTACGGCAGTACTTATCGCGATACTGCCACAAACTCTATCGGTGAACTCACTAAACTCGCCTCAAACCAAGGGCATGTTTTAGCTAGCTCAGACCTATATTTGCTAGTTTCTGGTTTGGCACTGTTATTAACCGGGCTAATTTTAGTGATGCCGACTCGTATTTACCCACCGCGGTCTGTTGCCGCTGCTTAGTTATTGATTATCAGGAAATTAGAATGAGTAAGATCAAATTAAAAATTAATAAAAATGTCGCTCTGGCTATCACCGCTATTGCTGTTTTGATGGGAGGGTTATTAATTAATAAGTTCGCGATTAAAAAAACCGCCCAAAATACCAATGATGCCTATATCCGTGCAGATATCTCGCGTATTTCACCACAAATTTCAGGCGTAGTGACCGAAGTTCTCGTACAAGATAACCAATGGGTTAAAGAAGGTGAATTATTAGCCGTCATTGACCCTAGAGAATTCACGGTTGCACTTTCTCAAGCGGCTGCACAAGAGCAATCCGCTCGCGCACGTCAAGATGATGCAAAAGCCAATTTAACACGTCAGCAAGCCTTGATCGCTGCAGCAGAAGCCCAACTACAATCGGCAAAAGCTGAACTGCAATTTGCGCACCAAGAAAAAATTCGCTACCACAAAATGGCAAATACCGGTGCTGGCTCACAACAAGCTGCACAACAAGCAACCACACGTGTACAAACAATGACAGCAAGTGTTGCACAAGCCGAAGCATCATTAAAAGCAGCCAAAAATATGTTGCAAGTATTAGAAGCAAAACAGGCCGATAGCAATGCTGAATTGACATTAGCACAAGCTAAAAAAGAGATGGCCGAGCTTAACCTCTCCTACACCCGTATTACTGCGCCCATTGGAGGCATAATTGGTAAAAAAAGTTTGCGTGTCGGTGAGTTTGTCAAGCCAGGTGATGCCTTAATGGCCATAGTTCCCCAAAACAAGCTCTACATCATCGCGAATTATCAAGAAACTCAATTGGAAAATATTACTCACGGCCAAGTTGTTGATATCAGTATAGACACCTTCCCAGGGAAAATATTGAAAGGCTATGTCGACAGTATTGCGCCAGCGTCTGGTGTGAGTTTCTCCCCCGTTGCCCCAGAAAATGCGACAGGTAATTTTACTAAAATTGTACAGCGTATACCTGTAAAAATTATTTTTGATAGCAACGCCGACCACGCTGCGATGATGGATGCATTACGTGTGGGCATGTCCGCAGATGTCACCATTAATACACTGGATGGGAGCCGCTGATGAACAAAACTGGGCTACCACACAGAACTCAGCAACTTTGCCCACCGAATGGTGGGTTGTTTTAAATTTATCAATGAACGGATGGCCCCAAAACCTCGCTGCTTGCCAAAGGGGATTGGAAGAAAGGGGAATCTAACTTTAAGAGCGCTATTTAGGTCGCTTATTAGGAAATAATCATGATTAATAATGTATTGTTAGCGGTCGACAGCTTTGAAAATAGCAGTAATGCCCTTAGCTTTATGCAACGCATGGCTGGCTGCGTCAGCAATGTCATTGTATTAACTGTTGTTGATAATACCTTTGCACTAAGCCGTACTGGATTAACTAAAGAGAGTGATGAGTGGGATGAATACCCTGCCGCGCAAAAAGAAGAAGCTTTGGCACAAAAACAGTTAAAAGAAGTCACAACCGCCTTAAACAACATGGGGTTTAAAGCCGAAGGGCTACTCGCGGCGGGTACACCTATCAATACCATCCCCAAGAAAATGGAAAAGTATAATTGTGAGTTATTAATCATTTCTCATCGTCATCTTTCTTCACTTGGGCGCTGGCTTAATACCTCGGTGACTCGTAGTTTACTCGACGATATCACCCGACCCGTTCTCGTCATTCCACTGTAGATATTTCTGGTAAATAATATCCAGCTATTACCCAGTGGTTAACCGCAGTTAGCCACTAAAATCAAAATAATATACAGCCCATCAACACAGATTTGTGACACGCCTTTCGTTAGTGTATCGCTTTGATTTATCACCTCTAGCCTATTTTCGATCAAACTTCCGACAGTTCGCACAGATAACAGGCAAACAAACATTTTTTTCGCTATTCTCCTTTGACAATACAGTAAGAGAAAGCTAATATCCTCTGCGTACCAAGGAGTTCCTCCATAGTTCAGTCGGTAGAACGGCGGACTGTTAATCCGTATGTCGCTGGTTCGAGTCCAGCTGGAGGAGCCAAAATTTAGAGAAACCTGCTTAAGGAAACTTAAGCAGGTTTTTTGCTATTAAACGATTTGAATAATTAACCTATTTACGTCTTTTGCACGATCTGCCTCTGAAATACGCTATAATCGCGATTTCTCATAGCTATTTTTTTACTTTACCTTTATCATTCTATTCCGGCTTGAGCACTCGCTCATCATTCACTCTTCCCTTATGGAGCCGGTTTAATGACAACTGTAACTACCCTAACGATCCGCCGCCCTGATGATTGGCATGTTCATTTTCGCGATGATGATATGTTAAAAACGGTCGTTCCCTATACCAGTGAATTTTTTGGCCGTGCAATTGTCATGCCGAATTTAGTTCCGCCAATCACAACGATTGAAGCCGCAAAGGCTTACCGTGAGCGCATTCTAAACGCAGTTCCCGAAGGGCATCAATTTACCCCTTTAATGACTTGCTACCTTACTGATAGCACAGATCCTACTGAAGTCATTCGTGGCTTTAACGAAGGGGTATTTACGGCCTGTAAACTCTACCCGGCTAATGCAACAACTAACTCTAGCCATGGCGTATCTGATATTAAAAAGATTTACCCCGTATTAGCAGCAATGGAAGAAGCAGGAATGCCACTGCTTATCCATGGTGAAGTCACTGCAAGCCATATCGATATTTTTGACCGAGAAGCACTGTTTATTGAACAAGTTATGTTGCCACTACGGGCACAGTTTCCAAAACTGAAAATTGTTTTTGAGCACATAACCACCAAAGAAGCGGCTCAGTATGTCCAAGAAGCAAATGAATTTACAGCTGCAACTTTGACACCTCAACATTTAATGTTTAATCGTAACCACATGTTAGTTGGTGGTGTAAGACCGCATTTATTTTGCTTGCCTATTTTGAAACGAAATGTGCACCAAGAAGCACTACGTGCAGCCGTTGCTTCAGGGTGTGAGCGTTTCTTCCTTGGTACCGATACCGCACCACACATACAGTCACGTAAAGAGTCTTCCTGCGGTTGCGCTGGGGTATTTAATGCTCCTACTGCATTAGCGGCTTACGCAAGTGTTTTTGAAGAACTCGGGGCTTTAGCACATTTCGAAGCTTTTTGTTCATTAAATGGCCCTAAATTCTATAACTTACCCGTGAATGAAGGAACCATCACGCTAACTAAAGAGCAAAATATCATTTGTGAATCGATTGACTGCTGCAATGATAAATTAGTTCCTTTCTTAGCAGGAGAAGACGCTCGCTGGACAATTTCTCTGGGCCAGTAGTGAACACGTCAATGGGAAGTTAAAATGACTTCCCATATCATTATTAGCTAAGTAGGATAAAAACATAATTTACCGACTTAGCATGGCCAATTAAAGATCAATAAATTGATTTTCCTTGTGTATTTTCACAATTGATGACACTTGCCGACGAACATAATGATTCACTTTATGCATTTTCTGTCATATAAACAAAAAAAATGTTTTATTTGCTTTATTATTGGTGAAATCTCCTTATACTAAAAGTGGACTCATCACGAGATCATTGCTCTTAGTCAGTTATAGATATTTATTATTTATCACGATGTTTGATTAGGAGGTTTATATGAATAAAAAAAATGATGTCATTCAAACCCACCCAGTAGTTGGCTGGGACATCAGCACAGTCGATGATTACGACGCTATGATGTTGCGTTTGCACTACCTCCCTGAACAAGATAAACACACAGGTGACGCTATTGTGGATAAAACCATGTGGCTAACGACTGATGTGGCTAAACAACTCATTCATATTCTCCAAGCTGGCGTAGACAAGATAGAGTCAGGTGAATATGTCGAGCTTGGTTTTAAAACACACTAGGGAAATAAATGGATATTAGTGTCACTAATATCCATTTATTTATATATTCATCCATATGGGTAATTATATATCCTTATATAATTACCTTATCAATTAATTAATAATTTGCAATTGTAAATAAGAACACTATTTATTGTTTTTATTAATCCTTGGTTGACTTCTCTATCAATTCCAATTTATTGTAAGATATCTTCTTGAACAAGGATGTTCCAATGCGAATATTAGTTATTGATGAATGTTATTATACACGTCTTGGCATTACAGAATATTTATCCAAAAATAAAAAACTCGAATTTATTAGTACAGGATGTATAAAAGAAGCCATTGGTTTTATAAACAAAGAACTACCAAGTATTATATTAGTGAATCTTACATACTATTGTAATTACTCTAATTACTGCCCTATCCTACAGCAGTTATTAAACAATGCTAATAATACACGTTTTTATATTTATATAAATGCCCCTTACCCACAAACAAACAACCCATTACTATTAAAAGATAATTATTTCATCCTATCAAAAAGCATTATTATTCAAACGCTTGATAGAGTTATTCAAGACCATGAGCAAATCGAAAAAATTACCAAACTTGCTAATAATATAGATTCATCCATTTTTACAATTAAAGAACAAAACATTATTAATAATTGGATGAATGAGACGCCTAATCATATTATTTCTCGAAAGTTAGGGATCAGTAACAGTACTGTTTATTCACAAAAAAGGCATATAGCCTCGAAAGTTTTCGTCAAAAATAGAATTGAGTTATTTTTTATATATAATGTATTTAAATATTTATATTAAAAATGTTTTAATTTAAATTGACTGAAACAAAACTAAAAGGCCTGACTCCGTTTAAATAGCGAAATCAGGCCTTGCAAACCGGTCAACAAAAGTGTCCATCGTTATAAAGTCACTCTAACTGCTGACGGGCCATAAATTTTAGTTCTATGATTTTATATCTTTATTTTCAATAGCGATAACTCGAGGTTTTTCTTCATCCGGGATTTCATATTCAATATCCAGAGTTAGTAAACCACTAGATAACTCAGCACTTTCTATCTTCACATTTTTACCGAGGTTAAACTCAAGGGAAAACTTACTTTGCGTTATTCCTTGATGGATCCATTTCTCAGAATCATTAACTAATTCTGCTGATTGCTCACCTTGAATATACAATTTCCCACCTTTTAGGGATACGCTTAAGTCCTCTTCCTTATAACCTGGAACACTAACCGTTAATTGATAGCTTGTTTCATTTACTTGTTTTAAATTATACGGATGCTCTGAAGTTAAAGGCCTATTACCTGTTAGCTGGCTAAACAAACGATCCATTTGGTCAAATCTGTTAGAAAGTAGGCTATCAGATAATGTTGGGAATAATGAAAAAGATCTAATGTTAGACATAATTTCTCCTTCAATATTTTTATATCAATCTAAACACGTACGACTATGCACCATTACCTGTGTACCTAGTATGGGATAATGCTCTTTCTTGGTGCAATTCTTATATAGTGCCAGTTACGCGTATTTCAAGCCTTAAATTACACTTCTTTACAAAATGGCGTTACCAGCTGCAAACCATTAACAAAAACCCCATGAATTTCATACAAAATGCATGGGGTATAAGCAACGTGATGACATCGAATGAAATAAATTTTTTATTTCAATTAATTTTATCTTGCTCTAATCAGCCCTAATTATAGGGCTATCTTATTATCGAGAATATCAATAACTAGTTATCTTTATTTAATAACCCATCGGATAAACGGTGACGTGACTTATTAAAGATTTTATTACTGACTTCACGACCTGCACGGCGTGCCCGCTGTTCTTGCTCTGGAAGTTTCATTTCTTCTGTGCAAGATGAACTGCAACAACCTTCATACTTTTCTGCGCAGCTAGGGCATTGAATGAACAACAAATGGCAACCATCGTTACGGCAATTGGTATGCGCATCACAAGGAGCCCCACATTGGTGGCATTGTGCTAATGTGTCCTCTGTAATACGCTCACCCATACGGTTGTCAAAAACAAAGTTTTTCCCTTTGAACCGTAGAGGTAGGCCTTGTTCTTTCGCCTTACGTGCATATTCAATAATCCCACCTTCAACATGGTAGACATTTTTGAAGCCGTTATGCAGCATATAGGCACTGGCTTTTTCACAACGGATCCCACCAGTACAATACATTACAACGTTTTTGTCTTTTTGCTCTTGCAGCATTTCAACCGCCATTGGCAGTTGCTCCCTAAACGTATCTGACGGTATTTCAATTGCATTATCAAAACGCCCTACTTCATACTCATAATGATTTCGCATATCGACGAAAACAGTATTTGGGTCATCAATCATCTCATTCACTTCATGAGCTTTTAGATATTGCCCCGTATTTGCTGGGTTAAATGTTTCGTCATCAATACCGTCAGCTACCACACGCTCACGGACCTTCATGCGCAGCACCCAGAACGATTTACCGTCATCATCAATCGCAATATTTAAACGTAGGTTTTCTAATGCAGGGTCTGTTGTATAGATAAGTTCGCGTAATGCGTTCACATTGGATTCAGGCACACTAATTTGGGCGTTAATACCTTCTTTGGCAATATAAACACGCCCAAAAACGCTTAATGATTTAAATTGTTGATACCATTGATTGCGAAATTCGTTTGGGTCTTGAATAGTGAAATACTTATAAAAAGAGATTGTGGTACGAGGCTCAGTTTCAGCCAACATACGCTCTTTTAAAATTTTATTTGAAACTTGATTATGTAACACTGGCATGGTGTTCTCTTTTCCTTTGTAACGAGTTAATTTCTAAAGCAAAAATCGGATGGTGTCCACGAAGTGTCCACACTTGACCATTATTAAATATTATCGCTGTTATTTTGTTAATAAAAAACCCTTTATTTGCAGGGTTATTGTGATGAAAGTATTAACTAATCGTTTAGATACTATTTTCAATCATCAGCGGATATTTTTCTTTTTAGTTTGCGCTTCGTTATGTTATAACATTTTTTTGATAAAACAATTTAGCTGACTGAATGATGCGATTTTTTCCTTTCTATTTTTTATTTCTGTTTATGGTTGCTCCACACGCAGCGGCACACCCTCATAGTTTTATTGAGATGCAAATTTCCCTTGAAAGTAAACAAGATAAATATTCAGGGATTAGCTATGTTTGGAAAATGGACCCAATGACATCAGCGGATATCGCATATGAATTAAAAGGTATCAAACCGGATGACCCGCGTTGGAAACAGCAAGAAGCTATTATTATGGCGAATGTGTTGATGCAGGATTATTTCACTGACTTTTATTATCAAGGAAAGAAAGTCAGCTTTAAACGTATTCCTGATAGCTATCATTTAGAAAAAGATGGCTTTTCTTTAGTTTTTTTCTTTACCGCTTCCTTTATGCAGCCCTTGCCTATTACTGGTTCCCACATAGAAATTCAAACTTACGACCCAACTTTCTACGTCAGCATGACTTACCCAAATAAACAGCAAATTCACCTGCCTTTGGATATTGCCGCAAATTGCCAGATGGAACTACAAGAAGCAAATGTCACCGACTCAATGCGCGCCTACGCTTTTTCCTTAGATAAAAGTGATAACCCAGAAGAAGATTTGGCACTTGGCAAACAGTTTGCACAACGGGTTGATATTCAATGTCCATAATGCCTTTACGCACACCAAAATTAATAATCACTGCGCTGTTTATGGGGCTTATTACCTATGCCGCTTGGCAGCTATTTACCCACTGGGGATCATGGCTACAACTTAGCTTTGCTTGGCAAAAACAGTTAAACCAAGGGCTATCTTACCTATTACAAGAAACCACTTCTCGCCCATGGTATGCAGGCGGGTTACTGGTGGTTGCTAGTTTTGCTTATGGCTTTTTGCATGCCCTTGGGCCGGGACATGGAAAATTAATTATCACCACTTATATTGCAACTCAAGCGACTCATTTAAAGCAGAGTGTTATCATTAGTTTACTAGCCTCACTCTTACAAGGGCTTGTTGCGATCACTTTAGTTTCCTTAGTCTTGATCCTATTCCAACTCTCTACTAAACATCTCAACCAAGCCAGTTTATATGCCGAGCAAACCAGTTATCTATTTGTCATTTTGCTAGGTGGTTATTTATGCATCAGCGCACTGCGTCGTAGCTGGTCAATCCGCAAATCAAAACACTTGGCGCCACTCACGATAAAAAGCATTCAACCATTGAATTCTTCAACGAAAGCAATAAGTAAAACAAAAGTCCATAGCCACTCAGACAACTGTGGCTGTGGACACCAACACGTTATCCAATCCCATCAATTGCAATCCAGTTTTAAAAGTAAGCTATTGATTATCTTATCGATGGGTATTCGCCCTTGTTCCGGGGCAATTCTTGTATTGCTGTTTTCTTATGTCATTGAGGTATATGCGTGGGGGGTTATCGCAGCCTTAGCAATGGCTATGGGGACTACATTAACTATTTGTTTAATCGCTATTTTTGTTCATTTAATGCGTGATAATGCCGTTCGGGTATCAAGCTTAAAAGGAAAGTCACTTTCCCCATATTGGGCAATCACACTGAAAATTTTGGCAGGTCTTTTATTTATTTTGATGGGCGTTTTGATGTTACAGAGTATTGGCTTAGAACAATCGGTTTCCCCGCTGTTGCGATAAACCATTAAAAAAGGGAGGGCTCCCCCTCCCAGGCATTTGCCGAAGTCACGGTGCAGTAACACCGTTTTATGCGCAATGTCAACTGCTTACTACTTATTACAACTTCCAACTATTACAACTTCCAATTTTATTGCCAACTACCAGATGGCTAATGATAAAGCTATGCAGGTCCTCATCACTAACCATCCTTACTACTTCATTTAACCAATTAACTCAATGCGAGCAGGTAAGCCTTGGCGAACCGATGCCCCCGAGACCCAATCTAACCACGTGTTGGCGACTTCACGCGTTGGGTCAGCGAACCCAAGGTCATTTAAGTTAATTCCTGAGCCATTTGCCGCATTCATTGGCATTGGTTGGCCATCAAGATAATGCTGCTTCGCCCCCATTTCTGTGTGTCCATAGCCATGTTCAATTGCAAGCACACCAGGCATTACGCCATCAAGAACACTCACTTGGGCTTCAGCATGGCCACCCGGAGTGGTGATGCGGATCCAATCTCCATGTGTTACCCCCATTCTCGCAGCGTCATCCGGGTGGATAGCGACAAGGTTCGTCGGTTTCACATGGCGTAAACGTTCAATAACAGTCGTTGAACTGCTCATGACATGGGATTTAAATGACATCAGTTTCAACGGCCACTCTTTTTCTGGGAATACCGTATTCACATCATCGCCATTTGCCATACGTGGTGGATAATAGGTCGGGCAACCACTATAGCGCTCACCGGTTATAGCATGGCGGTTAATTGCCACCGTTGGGTTCCAAATTTGTAGGCCTTTTTTCCACTGAGGGCCTGTTGCATCGCCATCCCATGCTTTTTCATAAGGTGCAAAACGACCACCGCGTGTGAAAATATAGGCAACACGACGCACTTCTTCCGGTTTTAAAGTCCGCGTAATAGCCGGTAAAATGCGCTCCACGCCACTGATTTGGATATCTTCTGTTGCGGCTTCAGGGACTGGTTTTTCCCCTAACCATGCCATATTGGCAGCCACTCTTAAGTAATAGTCTTCCGCTGTATTGAGTGAATGCATGTTGCCATCCATGTCCTCAATCACGTTATCGCCAAAGCCTGGTAAATTAAGTTCTTTCGCTACAGCGATACAGAAACTTTCCATCGAAACCGGCTGGCCATCCGCGGTTTTAGCTGTACGTGACTCAACAATTGGCCAACGTGCCGTACTGGCTTTGACCTGCACACCAGACCAGGGTGCGCTGAACCCCCAACTTTCGAAATTATGGGTATCCGGCACAATATAATCTGCTAATGCCGTGGTTTCATTCATAAAGGCATCAATACCAATAATCAGCGGTAAATGTTTTGGGTCTTTCAGTTTTTCTTCCATCACCTGACGAATACCTGCGATACCGTATACAGGGTTAGTCATATTGGTGATCCACGCTTTCAGTGCGTAGGGGTACCCCATCAAGGCAGATGCTAGTTGCTCGGTCAGTTGGCCTTTCGCAAACGGGTACCAAGGCGCTTTTGCAGGATATGGGCTTTCGCCTGCCGCTTGGCGCGCTTTGAATTCATCTGACTTTTCATACACTTCATTACTGCGCGATAACACCACACCCTTAGGTTTCACTTTACCTTTATAGCTGGCAATTTTATAACGTGGTCCATCGTTTTCCCCGTTGAATTTACCGCCACCAACAGAGACACCGCCTTTTAAGTTTAAGTTACCAATCAATGCGTTAAGCATGATAACTGACCATGCAGTGTAGAAACCATTACCACCCATCATACCGCCATGGGAGATAACCGCGGCTTTTCTATCGTAAGAAGTTAATGCTTTACCGAGTGATTCAATGGTTTTTACTGGAACATGGCAACGCTGGCTGTACTCTTCCAACGTCATACGGTTTGCCGCTTCTTTTAAACACTGGAAGCTGGATTTAACGGTCACTTCACTGCCATCGTGCAAGGTCACTTGGCGTGTCACAAACAGCTCAGCCGTAGGGGCTTCATCCGCCAGTTTTAACTCACCCGCAGCATCTTGCACTAAATAGGCTTTCTCATTGTCACCTTCTCCTGTGATATAAGAAGAAATTAACAATTTGCCTGCTAATGGGTGGTTATCATCCGTAATCACTAAATGGGTTGAGTTAGTCCAGCTTTTCTCCCCCGCTGCTTCCATGGATTTTTCACTTGGCACGCTGAGGTATTTTGCATTATAACGCTCATTTTCGATGATCCAACGGATCATCCCCATCACTAACGCGGCATCAGTGCCCGGTTGCACCGGCACCCAGTGACCGTGGTCATTCGCTAAAGTCGTCGTTAATGGTAATGCAGGTGAAACCACCACATAGTTAAATGAATCGCGCAAACGCGCTGTCGCTAACTGGCGGCCTTGGCGCTTAAATGGGTTACCTGATTGCGCAGGCGATGTGCCGAGGAACAGAGCGAAGCGGACATTATCCCAATCAGGTTTAACGTGGGCATTTTTGTCCAAATCATCCATCAGTGCACCGGAGCCTGCACGGTAAGCCAGTCCACAATAAGAACCGTGAGCACCGAAGTTTTTACTACCAAAGGCATTTTGAGCAAAGCGGCGGATAAAGCCATCACGGCCATCATCACCTGCGTTGGTCACTAATAATTGGTTAGCTTTTGGGCCTAATTTAGGTTGAGATGGGTCTAAAGGCGTTTCTAAATCACGAATTGCCCGTAAGCCATCCACGTGCCCCTCACCAAATAGATCGCCCCCTTCAACCACTTCTTTAATTAATTGTTCAAAGCTGATGCGCTCCCATTTGCCTTCTCCACGTTTACCAACACGTTTCATCGGCTCTAGAATACGCAATGGGCTTGTTAAGCCTTCCATTAACGTCGCACCGCGAGCACAGGCAGTAGAACGGTGCTCGAGGCCTGACTCACCGCTCATTTTGTTAAATGCAGTTTTCAGCGGCATACCATAAGGAAAGTGCTCTTCATGGGAAAGTGGGTGATAAGGGTTCCCCGCGATACGCAATACTTCATTTTTTGCTGTATCGACGCGAGCACGAATACCACACTGAGTCCAACAACCAAAACACTGTGTCATCGCAACCACTTGTTCTGGATTTTCTTGCCAGCCTTTCAGCGCCTGTCCTTCAGGGCGTAAAGAGTTACCATTGATGCGATCAAGAGTGACTTTACCTGACGTACCATTAACCAGACCATCGACTGCACGTTTGGCAACATCACGGTAGCTTGCACCGAATAATGCGATACCACCGACAACCAAACCACCTTTAAGCCATTGACGTCTTGAGAATTTAGCCATGTTGCACTCTCCTCGCAAACCAGCGAACACCTTCACGAACAATAATTGTTAACGCAATCCATAAACCGAATGTACCGACGATAGCCAGTAATCCATCTGTTCCCAATGGGAAATGGTATGGATTGGCGATAATGTTATATTTTGGAACCGCTTGAACTTCCATCAGGAAAATCCAACGTAACGTCCAAGCAAAAGCCATTGAAACTAAGGCTAAAATAGTGATATATGGGATGGAGCGAGTCGCTTTTAAATTACTGACGGACATCGCAAAAGTGATTACCCACAATGCACAAACTCCCATCAACATCCACCACCCAGGGCTTGCTGTATCTAACTGTTGGCGCACGGCAATACCTGAAGTCGTATCACCTGAGAGCCATAGCGCAAAACACACGGCGAACAGCAATAATGTCACCACTTGGAAGCGGGCTAAGCGATTTTGATATTGAGGTTCACGGCGTGCCCCTAAACCAATCAAAGCAGGTAAGACTTGTAGAGCACTCAGGAACATCAATACGGGTATCCACCAGCTATACCAAATTGGACGTGCATTTAACACTGAGGCTTCACGGCCGGTATATAACAATAAGCCGATCGCTGAAAGCGCAGCCAGCAAGGCTACCCAACGCGTTGCTTTAAACTCTTTTTTCCAAATCAGTTTCACCACTAACGCGACAAAATATAAACCAATAAATGTGGTGAATAATGGTAGTAACACAGAGCCCCACCACATCCAAGACCACATTGTTGGATGTGCGTAGAAATGCCATACCCTTGCGGTTTGGTGTAAATCTGCGGTTAATGCTAACGGGGCAGTGATCCCCATCGTGATAGCAATAAATACAGAGATCATCTCTAAGCGGCTGTTTTCAGGTTTGTTTCTCCAATGAAGGTAACAAGCGTACAGTACCGCACAAGACGCAATTCCAATGAAGAAGAAATATTGTACCGCCCAAGGAAGCCAGAAGAACTCTTGTGGCTGAGCCATAATTTCTGAAATATAAGTCACTTGGCCATTCATCAGAACACCTCCTGCCATAATGCGGGCTGCCCTTTGCCTTGCAGCGGCTGTACGAATGCATCATCTAAACCAATATAGAAAACTTGTGGTAAGGTGCCACTTTCCGGTTTGAGTACTTTAATTTCAGCCTCGTGCTCCGTCAGCATTTTACGAATTGTACTGTTAGGGTCTTTTAAATCCCCAATAATACGTGCGCCACCCACACAGGATTCAACACAAGCTGGCAATAAGCCCACTTCTAAGCGATGAGCGCAGAATGTGCATTTATCCGCAGTTTGGGTAGAGTGGTTGATAAAACGCGCATCGTATGGACAGGCTTGTACACAGTAAGCACAGCCAACACAGCGTTCGTTATCAACGACAACAATGCCGTCTTCCCGTTGGAAAGTCGCTTGAACCGGACACACAGGAACACAAGGAGGGTTATCACAGTGGTTACATAAACGAGGTAACAGCACATTAGTGAACCCTTCTTCGCCTTTCACTGCGACTTGATATTGATTCACTGTCGTTCTAAATTGGCCTTGTGGCGTTTGGTTTTCAACCGAGCAGCTTACTGTGCAGGATTGGCAGCCAATACAGCGGCGCAAATCAATCAACATTCCATAACGTTTTTCTGGGTTGCCTTCTCGGCGTGTTGGGGAAAAATTGAGCCCTGCTTCTGCGATGGGAATTAATGATGCCCCCGCAGTTACGGCTCCAATTTGTTGTAGAAATTTTCGTTTACTCAGATCCATAATTGGCTCCAGTATTGACATTGCTAATGCGAAAATAAAAGTTATTAATCAATATGTTATTTGTATTACATGCGTTATTGACAATGGGTACAGTCTCGTTAAGATAACCATTGAAATTGTTATTTCTCTTTAAACCAGTTGGGTTACCTTGATAGAACTTGTAGTGCCATTGTAAGAAGAGTGGAGCCACTGCCCTATTGTGGTTTACCACATACCCGTAGCTAAATTGATCTAACGCAACGAATAACTCAAATATGTTAAAAAAATCGTCTAGGCCGTTGTATCACATACTGTTAATCATGCTACTGACGTGGTCTTTGCCGGCAATTTCGGCCCAGTGGACTATTGGGGTATTAGCCTTACGCGGCCCAAGCTCTACCCAATCTCATTGGCAGCCTTTGATTGATACGCTCAATGAATCAATTCCTGGGGAGCGTTTTACATTACAACCTCTCAATTTAGATGAGATGAAAGAGGCGATTTCCAATCGTAAGATTGATTTTTTGCTGACGAACCCTGCCCAATTTATTCAGTTAGATAACCGCTATCATTTACGTTGGTTGCTCTCCCTTCGCTCAGACGTGGAGCCCAACAGCACAACGCGTAATGTTATTGGCAGCTTAATATTAGTTCGTAAAGAGAGTGATATTTCAGACGTTAAAAACCTAATAGGCAAGAAAGTCGGAGCAATTTCACCTGATGCTTTTGGTGGCTATTTGTTAGGTTACAAAGTGTTAAGGGATATGGGATACGACGCTGCCAAAGACTTTAAAATGCAATTTTTAGGCTTCCCTGCAGATGCATTATTATACGCACTGCGTGATGATTCATTATCCGCAGCTATAGTTCCTGTCTGTTTATTAGAAAACATGCATAGCGAAGGGTTGATTGATAAAACACAATTTCGCCCATTAATTCAACACCCAAGCTCTCTCTCTTGTTTAACTAGCACAGAACTGTATCCAAATTGGTCTTTTGCCGCCTTAAGTGAAGTTCCAGACAATTTGGTCGACAAAGTGACCAAAACATTATTATCAACAGATAAAGCTGCTATGCGTTGGGGAGCTCCAGCGTCGGTGACTCAAGTCGAAACCTTGCTCAGAGACGTTAACCAACACCCGCAACAGCGCCAGATCTGGCAGGATATCGTCAGTTGGACGATTCAAAACCAAATCACTATCAGCCTTGTCGCATTATTTTTCGTTTTACTGGGTATTAACCATGTTTGGATTGCCTTTTTGGTCAGGCGCCGCAGCCGCCAATTAGAAGAAGCACATGACCGCTTACGAGAGCAAGAAGCTAATTTACAAAAGGCGCAGCGGTTAAATATTTTGGGGGAAATGGCTTCTGGATTTGCCCATGAATTAAACCAACCGCTGTCTGCAATCCGCCATTATGCCCAAGGGTGCATTCTACGCCTGACTAAAGAGTCTGAAAGCCATCCATTAATTAGCGCATTAACTAAAATCGACGACCAAGCTCAACGTGGAGCCGACATCATTCGTAATTTACGTCTCTGGGCGGGTAAACCGGGCCATGACCCCGCAGTCGCATTAAACCCACAATCAGTTAAACAGGCTATTAACCATATTTGGCAATTATTGCGCGCGGACCAACACTACCCCAATTCGAGGTTAATCTTACCTGAAACCCCTGACATCTCCCTGATGTTGCCAGACACATTACTTGAGCAATTGCTCTCCAATTTAATCAGTAACAGTTTACAAGCAGGCGCAACGCTACTGCGTTTTGAGTTTCATTTTTCACAGCAGCATTTTTTACTTGTTCTGCAGGATAATGCGGGGGGAATGCCTTCCGAGCAACTAGAGCAAGGTATCACGCCATTTGCCACGACTAAAAAAGAAGGCTTAGGGTTAGGTTTGGTGATCTGCCAGCGTTTGATCCAAAGCCAAGGTGGGGATATTCGTATCGAAAATAACCTGAGTGATGATGGGTTGCATGGCTTAATGGTTACACTTATTTTCAATTATCACAGTAAAATCGTGGATTAAGCATATTTTGCCACGTAATTGATAACATTCGCATTAACTATATGTGACAATGGCTTCATTACGATAATCAATGCTCGTCATATAAAGCACCTTATTTTGTCACCCTCTACACGACGAGGTATATGTATGCCAGTGATCCATCTCGTGGATGATGACCCCGATGTAACGGATGCCTGCCAATTCTTACTCGAAACATTGGGCTATAGCGTTACTGTTTGGAATGACAGTGAAAAATTTATCCAAAATGCAGCACTACACCAAGAGGGTGTGGTGTTATTGGATATGCGCATGCCAAAGCTAGATGGCCGGCAAGTTCACCAACACCTTAGAGAGCAGCAAAGCACATTGGCCGTGATATTTTTGTCTGGCCATGGCGATATCCCGATGGCTGTGGAACAAGTGAAACTCGGTGCTGTCGATTTTCTACAAAAACCCATTGATAGCCAGCTGCTTGCCAAAACATTAAAACAAGCTCAATCACAAACCACCAAAGCCACTGAAGGGTATTTAATTCAGCAGCGCTACGACACACTCACTCCTCGCGAAAAAGATATCTGTGGTTATGTGTTGCAAGGCTTAATTAACCGTGAAATTGCTGAGGCAGCCTGTGTTTCTGTACGTACCGTTGAGGTTCATCGGTCCCGAGTCATGGAAAAAATGGCGGTTCGTAACTTAGCTGAGTTAATAAGCACCATGCAGGCAATTAACGCTTTAAACGAATAATTTGATATAGTTTAATCATACCTTTTTATTAATTTATGACTAATATATTCGGATAACAATGATACTAGCTCCAAAATTTCAAAAACGGTTCCTCCACCCTCGTTACTGGCTAACTTGGCTAGGCATTGGCGTATTATATCTTCTTGTATTGTTGCCTTATCCTCTCATTTATTGGATGGGAACGCGTTTAGGGTTATTTTCTAAACGCTTTTTGAAAAAGCGGGTGAAAGTCGCAGAGCGCAATTTGCAATTATGTTTTCCAGACATGAGCGAGCAAGAGCGGCAACGCTGTGTCGACAAAAACTTTGAATCTGTCGGCATGGGCTTATTTGAAACGGGCATGGCTTGGTTTTGGCCTGATTGGCGAGTTCGTCGCTGGGTCAACGTCATTGGGGAAGAAAATGCGGTTGCTGCTCGCCAAACAGGTAGAGGCATTATCGCCCTCGGCGTTCACTTTTTGACCTTGGAAATTGGAGCGCGTGCCTTTGGCATGTTAAATCCGGGGATCGGTGTATATCGCGCCAATGATAATGACCTGCTTGATTGGCTACAAACCCGTGGGCGGTTACGTTCCAACAAATATATGTTAGATCGCAAAGATATGAAAGGCATGGTGCGCGACTTAAAAAATGGGGAAATTTTGTGGTATGCCCCAGATCATGACTACGGCCCTCGCAATAGTACATTTGCACCGTTATTTGCTGTAGAAAATGCGGCCACGACCAATGGTTCACAAATTATTTTGCGTCTTGCCTCTCCTTTAGTGGTGCCCTTTACCCCAAGGCGCTTACCTGCAGGTAAAGGCTATGAGCTCATCATTCAACCTGCCATTGATGATTTCCCAATTGAAGATAATCTGGCTACCGCAACCATGATGAACCAAATTATCGAAAAAGAGATCCTCAGAGCGCCAGAACAATATATGTGGCTACATCGCCGTTTTAAAACACGCCCTGAAGGGGAGCCTTCGTTATATGGGGATTTAGATAAAATACATCATTAATCATTAGCGTAATCAGATAAATTATGGCGTGGTTTTTCAACTGTTTTTTTATGATGATTTTCTTGCTGTTTTTCATGCTGTTTTCTCTAAATATGGCGTGATTTTTCAACTGCTTTTTATGATGTTTTTCTTGCTGTTTTTTATACTGTTTTCTCTAAATATGGCGTGATTTTTCAACTGTTTTTTATGATGCTTTTCTTGCTGTTTTTTATACTGTTCTCTCTATATGGCGTGATTTTTCAACTGTTTTTTATGATGCTTTTCTTGCTGTTTTTCATACTGTTTTCCCTAAATAGTCGGGTCTACAGCTAGGCGGCAAAATGAAGATATCCCGAGGAGCATACATAAGTATGTGACTCGGGTAGCTGAGTGAAGCCAACAACGCTGTAGAACTGAATATGACGGGAAAAGTGACTCGGGGAGCTGAATGAAGCCAACAACGCTGTAGGGCTGAATATGACGGGAAAATAAATATGACGGGAAAAACAGAGTATTGGAAACGTAACCTATACGTCGTGTGGTTTGGCTGTTTTTTAACAGGCGCCGCCTTTAGCCTGATCATGCCTTTTCTCCCGTTATATATTGAAGAACTTGGCGTCAAAGACCATGCTTCACTGAATTTATGGACTGGCGCTGTTTTTAGTATCACTTTCTTATTTTCTGCTATTGCCGCCCCTTTTTGGGGTCGGTTATCCGATCGCAAGGGACGAAAGTTAATGCTATTGCGATCTGCGCTGGGCATGGCGATTGTTATGGTGTTAATTGGCTTTGCGCAGAATATTTGGCAATTATTAGCCTTAAGAGCCATATTAGGTTTATTGGGTGGCTTTGTCCCTAATGCTAACGCGCTGATTGCAACTCAAATTCCCGTGAAAAAAAGTGGTTGGGCTATGGGCGTCCTCGCTACGGGTGCCGTAAGTGGCGCACTTATTGGCCCACTCATTGGCGGTTTTCTTGCTGACCAGTATGGCTTACGCCCCGTCTTTTTCATTACCGCAACGGTGCTGTTTATCTGCTTTTTTGTCACGCTTTTTTATGTCAGAGAACGCTTTACACCGATTTCGCGCAAAGATGCATTAACGAGCAAACAAGTTTTTGCCTCTTTACGTAATAAAAATTTAGTAATCAGCCTCTTTTTTACCACCATGATTATTCAAGCTGCAATGGGCTCAATCAACCCTGTCATCACGCTTTATGTACGTGATTTATCTGATTCCCTTGAAAACTTGGCCTTTGTCAGTGGTGTGATAGCTTCCATTCCTGGAGTTGCGGCTTTAATCAGTGCGCCCATGTTAGGTAAACTCAGTGACCGAATAGGCCCTGAAAAAGTTTTACTCGCCGTGCTGGGCGCATCTATTTTTGTCTTATTCCCAATGGGGCTAGTGAGTAGTTATTGGGAGTTAGGTTTTCTCCGATTTATGCTTGGGGCTCTGAATGCGGCACTACTACCTGCGGTACAAACGTTAATTATCTATAATATTTCCCACCAAGTAACCGGACGTATTTTCAGCTATAACCAAGCATTGCGTGATGTTGGCAACGTGACAGGGCCATTAATGGGGTCCTTTGTCGCAGCAACTTATGGTTTCAGAGCCGTATTCTTTTTCACCGCGGCATTGGTTCTCTTCAACCTAATTTATTCGTGGTTAGTCATCCGACGACAATCTGATGGCCTACGAGCCTCCCCTACTGACCAATAAACGTCTTGCTATTTTTTGTACAGAAACCAGATGATTTATAGGCTTTATTGTCTTACTTTCCTTAAAATTAAATTTTAATGAACATAACCAATTGATTTTAAATAACTTAATCGATTCAAAATTCTTTCTTTTATTGTCAACTAAAATCCTGTATCTTCCCCTAGCTTATCGTGAGAAATGAGAGTTATATCGACTTTTCACCTTAAAAGCACACCTTTTACAATAAATTCATTCTGTATATAGGTGATTCTATAATAATGTATGTTAAAAATATGTTTCACATATTCATGTTAACATATCAATAACAATTGACACTCGAGCGCACGGCTTGGTGTTTTATATCATGCACAACCTCTCAAGAGAGTATTTATGGGAGTTCACAGATGAACAATTCTGCGACTAAAACAAAAACTTTTTTTGGGCATCCATACCCATTGAGTTCGCTTTTCCTCACAGAAATGTGGGAACGCTTCTCTTTTTACGGAGTTAGACCGTTACTTATCTTATTTATGAGTGCGGCATTATTGCAAGGCGGGATGGAATTACCCATTGAACAAGCCTCCGCTATCGTTGGTATTTTTGCAGGTGGGGTTTATATCACCTCATTACCCGGCGGTTGGTTAGCCGATAACTGGTTAGGCCAACGTCGTGCTGTTTGGTATGGCTCATTAATCATTGCGTTTGGGCATTTGTCTATCGCAATGTCTGCATTTTTATCAAATACCTTCTTTTTCGTTGGGTTATTACTCATCGTTTTGGGTACAGGGCTATTTAAAACCTGTATTACAGTAATGGTAGGAACCCTGTATAAAAAAGAAGATACACGTCGTGATGGTGGTTTCTCCCTGTTTTATATGGGAATTAACATGGGTTCATTTATTGCCCCGTTGATTATTGGCCCGCTTCATGAAAAATATGGTTGGCATTTAGGTTTTGGCCTTGGTGGCTTAGGCATGTTAATTGCGCTGCTAATCTTCCGTTTTTACGCCATTCCTCAAATGCGCCGTTATGATAAAGAAGTTGGCCTTGATTCCACATGGAACCGTCCAACGGTTGAGCGCAAAAATGTGGGGAAATGGGTGACCTTTGCCATGGTGTTATTAGCCATACTGGTTGTCTTGATTGATAATGGTACTATCCCATTTAATGCCTCAATAATCGCGAAAAGCTCTGCTTATGTTATCTCGACCTGTGTGGGCATCTATTTCTTATTTATGTTCTTCCTTGGCGGCTTAACCAGCAGTGAACGTTCTCGCTTACTAGCTTGCTTAATTTTACTAGTTGCAGCCGCATTTTTCTGGTCAGCCTTTGAGCAAAAACCGACTTCATTTAATATCTTTGCTCGTGACTATACTGACCGTCAAATGGGCAGTTTTGAAATCCCAACCATTTGGTTCCAATCAATCAATGCGCTGTTCATTATATTGTTAGCGCCAGTATTTAGCTGGTTCTGGCCTTCGCTGGCTAAACGTAATATGAACCCAAGCAGTATGACCAAGTTCGTGATTGGTATCTTATTTGCTGCTGGCGGCTTTGCTATCATGATGGTAGCGGCAAACCAAGTGCTTGCAACACAAAGTGGCGTTTCACCTTTCTGGTTAGTTGGCAGTATCTTATTACTAACATTAGGGGAACTGTGCTTAAGCCCTATCGGGTTAGCAACAATGACCTTACTTGCGCCACAAAAAATGCGCGGCCAAGTGATGGGGTTATGGTTCTGTGCGAGTGCATTGGGTAACCTTGCTGCGGGCATCATGGGCGGTAACATCCGTAAAGACCAATTAGATTCCATGCCTGAGCTCTTCTCTCACGTCTCTATTGCGCTGGTTATCTGTGCCATTGTATTGGCAGCGTTGATTATCCCTGTTAGAAAAATGCTTAAAAATGCAGACAAAAATGAAGCAAATGCTTAATAACGCTCATTAATTGTCCTCTATCCGGTAGCAGCTCACTCGCTACCGGACCTCCTCTGCGTCATTAACTCCCTAATAATTTGCTTATTATATTTCATAGAATAGGCGCTATACTGCTCTCTCACCGTCCCATAATGACTTTAGGAAATCATTCAATGAGCCTATCCGCCCCTATTTACTATGTTGATGCCTTCACTGATACCCTTTTTCACGGTAATCCTGCTGCGGTTGTGTTACTCGATAACTGGCTACCAGATGAACAGCTCATTGCTATTGCCGCAGAAGTGAACTTATCAGAAACCGCATTTTTAGTCGGTCGTCATATCCGATGGTTCACCCCTAAAGTTGAAGTAAAACTGTGTGGTCATGCAACACTTGCCGCTGCCTTTGTGTTAAATCATGTGCTCCAACAAGATATTCATCCTTTAATATTTAATTCTCTATCCGGTGAGCTAGTTGTGACGCAAAATGGCCCAGGATTTACTCTGGATTTCCCAATACTAGGATCCGTACAAAACGACCCAAACCAGTACCCACACCTCGCCGACATCCTTGGAGTTAAAATCAAAGAGCTTTGGATAGCGAAAGACCGTTACCTGTGTTTTCTTGAAAGTGCACAGCACGTTCAAGACTGTCAGCCGGATATGTTAAAACTTTCGCAGCTTTCTCTTCCTGGATTAGCAATTACAGCAGAAAGTGCTAATGGCGACTGTGACTTTGTTTCTCGCTATTTTGCCCCAGCAAAAGGGGTAGATGAAGACCCTGTAACCGGTACCTCACATTGTGCTATCGCGCCAATATGGGCAGACCGGCTGAATAAATTGCAGTTAGTTGGCCAACAAATTTCATCACGCGGAGGAGTAGTTCAATGTGAGCTGACCTCTGAACGAGTAAAATTAACAGGTAAAGCCGTCTTATTCCTAACAGGTGAAATCCACATTTAAGATTAAAAATCAAACAAGTAGAAACAGAATCATTTCTATCCTGTCTATTCTTCTATCCAAATAGTGCCAGCGCCAGTATTTTTCTTGAACATTATTACTCTTGAAATAGTGGCGCCCATTTCATATCCGAAAAATATTTTTAACATTTAATTAAAAATTTTAATTTCAACCCAACTTGGTTTACAATTATAATTATTATTAAAGATATAATTACAATTATAAATATTTCTAATTGAAGCTTTGGTCAATTGTGAAAAACTCATTCGATATAAGGAACTTAATAAGATGGCTATTACTAGAAGAAAATTTTTGATTGGTGGTGGCGTTGTTGCCGTTGCTGCAGGAGCCGGAATTTTAACTCCAATGTTAACTCGTGAAGGTCGATTTGTGCCTGGTAAGCCACGACATGGCTTTGTTGCAGGAACTGAAGGCTCTCTACCACAGCAAGCTGACGTCGTTGTTATTGGTGCTGGAATTCTGGGGATCATGACTGCAATTGAGCTGGTCGGGCGTGGTTTAGATGTTGTTATTGTTGAAAAAGGTAACATCGCAGGCGAGCAATCATCCCGCTTCTACGGCCAAGTTATCACGTATAAAATGCCAGATGAAACGTTCTTACTACACCACTTAGGGAAACAGCGTTGGAGAGAGATGAACGCGAAAGTCGGTGCAGATACTAGCTATCGTACTCAAGGTCGCGTTGAAGTACCATTTGATGAAGAAGATCTTGTCAACGTTAGAGAGTGGATTGATACTCGCAGTAAAAACGCCGGTTCAGATATTCCGTTCAAAACACGTATTATCGAAGGTGCTGAGCTCAACCAACGTTTGAATGGTGCACAATCTAAATGGACTATCGCTGGTTTTGAAGAAGACTCTGGTAGCTTAGATGCTGAAATTGCGACCTTCGTCATGGCAGATTACGCCAAAAAATTAGGTATAAAAATTTATACTAACTGTGCAGCTAGAGGCTTAGAAACCCAAGCAGGCGTCATTTCTGATGTCGTCACCGAGAAAGGGGCTATTAAGACTTCGCGTGTTGTTGTCGCAGGTGGCGTATGGTCAAGGCTGTTTATGCAAAACTTAGGTGTTGATGTCCCAACACTGCCCGCTTATCAATCTCAGCAACTGATCACCGGATCACCAACTGCACCGGGGGGTAACGTTGCTTTACCTGGCAATATTTTCTTCCGTGAACAAGCTGACGGCACCTACGCAACATCTCCACGTGTGATTGTTGCCCCTGTTGTTAAAGACTCCTTCGTTTATGGTTATAAATACATTCCATTGCTGTCTATGCCTGATTTCCCTGTGCATATTTCATTAAATGAGCAGTTAATTAATTCATTTACCGAACCAACCAGCTGGAAGTTGGACGAAATTTCACCTTTCGAAAAACACAGAAATATGACGGCATTGCCTGATTTACCTGAGTTGAATGCATCATTTGAGAAATTAAAAACTGAATTCCCTGCATTTAAGGATTCTAAACTTATTGACCAATGGAGTGGTGCTATGGCCATCGCACCTGATGAGCATCCAATTATTTCTCAGGTTAATGAGTATCCGGGCCTTGTCATTAATACTGCTACAGGTTGGGGAATGACAGAAAGCCCTGTTTCTTCTGAGCTCACGGCTGACTTGTTACTGGGTAAAGAGCCATCATTGAATGTTAAACCATTTAGCCTATACAGATTCAGCTAAACTGGCTTGTAAAACTTGCTCACAAAAACCCTTCCATTTGAAGGGTTTTTTTATTGCCTATTGTGTCTTTATTACATAGTATTCGAAACTTAAATCAAATGGAGTGATTATGAATAAATTACTATTAACAATAGCGATTTCACTATTAAGTACCACTGCTTTCGCTGAGAAAAGTTATACCGTAGAGCAATTAGAGGACATGATTGCTAAAAACAATAAACCACAAATTGCAGTGCCTGTTTTAGATGGTTCAATTGCAAAAAACGATTTTCCAACCTGTAAGTCAGGCTTAATCGAGTGGCTTGATGGTGTTGAAAAATACCCTATTACTGTTGAAAAAGATGTTGATGGCGAAGATTTTTCTGCCACGATTTGGGCTGAGTCTAAAGCATTTTTAGTTTCTTGCGTTAAAAGTGGCAACAATGCAAAAGCTGTTCGTATGAGCGCAGAGTATTTAGATAATTAATTTCATGCCTCACTTATAATTTAAAGGCTCATAATTTGAACTCAGAGCCTTTAATATTACCCTTCTGATTTTAGCTACAGCTGATATTCTCAAAAACTTCCCCTGCCGGAACGATTCACTTCACATTTATTGCTGAATTAATTTGAAATGAGTATTACACTTAGCCTTTAACATTATTGCTTTTAACAATTACGAGCATACTAAGTAACAATTGTAAGGTAGACCATGAGTTCCATCGCTGACGATGTTATCGCACAAAAAATAGAACAATCCATTTCTCGCGTCTCTAAAGTCGTATTTCCAACAACAACGAACCACCATAGCACCCTATTTGGCGGTACTGCTCTCGCTTGGATGGATGAAGTTTCTTTTATTACCGCAACGCGTTTTAGCCGTAAGCGCCTCGTTACCGTATCAACTGAGAAAATTAATTTCACCCACCCAATCCCTTCAGGCACTATTGTTGAATTGGTCGGTAAAGTCATTCGAGTCGGAAGAACCAGTTTAACGGTTAATGTATCGATTTTTTTAGAGGATATGTATTCT
The DNA here is from genome assembly GCF_028479505.1 of Providencia sp. PROV205. Classification (NCBI taxonomy): domain Bacteria; kingdom Pseudomonadati; phylum Pseudomonadota; class Gammaproteobacteria; order Enterobacterales; family Morganellaceae; genus Providencia; species Providencia sp. PROV205. The sequence continues at coordinate 309,583 of NZ_JAMPNU010000001.1, read as the reverse complement.
GATGGTCGTGAAGAAGTGATACATGGCCAATTTAATTTTGTCGCCATTGATGACAATGGTAAACCTACCCCACTATTTGATTAATATAAAGTTTTAATGAGTTAAAATAGCAAGAAACACATTAATGGACACAGCGATGGACACATTATTTTCTTGTATCGTTGTATAATTAGAATGGCAATCTTATGACATTGGGTGTAATGAGAAGCCGCTTTTTACAGCGGCTTTATTTTTGGTGGGAGTTAAGGTTTTTCAGGCCAATCAATATCTGGTGCGAGTGAAGTATCAACACGGTTTAACAAAACACGGTATGTTTTCCACTTCTGTAGCGCTGCCATTTCTTCCTCTGTTGCCATATCCAAATCTACAGCATCCTGAAGTGGTGCTATCGCGTTATTAGCTTCTGCTAACAATGATTGCTTTTGCTGCTCAGCCTCTGCAATTAGTTGCTCCTTTGAAACGGGCGGATTTAAATGTAACTCAATATCCTTCGGTGTCATTTTCTTTAACGTTTTTAGGTGCTCACGAATCTCAAAGAAAACAGGCAAAATAGCGTCATATTCATCTTTCAATGGCTGATATGCGTGCTCAGATTGATTGAAAGCAATAAGAGCTTCGTTATGCACTTCTAGTTTTATATTGATAGATAATTCAATTTGCAAAAGGCGCTCATCGCGCGCCTTTTGCCATGCTTCACTATCTTCAATATCCACGGGAACTTGTTTCGATTTTTCTTGCTCAAGCAACGCTTGGGTTTGAGTTAACTCAACCTCTGCTTGATGAAGACTGTTTTTTGCGTCAATAAAGACCGTTTCTAATGGAGGGATTAAATTTTCAAGTTCGCTTAATCGAGAGATTTGCGCCAACTGTCTATCGTCATAAGCAAAAACATTGCTTGTCTTATCTTTATAATAGTTCATTAACGTAACTCCACCCATGATTCTATGGTGCCTAAAGCACTTGTTAACATATAAGAAGAGCCTTCTGGAATAATCGCCGTAATAGATAACCCCTTGTAAGAATTATCAGCACCAGTCCCGCCACTTCTAAAATTAAAATCTACACCATCGACTTGGAGTACGGCAGTGATACCTGATCCAGAACCAAGGTAAAACGCAGAAATTAATACGGTGATTGGCTTTCCTGTCGTGTTGACATACTTCGTTGATTTACTTCTTGACTGCGTCACATTGCTATATTTCTGGCCAAATCCTATCAACCGGTTGCTAATGGTATTTAGCCAAATAGAAGCGGCATTTTGGCTTAGAACATCAGAGGTGGAATCACCTAAACTTTGTTTAACATTCCCTGAATGTAAGATGGTTTCGATTGCGTTAAGAGGAAGCCTCGGTATTTGCACTCGCCCACCCCAATTAGAACCCTCATTGTATTGAAAGTACCCCATGAGTGCCGCGGAATTGGGCGCATAAAAATTAACGGTATCTGCGAGCGTCTTAACGGATAATGATGTTGCGTTCAACGAACCATTTAACACTCCGCCTGTTTTCGGGAAATAGCGCGCATCAGATGCCGCCTTAGAATATCTATCCTCCATCCAAATGGTAACAGCGTTCACGCTTGGAACTTGTGTAGTCGATGTCCCTGATGTTTGAGTTACGCTATTTTTATCAAACTTTAAGTTAAGTCCGTTCGCAAGTGCTGTATTTGTTGCATAGTCACCCGCAGGGGCATAACTGCCTTTGGGTTGATACTTGCCATCTGATTCAGTTTTTGAATAGCTGTACCCAAGTGCGGCAAGTTTACCAACCTCAGTCGTAAACAAATTGAGGCTAGGGACTTTGTCGTTATCGTTGCCTTTCTGGCCTGAAATGCTCGCTTTGTCGATTTTTTTGTTAAGCTCTAAATTCATTGCAGCGCTAGTAACATACCCTACCCCTGAAATGGTTTGCTTAATCGCCGTAACTAAGCGGGTTTTAATACTGGCAACATCACCGTTATCAAGCAAATCTTTATTGTCCGAATCAACAATAAATTGAGCTAATGCGCTAGACATAACAGACGACTGTCGCCAGACTGTATTAAGCTCTTTTGATTTTGCCACGCCGCTAATAAAGCCATTAAAACGAGCCGCGAGCCGTTCGTACTCCTGATTTGAAAGCACGTTTGCCCCTTCGGCTATACCGAAAGGCAGAAATTCATTCTTAGCCATAAGACCTCTTAAAGTGGAACCGCAAAGCCGCCTATATCGAAGCCGGCTATGTAGTTATTGGATATGTCGAATCCAAACATGGGGGATTTAGGAACAGAATTGATGTAATAATGATTAACTTGAACACCTTCGGGCTTAACGCCGAGATAGCCTTGCTTAACAATCGCCTTAGTGACGTTATCAACATAAGAGCCTGTAATAAATACATCCATGCTCATATCTAAGTTATCAATAAAAAATAATTTGGTATCTTTATCAGGAAGAAGTGAATCATAAATATCCATCAATGATTCAGTTGTGCCATCCCAATGATTAGCCTTAATTTTAACTCTAATTATGGTTCGGTACGTTTCATCATCTAATTCAGTAAACCCACTATCAGAGTCGAAAGCACGTTGCCAAAAGCCCTCATCAAGACCGACTCCGTCACTATCTAATGCAAAATACACCCCCGCAATTGGCGTCTGTATATATCGGGATATACCAACCCACTCACCAATGGTATCTAGCTGAATGCCGACAGCATCATCCAACGAAAAATAATTATTTAATTGGCGAGCAAAACTGGCTGTTTCAGCTAGGGATTTAGTAATTAAATTGATGTGATTGCAAAATTTATTGGCGGTTCGGTGTTGAGAGGTGATCAGCTTGAGATAATCTCTCATGTTGTCACTATCTCCACATATTCAATGTTGCTAGTCGCGAACTGGTGATATTTCAGGGTAATGTTATCTTCAGCGACACCACCAGCTGACAACCCTATTTCGAGTTTTGAAATATAGAAGGTGCCACCTTCTGGATCTGACTGCAGGTTAGCGGGTGAAAATAGCTTAGTACGATAAATATCAGTGCCAATCTCAAGGTTATTTAAGTATTCAGCCACTGCCTTTTTAATTTTATCGCCAACTAATGTTGTGTATCCCTCAAAAGCCTCAAGTGTTATTTTAACAAATATAGGCACACTTTCAGGTCGACTAAAGCGAATGGGTAACGTCACGCCATAGTGATTTGTCACAATAGTTTCTATATTTCCAAACGTACCTGTTCCGGGCGTTTTCTTTAGTGCAATAACCTCAGCGATTGTTTTTGCATCGCCGCCATCCACAATCAATGCAATAGAGTGAGGGGAAATACCTCTACTATCTGTCAAACTTGTATCATTCTCAAATGCCGCTAATCTAGCAACTCCGACTATTTGGCTCACTGAACCAATCACACCATCGAGTACAGTTCGCGAAGGCAAGGCAACAGACTTACTACGACGAATACGCAAGTTGCCATCGGTTTCCACTTTTCGACCAGGAGTTGCTGTTGCGATATTAGTGACTGATTGCCAGCCCCGGGTTGGCGTACCAATTTGATTAACCTCCCCCGGTAACGCAATAATAGCCCCTGCCTTTTGACTAATCGCTGTCACGGTAACATCACCATGTGTACCTATCACGACTGATTCGGGAAGTGACCAAATATTGCCTGATACGTCTTTTACTGTCCCATTACTAATCACTGTACCAACCTGACCTGTAATTAACACATCAACCGTTGAATTTGATTGAGGGTTACGTGATAACCCATTAATGGCCACATTATTTGATAGCGCTTGTCCTGTAGACGTTGACGGGCTAAATGAGTTATAGGCCGTTACCGCTGCATTATTCGCATCCTGAATTGCCAGCGCATAGATTGCTAACATCTGGCCATCTTTACTATCAGGCTCGAGATAAACATCATTACCGTATATTTGCCGAAACAACTCTTGAAGCCGTTGAAGTATGGTTGGGTAATCGGGTGAGGTGATCCCTTTTTCCGTTATCACAGGCGCAAGCCCAACCGTTTCGATATTTAACATTAGCCCTCGCTTTTAATACTCATTGTGCCGTACAAAGTTTCTATCATTGCTGTGATGGTTACCTTTCGTGTTGATGTATTAAGATCAACACCAAAATCGAGAATTTTCACCACTCCCTGCGTACCTTGAATGATTTCTTTTATCGAGAGCGCATAACCTTGAGCAACGTGCATCCCTAAACCCTTTTGAGCATGGGGTGTACCAATGCGATCATCAAGAAACCATTCCTCTAACCATAGTTTCAGGCGGCTTTTTACCGCTTGAGCAACCGTTTCTGGGGTGTTAATAAGGAATTGGTTTGAACCGAAGGTATAGTCTCCATCATCTTCTTTGCGATATTGCATTACTTAGGCTCTCCTGTATTGCCACCACCAGTTTGAACACCGCCATGCTTGTGTTTAGTTAAGCTTATGCCGCCAGCCGTAACATCATTTTTCACAGTAACAGGACCATTTATTTTGGCTTCACCGCCACCCTCACCCATACCTTGTGCTAAGTTTCCGTTAATTGTGACATTGCCGTTTAACACGATTTCTGGTGAATTGATTTCGGTACCACCTTTTGCAGTTGCTGTTAGTTTTGCGGGGGTAATAACGGTCACGTCTTTACTTCCCGTATTAATAGCAACATACGCACTACCGTCATCACTTCGTAGCTGAACTTCAGAGGTACTAATTCCGCTAATTTTTTGCGCTTGTGATTGAGGGCCGACTAATGCAAACCCATCCGATAAATTATGTTTCCGAGGATCTACCGCTTCCTGCACCCCACCACTTTGCCACCAATAATCAATGCAACGGTCAGCAAAAATAACTAAGCACTCATCACCGGCTTTAATTGGAAAGGTTAATGTCGCGCCCCCTCCTCGAGGGAAAATAACCGGCACATCCACCAGCAAAGGAAGCGGGACTGTTTTATCAATGCCATCTTCATTAATTCGCCACTTAATGGCCGGTTGCGCTTCAATCGTCACCGCATCAGCGTTAAATGACTGCACAATGCAAGGTAATGCAACAAATAACCCTGACATCACGCTTTCTTTCATCAATAAAAAAGGCGCTTCTGGGCGCCCTATTCGTTCATCATTGGTGATCATTCTTCTACCGCCATTGCTTGTATTGCTGATGGGCTTAGCTTGGTTTCAACAGAGCGAGCTATACAAATTAGCTCTTGGTACCACGTATTACCTCGCGTATCCCCGTAATAGCTCACATTGATAACTTTATATTCACCATCAATATCAAGTGGTGACGGTTGTTCTGTTGTGCCGTCGTGACTACCATATAACCCGATTTCTTTATTCGATAATCCGGCTAAATTAATGCCTGAATTATCCAATTGAATTAATGTTCCGGGCTTAATGTTAGGGTTTATCATGCAGGTCACGTTGATACCACCACCAATAGTTTGCTCCGGCGTTCCGATAAGGCCAGTGTCATAATTCAAGATGATTTCATTGATGTAATTATCCTTTGGTACAACTTCAAGGCTATTGCTGGAATAACGCCAGTCAGCGCCATTCTGCACCGCAAAGCAAGTCATTTCATCACGGTGCATGCCAAATAGAACTTTACCCCGTGGCGCCACGGTATCAGTGAACTCCCCTCGCATACCCGCCAGCACACCGTATTTTTCAACACTCTTCATCAGTGCCTTATCAATCGTGTCCTGTGTGTATCCGCTAGCAATTGTGGTAGACACTATCGCGTTATTATATGCCTGATCGCTTTCCGCTGACTGAATGACTACATAGGTATCTGTCACATTGTCACGACCAGAATAGGTATATTGGATCTGGCCAGAAAATATTTGGCTACTGTTATCTTTATAACCTGCCACTATCACTATTTGCTTAAATTCATACTGGCGTAGTTTGTTTTCAGTTTCTTTATTTAAATTAAAAACTTTAACAATCGCTGTCGTCGGATAAGCAAAGTTAGGTCGAGTGATATTGAATGTAACCCTCAACTCAGATAAATCGATGCCCTTGCCGTCGCTGTCAGCAACGATAATCTGGCACTCACGGATCCAGTTCTTAGACATGTAAACTCCGATTTTAGGCAATAAAAAAGCCGCGCTAGGCGGCTGGCTGACTTATATTACTGTTAGAGCTCATGCTTCTAGTGTCTTGCCTACTGTCTTTATATAACCTTTACCCTAACGATTGACAGGCTTTTAATAGCTGTAACTCATTCATCTCAGCATCGGATACCAAGCCTATTTTTTCCCCTTTTTTGTTATATAGGTAATAATGATCATAAGAGCCTTGGTGAACAAAATAACGGTGCTGCTGTATTAGCAGATAATCTTGGTATTGCCCATTAGAAATAACACAAATCAGTGAACCATCAGTAACAAAAGACTGCTTCTTATTCTCAATATCCAGCGAATGAATAGCTGATGATGTGGCCCATGCTGGAGTTTGGAAATATAGTGTTTTTCCATCGATTGATAATTTTAAGTCGTAGAATCCAAATAAGTTTTCTTCTGGCTTATCCGTTATTCTTTCCTCTAGTAACGTTGTTTTGCTTCCAGTTTTTTGGTTCATTGAAGTAATAGCAACTCCACCGCCCTCGCCTTCTTCAGGGTTTCTATCCCCCATGATGTAATAAACCATATTACCTTTCGGAGCTGTAACGTATTCCAATGGACTTAGCGCAGCGTTTGAACTAATGGAAAAAAATAATAATAGTAATACTATATATTTTTTCATTTCACCCTCAGATTTTGTAATTAGCCATTTACTTAAAAATACCATATTTCGAAAGCTATTAGTATTAATTGGCTATAAGCTTTTTAATCAGCAAAAATAGTCTCGAGCAGCTAATTTTTATTGTCTAATGATTTAAAATACAGCTTCTTTTTTTCTCCTAAATTAACAGGAGATCGCTCATCATCCATGTTTTCACATACAAAGACTAAAGAGCCATCAAAACCCAAATACCTATATTGTGCGAAAATATCTACTCCATGAACTAGGGGAATGCCCAAAAGAATTCCCTCTTTAGATTGAGTCATAACATCTAGTACCCATCCGCAATATTCTCTAAATGTTACTCTCAGGTGGTATGTTTTGTTGCCAAGTTGAATATCAAATTCTTGGTTTTTATTTGATAGTGGTATCTCTAAAATATCCATCATATTTACCTAACGAATAATATTTAATATTGTTTCTAATGCGCTCTGATTTACTGGCTTAGGTGTTACCGTACCTCTGTCAACAGTCCCGCCAGTCACTTCTGGCATTTTCTGGTTTTTCAGAGGGGCTACATTTTTACTTTTAGTCTCAACAATGGTCACCTGCCTTAATGTCAAAGTGACCATTAGGACGTTTTCACTGGTTTTTTCCGTAGTAACTTCAATCGCTCGGATAAGCATATTTTTGTAATCACGTTTACCAGTGATAACATCAAAAGGCTGCTTAGTTGCCCGAAGGTCTAATAATTGCTGATAGATTTCGCGGGGGCTGCTACCCAGCTTTAGCCCCGTTGAAACGTCAAGCATGGTGGAGGTATCGAAGCCATCGATTAACGAACCGCCACCAGCAAAGCCAATTTCCATCACAACTTCTGAGGGTCTATCGAAAGTGTGATCACTAACTGTAAACCCTTCGCCTCCCGGAACTTGAACAGGATGTTCGGTAATTTCAGAGCTGTCAGAGTGCTTTTCTGATATCACCACGCTGGGGACTATCATGCCAATTTTTCGAGTGCCTTGAGAAAACAGCGTACCTAAAATATCCATTAACCCACCTTGTTTTCTAAGTTGCGAACCAATATCTGATTTTGTCGCCCAACACTCTCGCCCGTTAATGTGGCTGTCTCATACGGTGACTGCCCTCCAGTCACATTGATATTATATATAGGACTAATTGATACCTGCTTAGATGAATTAGAGTCATTGCGAATGAGATACTCAGGCACAAACTGCCCTGATTGCCCCATACTACCAAGGTTTGATGCCGCGCGACTCATGCTTTCCGTGTTGATATTTATCGGCGCGGATGGTTTTATTGTTGGGTCAGGAGTACCCGTAATAGCTGCTGTGACCAGTTCTTTTGGGTACGGGAACTGATTTTTATTCTCAACCAATGACATAGCTCGTACTAATGCATACATCGTGTCAGCATCATTTAGGTCAAGCTTTTGGTTTCGTTTCACACCGAGTTCCTTGCTTACCCGCTGAATATATCCTTCTGTATCATTACCTTCATGTTCAGGTGGTGCCCATTTCGTAATAATATCCTCAATGGTTTGTAACTTTTTAAAACCTGCAGCACGTGACGTACCATTGTAATACATCATAAGTTGTTTAACATTCGCACGAATACCATCGTATGCGCTATCAAACACAGCAAAAGCACTTTTGCTATCTTTTTGAGCCCCCTTTTGTCTATCATAATTCAAGTTCAGCGGATTATTATTTCGAATGCCCTTTGGTGCTTTTGTTCCAGAAAAGGATAAACCGCCAGAGCCAGAAATTCTCTTTCCTAATTCACTATTTTTGACAGCATCCCAAGTATTGCTTAAGCCACCATCCTTGAATTCCAACATATCACCAATGAAACCCATGCTGGGTATAATCCCGTCACCAGCTTTCATCACAACTTTTAATTTATCCTCAGTGGTGGCATTTGGATCATTCAGAATGATAACTGCTTTAGCTACTTTCCCTAATTTATTACCCGCGGTATCAATGAGCTCATCAAGTTTTTTAAATCCCTCATCAATCTTATCTGTCAGTTTATCAAAAGCCAATAAAGCACCGAAAAGAAGCGCTCCGGGCAAACCAAACATCCTAATGAAGCCGGCACCAACCTTAGTTAACGTGGCCAGAATGCTAAGCATCCATTTACCACCAAGGAATAAAGCAAATCCCTTAAGTACAGTTTCCCAGCCGCCAATCGTATCTACAAACCCCGAAGCCCCTTCCCACATTTTTTGTAGTGATTCGGTCACAGAGTCGATAGTGCCTTCCCACTCCGACCAATCAATGGCTGATTTACCGCCTTCCTTCCATGTTTGGTAGTCATCCCACAATAAGAACAAGGCAGTTAATGCGGCAATCATTAATCCGATTGGGGAGGTGAGAAAACCTTTATTCAATGCCCACCAAGCTGCCAGCACGAGACCAAACGTTTTAATCAGTCCTTTACTGGAATCATCAAGCGCATGCCACCAACCAATTAAATCACGTATTCCCTTTGCAGCTCGATACACAAGGTGATTGAGTATTTCCGTTAACGTCAAAATAGCGTTAACAATTTTTAGGATGATTTTTTCAATTGTTGGGAAATTTTTAACCAGTAATTCAGTGAATCGCGCAATACTTGGCGTCAATACCCTTGCCAGTTCACCACCGATTTTATCCTTACCGATCCCCACCGCTGCAGTCAGTTTTGAGAATTGCGTCATAAACGCATTCCCTTGCTTCGCAGCAAGATCAGGGTTATAACCGATGGCTTTCATCATCATGGTGTATTCAGAGGAATACCCATGTAAACCACGGCGCATGGCCAGTAAGGTGTTTTCGTCAATACCCAACGCTTGCCCGAACGCGGTCGCGCGATACATCGGCATTTTTGATAACCGGTCACCCACTAAAGCAACCAGTGAAGCGGTATCTCGGAGGTTTCCATTCGCATCACGAGTTTGCACCCCGATATTTTTCAGGAAACCCTCGCCTCCTGGTGTATTACGTAAAAATGCCCCCAAACGCTCAACAGATTGATTAAACCCATTGATATCGCCACCAGCCTGTTTAACCGCATAACCCAATGATTTAATACTATTGGCTGTCGCACCGGTTCGCTGTGCTTGCCAATATAAATCATCTAACCCTTTCGATATCTGCGCAGTAAAACCAAGAATAACAGCGGCGGCACCTTCAACAGCTGCGCCAGCTTTGAATGCTGTCGAGGTGATTTCACCCAACACTGAGGAAAATTTCTTAGCTCCGGATTCATCAACATCAAAGCCGAGTGAGACCAAAAAATCACGCATTGTTTCAACGTTATTGCTCATTACGGTACCTTTCGATTAACGCCTCGTTTTCGGCTTCGACATCCAGAAAATCATTCATTCGAGCGATATCCCCAAGGGATATAGTGCCATCCAATAATGATTCATACTTACACATCCCCTTACCGACTGGTCGCATCAGAAAGTAACGACCATCCGGTAAGGTTTCGAGTTGAAGAGAGTTTGTTAGATTGACTCTTCGATCACGGCTGGGGTAGGAAAAAAACTACTCAATGACTCCTGAATAACATGACCAACAATTTTAAACAGGTCAATGCCGTTGATATCGTCATACATCAACTGCTCGTTAGTATAAATTGCGGACCATGTATTCCCTGATTTACGGCTAACAACGGAGAGACAAATATCATTAATTTCAGCGCGTTCTTTTTTACCCAGCGCACGAACCGCCTCGGAAATAGCCGGCAACACATCCGTTAAATTATCTTGGCTGAAGCTTTTCCCTTTATCCTTTAGCAGTGGCGCCAATGCACCAAATGCAGGAACCAGCGCAAAGGCTAAGTCTTGTTGTTGAAATGCATTTAACTTACCTGAGCGGTATGTGTTGCCGTTAATTGTAAATTCCATTAAAAGACTCCTAGCTGTGTATCAATTTTACCGCAGTCAAATACCCAAGAAACGGTATTACCTACTTTTGCATTCTGCCAATCGGGAATACGCTTGAACGCAACCGAACGGCAAACTGTGGTGTCATTGCTCACTTTATTACGAATAGTGATCACGTTATTCCCCCATGTTGCTGAGGAAAATTGCTGCAGGTTATACATCATGTTTAACTTAGCATTTGTCGGGCTGGTTTTTAGTAACACAACCGTCACCGTACCGCCTTTTCCTGCGTGCAATGAATGCATAACTTCACCGTCTGCGCCAATGGTCATGGTGTTTTTATCTTCTGCCATTGAAACGGTGATCCCTTCTTCGGAAACCGCTGCGCCGTAGCCGAGTTCAAATAAACCACCCACCCCCGCAATGGAGGCAGATACATCCATAAAAGAATATGTATTAGACATGAGTCACCTATCGATTCACGTTGATAATAATGTCACTGTAATGAATAGCACCGGCAAGCTTGATAGCACATTGCAATACAGGCGCTTTACGTGCTTCTCGGTCAGACTGGGCTTGCGTTGCAACTGGTGGTGCATAGATATAGCTTCCTTTGGTTAGCATCGCACCTGTCGTTAATGCACCAAATTCATCACCATTCCATACACCAGGAGCAACTAACCCATTTGTTGCCGCTTGGTCGAGTGATTGCTCAACATTAGTGATCAGTGACGTCACACCTTCATCCGTTTGCGGGATTTTGGTTGTGCGTGTGTAGAGCAAGTTAAACAAGTTGGTTTGCACATAGTTTTGCAACCAATCAAGCCCGTGGCGCTCATCAATGAAATCACCGTTGGCCATAACCCCTTCTTGGATAATGGCGGTGTCATTGTTGTAATTTACAAACACATTACCGCTTTTGGCGTTAATGGCTTTTGCTTGTGAAACCGTTAATGTTTCAGCTGTTACAGTCGGCTCTTGTTTGAATTTTAAGGTGATCGTGGTGTTGTTACCGTTGAAATTAACCGTAAACATGCGACCAAATAAGGAGGCAGCGGCATAAGGCTTGCTAGATGTATATTGCCAGAACGTGCGCGCATACTTACCCGCTTTGAGTTTTGAGCCAATATCTGTATCAACATCTGCATCAAGAACTGTCGTTTTCATGACCGTATGGCCATAAACACGCGAAAGTGATTCCGCCTCAATATAATCAGCCACCGCCAGCACATCATCATCCGTCAGGGTTTCGTCAGCAATCACTAGGCCATACCACGCACCGGAGATATCTGCCATTTTTGCCACAGCGTCTAACGCTGTCTCAGGCTTTTGAGGTGAGACAATCAACGCACCTGCGCTTTCATCACACTTTATCAAGCCGCCGAGGTAAGTTCCCGCTGAACCTGTTGTGAAATAACCAAGCTCCCCCGTTTTGGTGAGCGTGATAGTGAAGCGATCACCTGTCCAGACAACCTCTGCATCAGTCAGTTTTTCAGAGACTCGCGCAGCAACCCCGTTAAGGTTGGTTTCCTTGGTTAAGTCTACGCCAATAACGGTCGTTGCTTTGCCGGCTATTGTGATATTAAACGAGCCATCCGCAATGGTGTTAAAGTTGGCCATCGCTTGTTCTGTTTTCGTCAGTATTGCACCCCGTAATACCGCCAGCGTGGCTGTTTTGTTCCATTTCCCGATAAACAGGTCAACAGGACGAGGTGACTGTGAATAATACAGTTGAGCCGCTTTATACTCAGGTGAATCTACACCAAAATCTGCCACAACTGCATCGAGTGTACTGTATTGACGGATGCGTTCATGCGCATCAATGACGTTACTGGCCCCGAGAATAAGCAGGGAGCCAAAATTACGAGACTGTGCAGCACGCGCAGCCATATTCACCGTCACATTGACGATGTTAGAAACAGGTAATCCCTGCATAGATTATTCTCCAAAGAATTTAACGGGGGCGTCTACGATTGTTTTAATGCCGTACTCACGAACGACTTTGCGGCGTAATGTCACGGTAATGTCGTAACGCCTTACCCATTGATTGTTGATAAGCTCAGGGGCGGGTCGGATCCGACCGCAGTCGATATAAGAAAGGTTAACCCGAGATAGTTCCGCGTTATTCTGACTAACAAACAAACCATCACGAAACTGAGTGGCTATGCGTTGCCCTTGTGGGCCATAAAAGCAGCATAAGATTTGCATGCTTTCATGTGACCATTGTTCATGATGGTGTTCGGAAAGCTGGACAGCAGCAGGACTATGTTCATTATCAAAATCCATAATCCCAAATGCACACCAGTTTGTACCTGCAGCAGGTATTTTGGGTTGCGTTTCTGTCCATCGTGGCAGTACCATTTTTGCCGGAAGCCCTGATACCGCTCTTATCCATCGACTGATTTGACGTTCCAGTTCTTCATCGTAATCGGGCATTGCCACTACCGGTGTTAGATACCCAGATGAAGTGCTGTCGTTACTCAATAGGCCGCCCTCCGTCAAACTCCATCAATTCGCAATGGGCCTGAACAAATCCAGCCCCGTAAGCTGTATAGGGATCAACAAACGTTACACGATACTTTCGCCCCTGATACGTGACGATATCGGCGTCAACACCTTGGTAGCCTTGAGTTAGACGAAACTGAGTGACAATCAATATCGCACCGCCAATAGCCTGCCCTGCTTCCATCCGTTTTGCTTCGAGAGAACGGTCAACGGTCACAACACCAGCAAAGGGTAGGTTTTGCGTGCTATTTTTGGTAAATCCATCATCATCAGTTACCTGAGTGCTTCGATGGCAAACCAGCGACATATCGACAAAATCAGGATCTAACAAAATTTCGCTAACATCGAGTAAAGGCATTATTCCCCCTTATTTCTGACAAGGTAGGTGATGGATTTAAGTAAGCTACTGGTGTCATAGAGTGGCTTTTCACCGTCCATCCCTTTAGCTCTACGTTTCTGTAGCGTTGCTTCTGAAAGTGGCTCAAGGCGCTCACCATCACTGATAACTTTTTTAGCTGCATTCGAGGCAACCATACCGGCTCGTTCTAATTCCCGTTGGGCTGCTTCAAATTTGCCTGTTATGGCATAATCCGCAGCGGCAACTAAATGGCTGGAAGTGATATCTCGTGTATCTTCGATCCCCATATCGAGAAAGGGGCGTGGCGGCAATGTCACCGTTTCACCACCGATACTGATTGTTGCCCCCGTTGACTGTAGATAGCCCAGCTCAGCATTATTGAGGTATTCACCATCGTCACGCTGTGCTTTGCTAGCGGGAATACCCACCAACACATCCATGTTTGATAGCTTTTTAATTGCCGTCAAAATGGCATCAGCATTATCCCGAGTTATCTTTACGCCACTCATAGCAATTGCCTTCCACCAGCGCCAAACATCGACCACCACCAATAAAATTCACGACCGTAACCCGTGTTATTCCAAAACCCCGCATCAGGATTAACCGTGCCGGACGTGTCATAGCCCACGGAAACTTTATCAATCGACTTGGACGACACGACACCGCCCCCCGAGCTGTTCACCCCGCCACCCATAGCAGAGACTGCCAGTGAGCGTCCTTTTAGCTCCATATAGTGAGCCGTGAACAGTTCGGATAGATAAACAAACTGGTCACCGTGCTTATCTTGGTCAAGCAAGGTATCAGCAAGCCCTAAGTAAAAACTGATTGAGGTATCGGGATATTTGACGGTATCGGTGAATTCAGGGAAGTCAACGCGGAACTTATCAACTGTCGGCAGAAGACTGTTTTTTGCCATCCGCAGCCCCCTGTTTTTTATCTGTTTTGGCTTCCACTTCAGGCGCCGCTTTCAGGGCGGTGATTTCATCCGACTGACTCGCGATGAGATCGTCTTTTTCTTTCAGTGTGGCTTTCAGGGCTATGATTTCATCTTCAAGCGATTTAATCTTTACACCCATGTTTTTGCTTTCTTCTTCTTTTTGTAGCTCAGACTCATCAAGAGGTTTCGCATACGCTGAAAACGCCCAATGTTCTGTCACTTGCTTAGAAAATTCAGCGCTATCATGAATGCCTTCAAGCAAATCAAAATGAGTGCCGTCAGGAAAGCTTAATTTAGCACCTTTGGCAACGATATATTTCATCGTGTAACTCCAATAAAAGGGCGGGTTTCCCCGCCAGCATTAAGCAGCAGGAATATCCAAATAAGAGATGGTATTTGAATAAGGCGTTTCCACTTGACCTAATTTACCGTAGTAAACAGTCAACTGTTGCATACCTCGATACTCAAGCGGAGTATTCAGCAATGGAACCATCGGGAAGCGAACATACTTCTCATCTTGGGTATACGCGACGATACGGTGAGCGCCACCAGCACCACGCTTAGAAGCAAATTTCATCGAAACGATTTCTAATGGTTCACCGTTTTCTTGGAATGCAATAGTGTTAATTTTCACGTATTCCAAGACAGAGATATTCCCTGCTGAAGAGACTTTCTTACTGGCCAGTAAACCGAAAAGCTCAGGCGCTAAACCAATTTTACCCGGACAGACAGCATAACCAGAACGCACCCACGCATCAGTCAGAACTAAGTTAATGTCCTGCACAATCACATCAGGGTCGGTAGTCGCTGTCCACGGCGCAGCAGCGGCAACAGGTGACACGCTTGGCAAATTGAGCAAGCCTGGTACTCCCAGCTCAGAATCACCGATATACACTTGCTCATCAGTGTCCATTTGCCATTTCAGCTTCATACCTTCATATTTCTGGGTATCGATAGGACGCCCTAATTTCTGAGCAGAAGTCAACTCTAAAACTGTCCAGCCCACTTCCTGCACCCACGGCGTCAAGTTGTTACGGGTTGGGTCAATGCTTAGCTCAATACCAGCAATTGCGGTACCTTTTTTACCCATCCAGTTTTTACCGTTAGGATTTGGACCACCGACACTAGCAAAATCGGTATTCGTAAATGAAGACACTTCATCTGCAATCGAGATATCGCTGCGCAATGGCATATCTCGCGTCCATTTTACTGACGTTAATGGTAAGTTTAACGTCTGATCCATCCGCTCTAATTCGCCAACTAAAAATACACCGGCTGAGTCGATGGTTGCTCTATCAACTGTAAACATTCAATACCCCTTAGATGTTGTAAGCAATTTCAATGCGGCCATCAGCTTCACCCGGCCCCATAATTTCAGCATTAGGTAGCTGAGGTGTGTTTTCTGCTGTTGCATCAGCTTTTAAAACAAACGAACCAATCGGACTTGCTTCAGTGCCACCAGCAACACGAACAAACACCGGATCACCTTTTTTAGCATTCAGCGCATTTCCGCCTGTCGCTTTAACGCAGATATAACCTCGCTTGAGATTATCTGCCACTTGGTTAGCTGTAATGCCTAAATGGGCTAAGTCCGTTAATGACGTGATTGGGTAAGGGCGAACTAAAATACCTTTCACCTTATCTGCCGTGTCGCCTTCTTGAAGTGGCACAAACTTGTCTGAATCATATTTGCCCACCAGCCCATAACTTAAGAATGGCTTTTTATTGTCCAGTGTAACGGCTTCTACCGTCGATTCACGAGGACGAGTAATACCCCCGACAATGCCGATTGGCATACGAGTTAAATATGCATTTCCTGCCATGTGATTACCTTTACTTGTTTTTCTTCCAGAAATCAGCGTTAAGTTTGTTAATTTCCGCTGGGGTCATGTGTTTAGTGCGGGTTGCGCCGTCAGTAGTAGAAATACCCTGATTGATAGGCGCAATATGATTTTTGGCTTTATTCAGCTCGACTGCACCTTTAAAGACCGCATCAACCGTGGCTTTTGGTGCTTTACTGTAGTCTTGAATACCAAATGATTTAAGGTAAGCGCTATCACCTGTGCGGAAAGCATGATCAAGAACTTGGCGCTTGATCCCTTTATCACCTGTAGGCTTAAAGCCCGGACAAATGATTTCAGCATCAGCAATCAAGCTTCGACGGTAAGCCGCATCACCCGTTACCTTTTTGTCCTCTTCTTCGTCGTCATCCCCTGTTTTGGTATCATCGTCAGGATCCGTATCAGCCGTTTTGCCTTCTAGCTTCTCTAAACGCGATAAGATAGCCTTTGCCCATTCGGGGATTTCATTATCACCGGTCTGATTTTCAGGCTTATCTTTATCCTCATCGGTTGTGGTGCGCTCACTGACAGGTAATGCGGTTGATTGTGAAGGCGTATTCATATTGATAGTGACACCAGGAATAGAATTCATGCCCTCAGATGGCATATCCGGCGCTTCGTCGATAAGTTGCTGTAATGCAGCCTCATCTTTCGTTTTGATTGCGATACCCAATTTTTTAAGCCATGACATTACAGGCCTCTCCTTCTTTTTGATTGGGGCTGAATCCCCGATAGAACAACGAGCACCCGCCCGGCCTTTTTCAAGTCCAACAGCCAAGTGATTGCCCGTGATTTGATATTGTTTCCCTTTGCCCGGTGATAGCTGCTTGTATTGCGCATCATAGCCACAACTGACCTCAATCAGCCCCGCATTGATAGCGTCAATCGCTTCTTGCCGTTTAACCAACACATCCGCAATAAGTAGGTCTGATTTATCACCTTCCCCTCTGCGAACATTTTGAATGTGGCCTTGCGCTAATTCGGCAAAATTAGAGGGGTTAACAAAAACGATATTGCCGTCTTTATCTTCTGGATGCCTTAATGTGACTGCGACACCTTCAAATGAAGCCATTGTTTCTTCTGAAAACACTTCGTCTTCAGTTCGGTACACCGTCACCATTCCACTAGCATCAGGCTCTAATCCAACTTCTTCAGGTAAGTAAACCTGTGAGCCAGTACGCGCGATGGGGACGTTCTTACACAGCAATGAGCCATCAGGCTGGAGATATCGCGTTTCCCCCAGCTTAGTGACAAAAAAATATTTCATGCTTTACCTGCCAAATTGCAGACATTAAAAAAGCCGCACTAGGCGACTTGTTAGAATCTGGCTTTCGGTACATGTACCTCTGACCAGCATTTACAGTTAGGTAGGCATCCCGCATGCCCAGTCATACCATCTAGCGTAGGTGGGTTATGCCAATAAACGAATTTATCACGCATTTTCTTATGTGACGGTCTAGTACCTGCGCCCTCGATACGCCACCAATACCCCTCCGAGCCAATTGATAATGCCCTCGCCTGAGTTAGAGCGCCTGTTGCTCGCCCTACCTCCGTTCTGGCGATAAGTTTCGCTCTGCTGGACGCTACGTTGCCCGTTTCCATTATCATTTGATACAGCGCATCAGGCCGCTCACCATTGATAACAGCTTCAATTGCTCGGGATTGAATATCTTGAACACGCTCAGCAGCTTCAATCGGGATTGATTTCATTAGCTGAATCTGGCGATAGACAATATCTTGAGCCACCTGACCGACTGGTGTATTACCAACCACATCACGCAACCCCTCAGATATTTGCTCTGATACAGATCGCCACTGCCCCCACTCTTCGCGCTCAACTTGTGAGAACATTTTATGGGCCACCAGCGTAGACCATTCATCCAACATGTGAGAATAATCAATTAGGTTGCTGGTGATGATCCCCGCGCTATGCTCAGAACCATCGTAAGAGCCAGTGACGATTTGGTTTATCTGGCTCACTATCGCCTGTAGGCTTTGTTGATATTGGATCTCCGAACGACGGCGCAGTGCCGGTTTCAAATTCATCCGCCTCCCACTGGGCTTTCGCATCTTCAATATCCTTGTCTGTGATTGAACCACCAATACCTATCACATCAGAAATGTTCCGCAGGTCATTCATGGCGACATGAATAGGGATAATCTGTCGGTCTACCAATGAACCCAATGCCGTAGCGATATTGTTTGCCATTGTCGCTCGGTCTGCATCTGACATATCCCAAAGCTTATTAAACTCAAAGGTCAGGTCTTCCGGTAATTCTTCGCCAAATAATGAACGCCAAGAAATATCCATCAACCAACGAATATGCCGCCTTAAGTGTCGCTCTTGTAGTGAGTTAATACGGCTGTAATAGTTTTCTAAGTCACCGTCACCCGTACTGAACCCCGAGGGAGATTGACCAAACAAACGTACAAGTGGAATGCCAGTAGCACCTGATACCTGTTCAGCGAAGCGCAATATGACATCGGCAATGCCTGAAAAAGAATAACTATGAGTGGCGAATTCATCGTCTGAATCCATCAGCGTCATACCCTCAATAGTTTGAAATTCGCGGATCATATCTAAATGCCGCATTAATCCTTTTTCTAAATCACCACCGGTTGCCAGTATCTGCCTTAAACCTTTGATGCTGTAGGTTCTAAGGTGTGCTTTATGAATAAGCTGAGTTGTTCCTGCACTAGCGGTATCAAAACCTTGTATTCGCTCAAAAATACGCTCTACAACCGACATTCCCCAACCATTCTCAGTCAGTGCTTGCTGATAGGGTAACTTGTCACCTTCCATTCGTATTACGCGGGAATAATGTATTTCCCAACCTTGCGCCTTATTATTTCCAGCTATTACTCTGTAAAACTTCGGCTTTCCAAAATGCGGACCATACTCTGTCACTAAATCATCATAGGTTGGGTCTAACTGCCAGCGATCAAGGCACATTACGCCCTTAAACTGTCCCTTATCCACTGTTTCTAGGTTTAGCTCTGTTGAAATATCTTGTCCATCGATAAGGACAACAAGAATTGCGCCACCATAAAGACGAGACCATTTTAACGTATCGTTTAATCCATCCCAGATAGCTGCGTTATCCCAGAAATTCTCAATCTTACCCTTTTGCGTTGGCTTGAGCCTTGAGCTAATACTGACGCCTTTTCGGGTCATATCATCTGCAATAGCGTCAACACCCGCGCCAACTAAGAACGATGAACGATAAGCGAATTCAAGCATGGTTCGGTTACGGGTAATGTAACCGGGTACGTAAGTACCGCCCGTTTGAATGTTCTGTGTTTCTGGGCCAATTTTAGCTTGGAAGTTATTGTACCCGTCAGCTGTTTTAACGGGCTTTTTTGCGCCGTTTCGGCGTTGCTTACGAGACATTTAAACCTCATGATAATTTATTAAAAAGGAGGGCTATTTAACATAATGGTGCTTATGTGTATCGCGACTTTTCCACTCAATTAAAATGTCACCTATAACGGGCAAAAGTAGATGTTTTCTCACTCTAAATCGCCCGTTATATTGTTATTGATTTGTTAACAGAAAACAGAAATCAATTTCGACGCCATTTCAATTTGAAAGCGCTATTTTTAGCAATTAAGTCTGCTTACCCAACGATGCCCAAACACCCAGATCACCTTCACTTGTAATGTAACCATCAAGAGAATAACGAACCGCATCCCAGCAGTGGTTATGCTTATCTTGCACTACAGGTAAAATCTCACCCGTCATTCTGTCTACTTTATAAGAATACAGCCGGGCTTCTTCTAACATGTGCTTGCATCGAGGATGAATAATGATTTCCTCAAAGCCTTTAAGATATGCGATACCATCTTCAACACTACCGGGCCATTTAGTTGCGCCATCAATAACAAAGCCTTGGCGAGATAAATAACTTATTGTCTCTGGTCGGCTGTTGTCTGCATGAATAGGCCACTTCCTTGACTGAGGTATACCAGGATATTTCTTTTCGTCGCTCTCTTTCCACTGCGTAAGCTGTTCCGCAGTTGCCCCATCTTTACCAGCATAGAACTTCCATAATTCATCAATCTCAACACCTACCCCGTATGCCTCATATTCGATATAAAGCTTGCGCCCTATAATGAAGCAACGAATTAATGTGCTCGGGTCATTGGCAAAGCCGAAGTCACCACCGAAAAATAGCCTATCGGCTTGTTGCCACAAATCATCAGGGAACATTTCTTCTCGATACTTACCAGAGAAGATAACGGCCTCACTGATTGCCCGAGGCAACCCTAACCAAATGTGCTCATAAGCTTCATAATCAACGCGCTTGCAATACTCCATTTCATGACGAAGTACATCAGGAAAAAAAGCGTTATCGCTGTAATTAACACGAAAAATGATAACCCCACCGTCAGGCGGGTCAGCTTCGTGTCGCTTCATTAACTGGTAGGTTGGATCCGTTTCTTCACGCGGGTTAAACGATACCCAGACTTCGGATTTATTCGCTCGAACGGTAGGGCCTAAAATATCCCAACTATCTTGTGATACTGTTTGCGCTTCTTCTACCCAACAAACACGAATGCCATGCATCGATTTAATGCTGTTGATATTGTTGCGTAGCCCTTTAAATGTAAACCGAGTTCCGTTAAGCCCTTCTATTTCATTATTCTTTACTTTGTAGAAGTAAGATAAACCAAGGCTGTAGATTTCAGACTCTAACAATGCCAATACAGAATCATTAATAGAGTTTTGGAACTCACGAGCGCAAAGTATCGTCATTGACTCATTAGCACCCAACAATACAAGCGCTCGGGCAATCTCTACGGATTTACCACCACCGCGCCCGCCATAAGTCCAGCGCCAACGAACTGAACCTACCGGCTTATCGTATAGAACCGAGGGAACCCAATCGCTACTAAACGAATAAAGAACGCCATCAATTATTGTTGGGTGCTCTGCTTTCCCTCTTGTAGTTTCTCCATATGCGCATCCCAAACTTCAGGAGGGCATGTCGCTGGAGTAACGATACAAACCTTTCCATAGCTTAACCCAGCTAAATCAACGTTCACCTCTGTTTTATTGGTGTTCATTTCAATACCGGTTAGCTGTGCGGCGTTTTTTATGTTTGGCGCTACTTGACCAAACTTTTTATCTTGTAGGGCGTCTTTGGCTGCTTTGTATGAGAGGTCGGCCAAGTCTTTAGCATTGAATGTGACAAGTAATGCGGCTTCTTGGCGTAACTCTCTAATGCGTCTGCGAACATCAGGACGCCTAATTAATACTGCGGCTTGGGATTCCGAATTACTCGGAGAGTAGCCGGCACAAATTGCAGCATCCTTTTGAGTCATGCCTTGCGCAATATTCTGTGCGAATGATTCGTGCTGAGGCTTAATTAACCCCTGCTTTTCTTGGGTATCATTCTGCGAATTATCTAGTTGTTCATTTTGCGTAACATTAGTGCTAGGTGTTCTTTGCTCAGTTTTGCGAATTCTTTTATTCGCAGTTTCATTCGCACTTTTTTTTTGCGAATTCGCACTACCGTTCGCAATCTTAATGTAGCGCTTAGCAGTTGAGTATTTTAACCCTTGTTCTTCGCACCACTCTTTCGGGGATATTCCTGATTCGGCATGAGCGGCGAGGAACTGTTGTTGTAGCGTCCCCCAATCCGGTTTAGCCATCGTGTTTATCTCCTGTATAAATCTCTATCAACGCCACTCTATGAATGACGTTTGTAGAAAGCTATTCAATGAATACTAATACGTTAGTTCAGACTCAACTGAAATCATGTCTGCTGCATACTTTAGTGCTAATTCACGAGCTTCTCTTGCTGTCTTATCATTTAATGGCTTACCCAGCATCTCGCTATTCACTCTTTCAATAATAGACTCAATGTCCTTATCGCTAGGTGTGCGGAAAAGCAATCTAATGTGCCGCAGATTTTCTTTTCTTTCGTCCACTACGGCTATCCCTTTAATGGCAATATCCGCTCCAAACTCACACTTCAAGGCAAAGGAAAGATTGTGCTTAAACTCTGTTGAATCAACTTGCTTCTTAGTAAAACCAAATTCTTTACCATATGTACGACGTTCAAGGCGGGTTTCGCCATCGCCTATTGGTTTATAAAAAACCACCATGACATCAACTGGGTTATCCATACTCACATCCTCATAGTTAATAAGAAAGCTCACTCATAAAAATAAGCTTTTTGATTGACTACCATAAAGTAAAGCGGTCTCTCCCGCAGTCACGTCATTTCTTCTACCCACAGCAAACGTTACTGTGATATGCCCGACAAATAACCAAAACGGTGGTATTCATTGTTTTTGATTCTCGGTATGCGCTCACTACATAAGGAAGATAGGTCATAGCTAACATATGAGACAGCGACAATGCGGCGCGTTCCTCATCATGGGAATTAGGTTAATTAGCCTGTGGTTTTTTCTTTGCTTGTTCTATGGCTTCAAGTTTCGTATTCGCTTTATCGATGGTTTTCAATAAAGGATCTATCCACTCGATAGCCTGACAATATGTTAATTTTCTGGCGGTAATGGCACCAACACCTGCTGCGTCAATACGCTCGGGATTTCCATACAAGGTGCTGGCTCGTAAACGGTATGTGTAGTTGAGCAGCCCATCAGTAACAAACTGAGGCACAACAAGATCACAAGTAGGCTCTTTCTTGAGAATGGTTCGGTATTCAATGACTTTCTCCTGCGATTTCGCTTCAGATAGAAGCCCATTGCGGTATGCTGTACTGGTTAGCTGATTGATGTGGTTGAACTCAAATGATTGACTGGCAATTATCTTGCTTTTATTCGTATTGTCCTTTTGTAGTCTCTCATTCTCTTTTTCAAGTAGTTTGTTGTTATCGTGAACAGTAACAACCCACCAGCCCATTCCTACAACCATAATGAATAACCAGAATGATTTATCGAATTTCATAATTCACCTGCTTACCCTTGTAGTGTTCGATGGCTTTTTGACAACGCTTTTCTAAACTGGCTTTATCAATACCGCATGTGTTGTCAGTGAGTCTGTAGGCACCAGATACAATCATTGATATCGCAAGCAGCATAAAGAAAATTACAGCCACTATAGGTTTCCATGACATATAGCCGCCTCCGCCTCTCTTCGATTAACGAGTCCACGCCATACCTTACCGCCAGCATAAACCCACTTTTTCAGCTCTTCACAAGCACCATATTGATCACCTGCATTTAGCTTTTTAAGCATTGTCGACTTAGCAAATGCGCCGGTACCAACATTGAATGCAAATGAATACAGAGCAGCTTTGGTGTAATCGTCAGTTGGCACCTTAACCAACTTATCTACCTGCTGTTTTGTGCGCTGAAAGTCTGATTCAAGCAACTCATTACATTCATCTTTGGAGTAAATTTTATTAGGGATGATGTCCTTTCCTGTGTGGCCATAACAAACCGTCAATACACCGCCCACGTCTTCATAAGGCTCATATCTAACACCTTCAAAATGAGCAATCACTGTTAAAGCGATAGCCGTAGCCCCTGCGCTGACAAGCGCAGTTAGTTTTTGTTTGAGTGACATTAGATATCCTTTGGTGCTTTCGCCATAAGTTCAGCGGCTTTTCGTGCAGTTGCTGAGGGGTTTTGCGGGTCAGTCTTATTGACCAGATCTTCAAATAAACGAGTTCGCTTTCGTTGTTCCCGTCTATTCATGAAGAAAGTCGCCAAGCCTAGGATGATGCTGAATGCCATCCCAATAATAAAACCCCATTCATAAAGCGATAAGCTTGCAAAGAATGCTGTAAGCCCAGCACTACCGTAGGCTGCGTTGCTATATTTATCCATACGCATGATTTCACCCCCTACGGAGTGCCCGAGTTAATTAAAAATTAGAAACTGGAGGTTTTATTTATCTCCATTTTGGTCTGCTCAAATCTGTCGGTTTCTAGTTCAACTCCTATAACTCGACGATTGAGTTTTAATGCTGCTTTTATTGTTGCGCCAGAACCCATGAAGAAATCAGCCACCACATCACCCTCGCGGCTACTGCTATTGATAATATGTTCCATCATCACAGCAGGCTTTTCACATGGATGTTTACCGGGGTAATACTGTACTGGTGGATATGTCCATACATCAGTGTAAGGAACATCAACAGTCACAATAAATGGGCGCCTTAGTAGCTGGTATTGCTGGGATAACTCATGATATTCACGATTTAGTAGCTTTTGTTCACTGACTAAATCAGCGTGCTGGCGGCTTAGTGGACTGTCGCTGAACTTTTTTACCGCCACTTGGTTAAATAGCTCTTGTAGCTTCAAGTAGTCTGATTCGTTCGGTAATTGCCATTGACTATAGCCAAACCAATGAGAAGCCATTTGCTTTCCAGTGGCCTGATGTATTTCCTTTGCCGTTATGCCTAATGAATCTCTTGCTTGCTTAAAATATTCAATCAATGGCCTCAGCGTGCTTTCTTTCAACTCTCTACGTCGCTGAAGATAACCACTGCTTTTTCCCTTGTAAGGGCTTTGATAGTGTTCAGCAAACAAGATACGCTCAGTTGCAGGGAAATAACTTCTCAGGCTTTCTTTATTTTGTCGTCGCCATGGTCCCGATGGTTTAGCCCAAATAATGTGGTTAAGCACATCGAACCGCTCACGCACTAATAATTCCGTATCAGCCGCCAGCTTTGAACCACAAAACATATATAAGCTGCCGCTTGGCTTCAGAACACGCCAAAATTCCGCAAGCATTTCATCAAGCCACGATAAATATGCAGTGACGTTTTCCCACTGATTATCCCAACTACAGCTTTTAACTTGAAAATAAGGTGGGTCAGTTGCAATTAGGTCAATACAATTATCTGGAAGTGTCTTTATGTAGCTGAGTGAGTCGTCATTGACTAAATTAATACTGTTTAAATTCACAGTGTTTTTCATAGATCATGGAAACCTTTTTTGATAAGCTTCACTTGCTTTGTGCACATAAGCAGTGGGCTTTAGTTTGTCCGTGATCCGTATCCAACGGGCGAATGGCTGGTAAGGTGCTACCAACACCCACCAGCCGCCCATTTTCACAGTGCTAGATATTTTGATATGTACTTTCTTTGATGTTTTCTTTGATTAAACCCGCCATCGCTAACTGGGTCAGTATTAATCGGCAGCATGAATCGGTTAGATTACTAAGCCATGCGATTTCACCTACTGTGGCTGGTTCCTCTGTAACCGCATTAAATACAAGCCTTGCCCTTTCTGTCATATCACACTGTTTTAACATGATATTTTTAAACCTCTGGTCAGTTATTGTGCATAACTACACATGTAACTCTGACCAAACGTAACAGCAAGTCTTATGTTTGTTTTAGGCACAAAAAAGCCCCGCTGATTTAGCGAGGCCTTGAATTGGTTTAATGCGACTAGGTATAGAATGTCCATTATTAGAAGATAATAAGCCAATTCTATGCAAAAATCAAATAAAACACATTATTTTATTACCCTGCTAAATGCCAGTTCTGCCGCACTTTCTTCAATAAAACATTTACTAGCTAACTTTTCATAAAATGGCTTCCAATTTCGTGACCATGACGATTGAGTTAAATCAGGCACTAAGTGTTTTATCGCATTATATGCCACAGACGACGGCACCCGGTTGAACCCCTTACCCGCACAACGAGGACAATCTTTAAATACAGGCGCGCCCTGCAGCTTAGTTTGAATGTCATCTAATACCTTACCCCGTCCTTTACAGCGGCAACGGTGTGCTAGTCGCCCCTTACCATTACACTCTTGGCACAATTCACCCACTTCTTCATTTTTCGTCCACGGCTCAATAATTACAGTTCCGTCTAGTCTAGTTATACCAGGATGTTTGACTACGTCCTTGCGCTTATAAATAAGACCTTTACCGCTACATGCTGAACATGGAAAAACTGAACCAGCTGAACGGGCATAATCTTCAAATGCCATCTTGGCCAGAATAATTAGGCAATAACCCAACTTTTTACCTGCAGCTTTAGCCACCAGCTTAGGTGTGATTTTTTTAGCGTATTGGGTTAAGGCTTCTACCGTAGAAAACTTATCCTCTTCGCTGATATCATTTTTCGCCAAAAAAGCCGTCATACCAAACTTAGTTTGTGATTCAGTCATCCCCATAGCTGCCATGATATCCGTTCCCGTTATTCGGTCAGGGGAAGTACAACCTGCTACATTGCCGAATGTAGGTGACTTAGGGTGAAAGTTTTTCAGTGCATTTTCGAGTTTCATTAAGCCGCCTCTCTTTGTTTCCGAATAAAAACACGTTCCCTTGCTTCACAACCTTGAGTGAGCAAATCATTAAAATCGTTTAGGTCAGGCCATCTCACGCTTACTTTTTCTATATCATTGTTGGCTACTAGGTTTTTTCTGGCGCATTCATAAGCTGCCGCCTCACCCGTTGCGCTCCAATCGTTATCAGCGAAAACAATCAGGTGCTTAACACCTTTTGGAGCGACAAACTTCGCCATATGTCCAGCATTCATTGTCGACCAAGTATTAACACCATAGATTTGCTTACAGGAAAGTGCGGTTTCGATTCCTTCAGCGATCCCCAACGTTGAAGCTACGGGGAACATACGGATAGCGACTGAGTTTGCATACTCTAAGTAATTATCCTCCTGCAACGAGTCCATTCGTTTGACCAGAGATAGCCGCGCTTTTTTATCGCCTTCTAAATACGTCCTATGCAGGTAACAAAGCTGCCCTTTTGAGTCTGTTGCAAGCGACCAGATAGCTTGAAAGCTGTTAGGGTTATGTTTTACGGGTTGCTTATCACAAAATTTAACCTGTTCACTCGGCAGCTCATAGATACCTCGATTGTGTAGATATTTCGCTGCTGAGGTATCTTTCAGTGATTTTAGGTTTGAATAGCACTTAATGACCCGATCCCTAAATCCTGCAATTGAGGTATCTTTAGTTTGTGGCTTAGGGGTTATATTTTCTCGGTGATTGCCAAGAAGCATATCCACTTCATCAGCCAGAACTTTAAAACTCTTACCTTGTGTTTTTTCCAGTAACTGAAAGCCTGTACCCGAATCACAGGTGCAAATCCATGTGCCTAGCCCATTTTTATCATCAATACGAAACTTGCCCTTTCTCTCACATAATGGACATTTGCCTTTAAAGTGTTTACGCCCAGTTATAGGGGGTAGCCCATAGTGCGCAAATATTTTTGCCCATTGTCCTTTTGCGGCATTAATTGTATTCAAAGTAATGCTCCTTGCTGTGGTGTGCCATTTTTTAACTGACCTTTAATACGTGCGAACTGCTCTTTTGCTTTTTGCTGACCCTTTACGAAACGGATCCGCTTATGTTTAATAAAATTGCTAACCTCTGGTGTAATCTCTTGAGGGGTGCTGTGTAGCCCATAGGGGAATACACCGAATTTTTCTTTAAATGTGTGACCTACCCACCCGTCACTAATCGGCTTGCCTTCAACCGCTCTAACGTTTTGGTAATATTTAAGTTGGGAATAGAAACTTTGCTTTTCCTGATGGGTATAAACTTTTTCAGTCTTACCTAATTTTTTGATATTGCGTGTTGTATCGACTTCGACGTCTTCCCCGGCGAGTGGCTTAAATCCACATTTAGGACAAGCATAAACACCTGCAGGCTTCATGTAGTGGCATGAGGTACATTCTTTCGGTTTCTTCTCGCGTTTTTCCTGCTCACGAACACTGTTAACCTCTTTCATGCCGTCATTTTTGCTTGGCAATTCGTCATATTCGATATCATCAGGAAAGCCTAAGCGATGGACAGAACCGGAATGATCAAAGATGAGACATTTATCTTTGCCCGGCGCTTTACGTAATCCGCGACCAAGACACTGCACCCAGCGGATTTCTGATTTAGTAGGTCGGGCGTAAATGATGCAACGAACATCACTATCAAAACCTGCGACAAGCGTTCCGACATTAACAATGATCTTGGTTGCACCCTGTTCGAAACGGTGAATGATGACTCGACGTTCATCATGTGGCGTATCAGCTGTAATGACTTCCGCATTTACCCCTGATCGGTTAAAAGCAACGGTGACATAATTTGCATGGCTGACAGTGACGCAAAAACAGATCGTTGGTAGGTTTTCACCATTAGCCAGCCAGTTATCAACCACGTCGCCAACCAAATCCGCACCTGACATAATTTCAGCAATTTCAGCCTCTTTATAATCACTACCGAATTCCTCACTACGAATTGATTTCACTTTTGATAAATCTGGCTTTGTCGGAGCGTAAAATTCGTATTTACTTAGATCCCCACGCTGAATAAGTTCCTTCATCGTAGTAGGTTTAATCAGCCTTTCGTAATATTCACCAAGAAATGGGGAAAAAGGTGTTCCAGAAAGCCCGATTACTTTGAGGTCAGTATCACGAATGACTTCGAGTATTTTCTTACGGCGTAAATGGGCCTCGTCGATGATGAGTAAATCAATGTTGTCAGGAAACTCACGACGAATAACCGTATCTGCTGAGGCAATTTGGATTAATTTTGTTGGGTCATAATTGGGATGATTGGCCCAAACAAATCCGATTTCTTCCATTGGTATGCCATATTCTTGAAAACGCTCAGATGTTTGGGCGATCAGGTTTGTATATGGCGCACAGAACATAACTCGCATATTGCGATTGATATAACCGTTTGTGATAAATGCGGCTAACCCTGTTTTACCACTCCCTGTTGGACTATAAATCATAAACGTGCGGTTTTGCTTCCAGTGTTCACGCAACATAGCTAAACCGCGTTCCTGTGCAAAATTTGGTGTAATGTTTAACATCCGTTCCTCACTTGAATAATCTACCCTGCCAAGGACGAAGCCTTTGGAATATTTATCATTTAGCCATCTAAACGGCTGGTGGTATTTATAACCCCTATAGAGATCTATATTTAAGATCTAACTCCTTCCTTGGCAGTGCCTTCCCTAACACCCCTTTCAAAGATCAACCCCCTTACCCCCTTAGAAAGTTTTCCCCTCTTCCCCAGAAAACAATCTAGACGGCTAAACGTCTTAACTTCTAAATCCTCCTTAATGAATTACTGACCAACCAACAACGGCGCTGAGGTATAACCTTGCATTGCCTTCGAATAACGTCTCACGTACTGCCTTAGCCTTGAGTTCGCTTCATGTCTCGCTTTGTTGTCTTTGCGATATGAAACTGGCTCTAATTCCCAATGCTCCTGATACACTTCTGAATAAGCCACCAGCGCCCTGTTTCTCGCACTAGGTGACAGCTGCAATAACATTTCCTGAATCCACTTAGCGTCATCAGGAAAGTAATGCTTAGGCATCGGTATGTTGTGTATCTGGTGCATAAAAATCACTGTTAGGCTTGTTAGGGAAAGGCTTAACCTCTTCTGCGCCGACAACTTCGCCATCAACTTTAATGACGAAAATTTTTCGATTAGTTTTTATGGCCTTATTAATCGCGCTTTGCTGAATACCAAACAGATCAGCAACTTTTTTTTGCCCCAGCGTTGAAACTAATACTGACAATTCAATTTTTTCCATGAATGTCCCTCCTTAGAGGATTATCACCGCTAATAATAAAATAATCAACACCTGCGGTGATTGTTTTTATTCCCAGAGGTGATATTATTGTCACATGAAAAAGAAACCGTTGACTGATGAACAGAAAGCAGATGCCATTCGCCTAAAATCTATTTTTGAATCTAAGAAAAAAGATCTAGGGCTTTCGCAAGAAATTCTTGGTGAAATGCTTGGAATGGGACAAAGCGGAGTAGCTCAATTGTTAAATGGTGTAAATGCCATCAATCATGAGCATGCAGCTAAATTTGCTAAAATATTGGATGTCCCCGTTGAGGACATAAGCCCATTTCTAGCTAAAGAAATTCGGGAGGTTTATCAATCCGTCTTATCAAACTCAGAACAGATTATTAATACATACGAATACCCTTTGCTTTCAAAGGTACAAGCAGGTTCATTCACTGAAAATGAACATTCCTACACCAAAAAAGATGCTGTTGCATGGATCCCTACAGCTAGAAAAGCAAGCGACAGCGCATTCTGGTTAGAGGTTGAAGGCCACTCAATGACAGCCCCTCAAGGCGGTCGCCCTAGCTTCCCTGAAGGGATGCTGATACTTGTTGATCCTGAAGAGCCTGTTGATGCGGGGGACTTCTGTATCGCTAGAATGAATGGTGATGAGTTCACATTTAAACGATTAATTCGAGATGCAGGCCGACCATATCTTGAACCATTGAACCCTAGATATGAACTAATACCTTGTGGAGTTGACTGTCATATTATTGGCAAAGTAGTTAAGTCCCAGTGGCCTGACGACACGTTTTAACTCCCAAACACATCAAATCCCCAAGCCCGAGCGATAAATACGCCGGGCTTTTTTATTTTTTATCCCTTTCAAAATCAAATATATAACCTTTGGTGATAAAATAATATCACTTGCGGTGTTGACTTATTTATCACTAGTGGTAATACTAAAAGCACATCATAATTTTAAGGTTTAAAAAATGCCGACTATACATTATGCGTCAAATACCAATACACTTAAACCTGATATCCGTACAGGTCTGTTTAAGTTCTGTTTCTTTGCTGTAAAGCGCAGTGATCCACTAGCCAAAGCCGAACGCAAAGAGGTTTATGCAGCTGATTTGAAATCAGCAAAATTACAACTTGTTCGTGATTATGTTTTATCACTAGCATCACAAACACCTGTAGGAGCGTGACATGTCACACGAAATTAAATTAAGTGTCGCCGCAAAAAAAAGCGCCCAACTGAATGCAGTACTATTCCAGTTAAATAGCCAATTTGCAGGCGATCCAGTTATCGATAGTTTAATTGAATTGGCTTACGAACTATCAAACCCTGTAGCAGGTTGGTTAATTGAAGAAAATGCACAACGGGATAATGGACATGGCTAAATTAATAACGGCTGATGCTAGCCAGCTTATAGACACAATGCATCGTGTTAAAGCTTTTCTGGTTGCAGCACAATTTCTAAATAGGGATTCAAGCGAACGTCACATTGCCAATGAATTAATCTGTCAAGCTGAGGATGAAATAGAAAGGTGTTTAGGGGGGGGGAGCGATGCTTAATATTGATAAGTTTAACGCTGTCCAAGATGAAATTAATTTGCTTATTGAAGATGTACGGAAAGCAAAATTTCAAACTAGGCGAGAGCGACGATTAACTGAAATAAGCACCTTACTTAATCACATTAAACTAAATGTTTTATCCAACAATAAAACTATTGATGTGGAAAACTTACATTATTGGATTCACAGTGTTCAAGTTATTGTATCTCTCGAAGTCTGTGATATTGAAACAGGTAAATCACAATGAATGACAATATTGAATTAAGAAACTCGGCAAATACAGAGTTAACTTATGCTAGAGCAATTATAAATACCGTTTTAAATTCAGCAATCTTAGACAATGAAGATATTGAAAACACTTTAGAAGCTGCATTGAAATTAATAGAAAAAGCAAATGACAATATAGTTAAATTAAAAATTGAGGTTTCCAATGCATAGTTTAATGTTACTTCCTATCGAGAAAAAGCATTCTAATTTACATAAAACTGCATCTTGTGCTCAAAGGTATACCAGAGAATTAAAATTAGAAATGCAGCCATTATTAAATAAGCTATTCACCACTTACCCTAAAGAAGCGGGTAGATTTATTGGGCTGCTTAATGAAATTGATTTAATGACCAGTGCTACATTGGCAGGAATAGAGCACGCAATGAATACGGATTAGTTATGAATAATACAACTTATAATATTATTGCTTTGTGCAAGATTCAAAACAAGCCACTACCAAAATATATTAATATCCCAGAAGATTACGCTGGTGATTTAAATTGGAAATGTAATATTTATAAACTAGTCGGTGAAAATTATAATTTAGTGGATTCATTTTTTAAATATGAAAAAGCTTCACGCGAAGCAAAAAAAATCATGGGAATATCCCCAGCAATTAAACATAGCGTCTTGTCACTTTTAAGGAAATAAAGTCATGGTTAAAGCAATTGAATTAGCAACGGGATTTGAGATTCAGGTTGTCGAGCGTCCCGTATACATCATCAATGGCGCCAAGCGTGCATATCTCAGCGAGCGTGCGGCTCTCAATAAACTATCTAGCATCCTAACAGAACGCGAGTTCCGTGAAAAAGGTATTGAAACAAACTATGAAGATGAACATGTTACCCTTGAAAACGGTACTATTGCACACAAACGAGGTGAGCCAACTGAACATTTCATGGAGCGTAAAGAAGCTAAATATGCTGTGCTAAGTGAAAAGCTGAAAAAAGAACGTGAAATTAAACGCCTTGAAATGGAATACGAAAAAGCAAAAGATAAATGCAAAGATGCAGATATCGTAGCTAATGAAGTATATAAAAAGTTAATAGCCGCTCAAAACTTATAATTAAAAAATAAAATTAAATTTAAATCAGCGCCAATGCTGATGGAATCCCCTTATCTAAATTCAGGAATAATTAAATGGAAAAATCAACTTTATTAGATAAAAGAAGAAAACATTTTATTGATGCAATCTTTGATTATCTAAAAAGAAAAAAGAAAGCATCAACATTCGAGCGAACTGTCGATGGTATTAAATACCGAGTTGATTTAGATACTGAGGTATTAAAACAATCATTAATCAACTTATACGAAAATAACATTTGCCGTAAAGAAGCAGGAGCAACCGACCAGCAAATAATTGAAGTCTACGATAGTTTTTACAATAAACACGGAAAGCTAACCGACGAAGGCAAAGAGTTCATTAGTGATATTACTTTGCTCATTGCTGAACATTTACATCAAAAGGAAATGAATAAATGAAGCCAAGTTATTTAAGTATTGCACAACAGGCAGCAAAAGCAGAACAAGCCGGTGATTATTTAGAAGCATCCATATTGTGGGGTCAGGCTAAATATTTAGCCAGAACAGAAAAAGACTTGCGGTGGGCTGAATATCGAATAGAGCACAACTCACTGCGTAATTCTTTATTAACTCGCGCAATTGAATATGAAGAAAAACAAAAAGAACGTAATAAAAAAGCAAGGGAAAAAATCAAAAGTAAAAAAGAAGCCGAATTACTGGAAGCCAATATTAATAAAACTTCGGAGATGAGCTGTGAGTAACTTTGAACATTATATGAATACTGGCAAGTCACTTGAAGATAGAAAGTTATATCGACGTGCCGCTGAGCAATATAACAAAGCTTTTTACATTGCCAAACCGCCAGTAAATGGCGCGTTAAGTGATCAGCAGAAAATAAGCAGCCAAGCAACTGACCGTTGTTTATCTAAAGCAAAAATTAAAGTGACGGAGAGTTATTTATGAGCAAAAGAAAACGCAGCAGAACTCAGCAAGGTATTGCAGGCATGACAATTGCCCAAGGGCTTAGTTTAGAAAGAAATGAAGTTAAAGATTATGCCAATGTTTGCAAACACCTATCCCAATTTGAAAGAAACGGCGATGACATTCGAATGCCATTAAATAGACAGCAACGCCGATTAGCCAAAAAGTTAAACATTGATATTAAGAAGGTTTAATTATGAGCGAATTAATCACAATTAATGCCAACTCATTACCCGTTATTGAATGGAAAGGTGTCCGAGTTGTCACCACGGAAACATTAGCGGCTGGTTATGGCGTTGATGAAGCCAATATCCGCAACAATTTATCTCGCAATAAAGAACGATTTATTGAAGGGGTTCACTGCCACACCGTTTCAGGTGATGAACTAAAAGATTTGCGAGTAACTAATAGTTACGCACAAATTTCAAACAAAGCTAGAAGCGTTACCCTATGGACCGAAAAAGGTGCTGCCCGCATGTCGAAAATTGTCGATAGTGACGAGGCCTGGTCTTTCTTTGAAAAAATGGAAGATGCTTACTTTCGCCCTGCACCGACTGAGGTGAGTCGAAAACAGCTTGCACTGATGGTAATTGAAGCTGAAGACCGCGCAGAAGCTTTCCAGCTTGAAAATAAACATCTCAACGCGACAGTAGAAAGCCTAGGTAAACATTTCAGCAAAGGCATAACGATCACCTCATTTTGCAAGGCGCTTAATGGTGTAAATGTTAACAAAATGATGTGGTGGGCTTCAAAGCGAAACTGGGTTTATAACTCACGCCGTGATCTTGAGAAGTCTCCTAAGTGGCGAGTTGCTTCATACGCTCGGGATAAATATCTCACAGAGGAAGAAACCAAAGTCACTCCTCATGGCATGGAAGAATTTATAAAAGTGACACCTGTCTTATTGGAAAAAGGTTGCCACCGTTTATACCAACTTTATATGAAAGGTGAGCTTCCAATGAAAAAGACATGGAACGGTGAGTTTTCACACGACAAAGCTATCTACACACCGGAGGCTAAATAATGGCTTATTTTACTGATGCAGGTAATGGCGTTATTGCCGACGATGGCACTTTGATTTCTTATTCTGAAGCGGTTAATGCGCTTGAAAGTGGTCACTACGATAAGGAGTTACTAAAAGGCTTGTATTTAGCCGCTGCCGTGATGGGTAAGTTAGCTGATGAACCAGACACGCTAACACCAGAACAACGTGTTTCAGTTTGGCGCTGGGTGGTAGTGGCTTGCTTTATCCAAGAACAACAAGAGAAAAATGGCACTATTGAGGTGCCAAATGGTAACGGCGGCATTGATTTAGCAACCATCTACAGCAATGGCAAATCGTCACTGAGTATTTACCCTGCTCCTCTGCGCCTTGCACTAAGTGAAAACTTAGAACGGATCATGGTTGAAACAGTCGGGAAAGCATTATGGGCTGACTTTACTGTCCGAGTGTATATCGATTTTCTTGATATCTCACTAGAACACGGCCCTCGTCTATCAGCCAAAGGACGCGAAGGTCTTTGCATTCTTCACGATGATTATATCCGTGCACTGGAAGCTGATGGTGGCTTCCCTGCAATGCCAACTATGCACTAAGGACGGTGGAACAATGAAAATTGAATATATCGCCAGCGAAACAGGCAACACAGCCAAAGTAGTGATCTTATCTTTCATTACCGAACGTAGAAAGCTAAATCGCCTAATTGATATGGCCCTACTTCGTGCGCCGGTTCATGAATCATCAATAGGTTTCTTTTTTCGAGTAACAACGATTTACGGTAAGGCTAACCATGTATTACATGCCTACAAAGTTATTAGCAAGGAGGCTAGCAAGTGATTGAACAAGATAATACTGAACACGAAATGGTTGATTACGATGATGTGATAGTTCGGGTTACTCACTATGTGGATGACGGTTGCGATTGGACGGCTCGAATTATTCACGGGATCAGGCAACGCTGTTATATCAGGATGGGCGCATGCCCTCCTCTACCACCAGCACCACAAATCGTTGCACCAAAATTAATCCCGATCACCAAAAAGAAAAAAACGCGCAAGGAAGGTGAATGATGAGCAATAACCCTTTAATTATCGATGCGCTTGAAGAAGTGGGTCCATGTGATATCGATACGCTTGCTTTGCATATGGATCAAAGCGCCCAAGTTGTTAATGCAATGATTACCAATCAAATGCGAAAAGGTGCGGTAAAGCTGGTTAATGGTGTGTATCAACTTACTAACCAGCCAGAGCCAAAAATAAACAAGAGCCCTATTGCTTCAAAATTTTCATGTCAGGCTAGCGATGAGCGTCCTAAGATTGAAATCTTAAGAGAGGCTTTACAGCAAAGCACGCAGGCTATGACGGCTGCAGAGCTAGCTAAAGCAACTGGAGATTCGGCAAATAACATTGGTGGGCGTTTAAAAACTGATATCAAAAATGGAAATGTGGTTAGTCAGGTAAAAAACGGCTCAAGAGTTTACCAGTGGGTTGAAGCTAAAGAGGAGAAATCGCCCCTTTTAGAAGATACCTCCGACAAACAATTGATATCACTTAATTCTGTCACAAAGCCAGAATTTAAAGGTGAGAAAAATCACCTTACACCAGAACAGCACACCTCCGTTTCAAACGGAACCCTGAACGTATCGAACAGTAAACAACTACGTGCTGAACTGGTAAAAATTGATGATGAGTTGATTCAGATAAACAACCGCATGGGCGAACTAACAAAGACCCGCCAATGTAAAAGTGAAATGTATGAGTTAGTTGTGAAGCTTGAAGGGCTAATGGAGGTAGGCAATGGCAACGCTTGATTTTAACCTCGTCAGTATCATTAAAAATGCAGGTGGGGATCCGGGTGATGTAACTGAGGCTGTTTGGGATGCTGGTTATCAGAGAATGGATTTTACCACTGAGGAAATCATTCAAATGACCACCAGCCAGATAGCCGATTGTGTTTATTATGGCGTCCCGCAAAATGTATGGCCAAAAACAGTTGAAGACCTCAGCTATGGAAACCTAAACGCCATTATCGATGATGCTATGTGGCTAGGAACTCCAGCTGAAGTTGCAGCGGCAATACTGAAGAATGGATATGTGAAGGGAGGTGATAAGTGACCCTTGATAATGCATATATGACCACTAAAGATGTATGTGAACATCTACGAATTTCGTCAAGAACGCTAGACAGAAGAAGAAAGCGTGCAGTATTACCATTTCCCGAACCTGACTGTAGCTATCAAGGATCTGAAAATAGATGGTTTAAATATAAAGTTTTAGAATGGCAAACGAAAGATTCGGAACTAAGTAAAGCGAGCCGCAAATGAAAATAACGCCCCTAACTTGGGGCGAATTTCGTTATTAACTCCAATTTATCCCACCACTTTTTATAAGCCTCTCTCATCTCATTCATATAGCTGTATTTATCATAAACACCCCATACCCCGGGTAATTTATGACCTAACATTGTTTCTGCGACATGGGGCGCGGTTAATTCTGAGAAATTCGTTCTAGCGGTACGTCTTAGGTCATGCATAGAAAAATGAGGGATGATTACATCATAACTTCTTTTGCAGTATCGAATAAGATTTTTAGGAAATGATAGGTGAAAATTAAAAGATATAACATCCGTTCCTGAGTTAAAAATTACTTCACTATCAGCTAACTCGATAAGCCTTTGTATAGCAGGAACAGAGTTTTCTATTATTGGTCTTATTAATGGCATTCCTGTTGAGCCTCCTGTCTTGTGGTTCTCTGCAGGAACTACCCATATCATTTTATTGAAGTCAAAATCGCTTTTTTTGGCTAATCGAAGCTCACCAACACGACAGCCATAGTAAAGGCATAAAAACACAAACAAAGCGTTTTTCTCTTCCATTCTTGATTCTTTGCTAGCTTTTAAAATGTAGTAAATTTCTGAGTCGCCTAACGTGCGTGAACCTTGCCCCTTTTTAACACCGAAATCTTTAGGACTAAGATTTAATAGCGGGTTTAGAGCTATTATATTCCGCTTTCTAGCCCACTCATAACATTCAGCTGAGTTATTTAAAATGCGCTTCGTGATTTCTGAGTACTTTTTAGACATTCCATCTAAATAAGAAACCCATATTTTTGTAGTTAACTGCTCTGGTGAATACTTACCTAACTTAGGGAATACGTGTATTTCAAAAGTTCTCAATACGTTCACTGAACTTACCTTCCCTTCAAAATGCATCTCATGCCACTGTCGATATAAGTCTTCAAATGAGCTATTCTGATTGATAGTTTCAATTTCCAAGGACTGAACCAGTTTTGGGTTTTGCCCCTCACTTAGAACCTTTGACCAGTGCAAAACTTTAGATCTGGCTTCTTTGAGTGACATTACAGGGTATTTCCCAATAGTCATCTTATCCTGCTTACCTAGAAATCGGTATCGATAGAAAAAAGACACCACGCCATTTTTAGAAATGCGCACCCACAAACCGTCACGATCTGATTTTTCGATAACCGATGATTGTTTTTTGCCCTGATTTATTCGCAAAAATGTATCTGTTATTGCCATTGTTGCCCCATTTTTACAATTGTCATCCAGTTTTGATGGACACACTGGTGGACACATTAAGTATGTCTTATGGTGGCTTAACCTGTCTTAACTTGTCAATGGGGATTTTATTAAATCATTAAATAACAACCACTTGTATAAATAAAATGACTAAGGTTGTCTTTTGCTGTCATAGGTGTAAATGTCGCCATTGATGACAACGGTAAACCTACTCCATTATTTGAGTTATAAGCTTTTTTAAGCCATCAACGGGCAGGTTCTTATCATATTGTTAAGGTGTGGACTCTGTAAATTTCAATTCACACCTTTCTAATACATATGCACTACTCCTTATTTTATTTACTTTCCTCACCTTTAATGTGTTTTATATCGATAATTTATTCGTATTAAATGTCTTTTAAAAATAATCTTCTAAAATAAAACTTATCAATTAATATTTTATTCTCTTATCTTTAACCTCCGCATATGATTTCAAATCATTTTTTTATTAATATCTTGTAACAACAGATACATAAAATTACTAAAAGACATTAAACTTCATACTCAAATATATTGTCTTTTTTATTATATATTGATATTTTTCAATTAAAATCGTAGAGTATGGGAAGTTACTAATTACCCTAAAAATGCGTAAAAACACACAACGTATCGCTTGTTTTATATTACGTATTTTGATGTAGTTTTTTTTATATAATATGCTTTACTTTGTTGACAATAAATCTCATTGAGACATTGTATTAAAAACAGAAAAAAACAACGCTAATATAAGATATCAAATCATGCTTAGAATTCTCTCATTTATTATTTTATGTGCCTTTTCAATTAACCTGAGTGTCGCCGCAGTTCCCAAAGAAGCCATTAAACGCATCGAGCAAGAGGCACAAAAAGGGGATATAAAAGCACAAGTCATGTTAGGAATTGGCTATTACCTTGGGAATGAGCTTAAACAGGACTATGGTAAAGCAAAGAAATGGCTAACAATGGCGTCGAATAAAGGCAACTCTGATGCTCAGTTGTTTTTAGGTGATATGTATTTAAATGGTAATGGTGTTGAAGCCAACCTTGAAACGGCTATGGATCTATTCGAAAAGTCAGCGAATAAAGGCAACGTTGAAGCCCAAAACTACATGGGGCAGTTTTACTATCAAGGTATTGGTGTAAAACAAAATTATATTATTGCTTTTGAATGGTTCAAAAAATCTGCCGATAAAAAGTTCCCACCAGCACAATACCAAGTCGGTAAGATGCTAGAAAGTGGTGAAGGCGTTGAAATAAATGAAAAATCCGCGGCCGAATATTTAGCTCAAGCCTGCAAAGCTGGCTTAAAAGAAGCTTGCGTAAAAAAATAAACCTATCCTAATATTCCCTGCATTTTGCCTGATATCATTCATTGTAATGACATCAGGCTTCTCTCTTTTTTTGATGAAAAATCTTATTACCGCTACTTGCTCACACCCTTTACCCAATAAATCCATTACTATTAATAATCGAATTCACAATGTATGATATTGTTCTAAACTTATAATATAAAAGAAAAAGGGAGATATTATGTACAAGACAATTTTAGTTCCTATCGATGTAACCGAAGATGCCCTCACTAATTTATTAGTGCCTCATGTTAATTCGCTACAAAAATTGAACGATGCAACAGTACACTTTCTTGCCGTAGCCGCACCAATTTCAAATTATTTACGCTACGGTGGCACAATCTTGCCAGGAGACTTTCCTGATGACGAAAAGCAAGCTGAAATTATTCTGACCGAGCTAAAAGAAAAAATTAAATTATTTGATATCCCTGCAGATAAGATACAGGCAAAAGCAACCGTCGGTTCTGTTAAAGACGAAATTCTCGCAACAGCAGAAGATATTAACGCTGATATTATTTTACTCGGTTCACGCCGCCCAAGCATGTCAACCTATTTGCTCGGTTCGAATGCAGCCTCAGTAGTTCGCTATGCGAAAACTAGCGTATTAGTTGTTAGATAATAAGGGCTAAAGTTACATTTACAGCTAAACCAACGCATTTTACAAATAAAAGGCTTAGTCTTAATGATTGTTACAAAAAACAGCAAAGACATACACTTTATAAGGCTATTTTCTCGCTAATTTAGAGTAAATTAAAGGCTCATAAACATTTTCGTGATTTTCACGCCCTGCTTTTTAGCAGGGTTTTTTTATGCGATAAAACTGTTCAGTGGCTTAATCTAAAACGCTTAAAAGGAATACCGTCAAAATCAACAATAGCCTCTTCAGTAAAACCATAACGCAAAATCGCTGATATTTTCTTACGCGTTAGCGGTAAGTGAATTGTAACGGACTCAACCTTCAGTGATGTAAAAGCTTTATGAATTATATTATTAACAATGTATTTTCCCTTTCCCCAAAACTTGGGATGCAAAACTAAAGCTAAATCCGCGTCACCCGCTTCATTTTGTAACCCTCCCCAGCCTGCAAACTGACCATCAATCATAATGGCCCATACGCCATAGCCATGTTGATCCCAATGCTGCTCTTTTCCTGCAACCCACTCACAGCAGGCTTGCTCATCAAAAAGATGACTGCCTAACGGCATATGTTCAAGCACAGCAGGGTGAGTATTTAATGCGATAAGATCTGCAGTACCAATTTGGTTTAGTTGAAAAAACTGAATAGACATAGTGAGCGTTTTATCCACATAACATATTAATAAACCGAATATATAATTTAACTATCTTCCCAAAAAATGATGCCCCACTCAAGTTAGTCGGGCATCAACACCCCGTTATTACTGTTCTAAGGCTGTCGCCATGACTTTTTGGAAATCTTCCCAAGAACAATAACCGCTTTTATCTATTGGGCACCCTTTTAACTCTAATGTGACATGCTTAGGAGGTGTTTGTAATGACAAATATGTATTATCCCTAAGCTGATCTGAGGTTTGATAAACATATTCTACTTTCATAAAATCTTTATTAGCTTGTTTGTCCGTCCAACGTTGAAACACTAATTTCCCTCCAATTGGGGTGTGCTCATACTGCTCTGGTAATTGATATGGTTTAAAATCCATAGCTGACATCAACGAAGCAATATTTGAATCATGACCGACTAAGAATATAAATTTTGCAGTTTCTCCTTTATCGACAGAAACAAAGCCTTTATCAATATAATTCAGTATTGGATGAGCCACATTCTTAGCAATAATTTTTGGCGTAAACAACGTTTCTTGGTAAGCATTTTTTAACGTATTCAGTTTTTTCCATTTTTCAGGGGTATCCACAAGCCCCCAAGCCACATCATTAGCCGGAAAACCTTCATAATATTGCAGATCAATAGCGTCTACAGCTGAATTCGCAATTTTTAATGGGCCACTGACGCCCGGTTCTTTTTCTGCTTCAATAATAAAATTATTTTTTTGGCTGTTTAAATTACACAGTTTATCTGTTTTACATTTTTGGGAGTCTTTAATATTCAGAACTGTATCCAATTCTTCATAACCCGCTGTAAGCGATAACCCGTTAAAATATTGCTCCATCTCCGCAAGTGCCTTTTGCTTAAATTCAGGGGAGCCATTCGTAATAATGGGGTTAAAAACAGGATCCATTTTGCCAATTTCAGGCTGATGATGAATACTCACCTTGCATCCAGGAAATGCACCTGCCGCAAAAAATTGGGCGGTTGCTATCGTTCTTTGTAGACTATTCGTATAAAGGTACACATCCTCATTGCTCGTTGGGCACAGTTCATCTGCAAGTAATTTATTTTGATCGATCCATTCCCTAAAATAATGCCCCATATAGACTTCAAGTGCGCCTCCTTTCGTTGTGAGATAACCACTTTGCGCATCCCAAGCAGGCCATTTTTTATCAGTCACTTCAGTAAGAATACCGGTATTTACGATAGGTGTACGTAAATTATGGCGGCTAAGGACTAAAACTTGGTCCAAAATCATATCTGATTCGGTGCCTGTATTGGCTAATACAGGTGCAATTGGTGTTAATAGTGCCGTAGATAAACAGAGAGTTAATAATTTATATTTCATTAAGATACCCCTACGATTAAATTAACAAAGAAAAGTACTTTATCGCTATATTAAATAATTGGCGAAAAAATTACGCCGTAGCTAGTCTAATAATGAAGTAGTTAGCTTTTTTTTCTGCGATAAATATCTCAAAAACAACCTTAACGTAAATTTAAAATAAGCGATTGACATAAAAAAAACAAAAGCTAAGATTTCCAGTTAATACATGGAGATAATATAATGATAGTCCAAAGTGCCACACGTGCACACGATGATGATATTATTCGTGTTTGGGAGTCTTCAGTTAGAGCTACCCACCATTTTTTAACTGAAGAAAAAATTGCGGAGCTAAAAGTTGCTATCAAACAGCTTTACTTACCGCATTTAGCTGTTTTTGTGGCATTTGATGACACAGGCAATATGACCGGTTTTCTAGGCTGCGATAAACACCGCCTTGAAATGTTGTTTATTTCTCAAGAAAGTAGAGGCCAAGGTACTGGGAAAAAACTCCTTCAATATGCCATTGACACGTTAGGCATTACTGAACTGGACGTTAATGAGCAAAATCCTCAAGCCATCGGCTTCTATCAGCACATGGGTTTTACACAATATGCACGTTCTGAACTAGATGGCGAAGGTAATCCGTTCCCTATTCTCCATATGCACCTTAATAAAGAATAATCGTGAAAATCATTGAATTAGAAACTGAACGTTTACGGCTACGTGGGTGGCAAGAAGAAGATAAGCACCCACTTTACCAAATGAATAGCCATCCCGATGTCATGCACTACTTTCCTTCTGTGCTAAATGAACAGCAAAATGCACAATTTATGGAAACCATCATAGATAAATTCGCTCAACAAGGGGGGTGGGGATTATGGGCTGTAGAATTAAAATCCAATAAACAATTCATTGGGTTTATCGGTTTAAATATTCCCGCCGCTAATTTACCTTTTTCCCCTTGTGTTGAATTAAGTTGGCGCTTGCATCCCAACTATTGGCACCAAGGCTATGCGACTGAAGGGGCTCACGCAGCGATCAAATTTGCATTTGAACAACTAAAACTAGAAGAGCTTGTTGCGTTCACCGCGGTGGTCAATTCTCCATCAGAATCTGTTATGAAAAGACTTGGAATGATAAAACATCCAAATAACTTTTATCACCCTGCACTCCCTGATGGCCATTGGTTGCAAGAACATGTGCTATATCGATTAGCGACTGACAACCGTTAGTTTGCCACAATGAAATTGCTCACAATTCATGCTTATTTACACCCAATAAAAAACCGCTGCCATGCTTAGTCACACAACAGCGGTTTCGCTAACCTAAAAATAAATTATTTTTTACTTTCAGCTTCGGCTTTGGCTTCTTTCGCTTCAACATCGCGGTACCAACGAGGGTGATGTTTTCTCGCCCAACGGCGGCTAACTTTCCCTTCGATCATTCCGTTGATTGAACCTTTAACCCAAAATGCCATGTACATATGAATTAAAATGGCATGGATCAAGACAATCGCAGCAACAGCGTGGATCAACAGCCCCCAACGCACCATCCACATTGGGAATAAATGTGCGAAATAAGGGCGCCAAATAATAATACCGGTGACCAAGAGCACAAAAATCAGGCTCATGATACTCCAGAACATCATTTTTTGACCGGCGTTATATTTACCGACATCAGCCACTTCATGTTCGTTACCTTTGAGTACTTCAACAATATTTTTAATCCAAGGTAAGTCTTTCTTATCTGGAATATTGTGTTTTACAAAGCGAACAAACATAAACATCAGCACGACGAAAATGAGTACACCGAAGAATGGGTGTAAAATCCGTCCCATTTGTGGTGTACCAAAGGTTTCCGTCAACCATTTCAGTGTTGGGAAAAATAACGCGATCCCCGACAAAGCAACCAAGAAGAAACTGATGACAACCGTCCAGTGACACGCGCGGTCAATAAACTTAGTCCGCACAATCATTTTGCTTTTCTTACTCATGGTCATCTTTCTCCTCTTCATCACTCACTTCTTTGTTCGGACCAATTCCCACATAGTGGAAAATCAACCCTGCAAAGGTCGCGATAAATCCAACGACAGAAAGTGGTTTCAAGATGCCCTGCCACAGATTGATTGGCGTATCAATTTGTGGGTCTTTAGGCAGGCCATGATACAGTTCAGGTTTGTCAGCATGGTGAAGTACATAAACAACATGTGTACCACCAACGCCTTCAGGATCATAAATTCCCGCTTGCGCATAACCCCGATTTTGCAATTTCGTTACGCGCTCTGCACCGTATTCCAACATCTCTTTTTTCGTACCGAAACGAATAGCGCCTGTTGGACAAGTTTTCACACATGCTGGTTCTTGGCCAACACTCACCCTATCAACACACAAGGTACACTTGTACACTCGATTATCTTTCGGGTTTAATCGAGGAATGTTGAATGGGCAACCTGCGATACAATAGCCACAACCAATACAGTGCTCTGATTGGAAATCCACAATACCATTTGCGTACTGAATGATTGCTCCTGCTGATGGGCAAGACTTCAAACATCCAGGATCGGTACAGTGC
Source organism: Providencia sp. PROV205 (assembly GCF_028479505.1). Lineage (NCBI taxonomy): Bacteria > Pseudomonadati > Pseudomonadota > Gammaproteobacteria > Enterobacterales > Morganellaceae > Providencia > Providencia sp. PROV205. Next base: position 264,896 of record NZ_JAMPNU010000001.1, on the reverse strand, counting down.
ATACAGCCATCTTTACGGATCAGCCATTCTAGCTTGCCCATTTCAGTGGTTTCGCTAAAACGCATCACCGTCCACGATTTTGCACTTAAATCCGTAGGGTTATCATAAACCCCAACGCAGTGGCCAACTTCGTCACGGATATCATTCCACTCAGAACATGCCACCTGACAAGCTTTACAGCCGATACAGGATGACACATCGATGAGCTTACAGACTTCAAGCTTATCATCACGCGCTTGTGGCGGAGGCGTAATGCTATTGGTCGCGGAACGTTTAATAATGTCTTGAGATTGCATGGACATGTTCCCTCCCTTACGCCTTCTCAATGTTAACTAAGAATGCCTTATACTCAGGTGTCTGAGAGTTAGCATCGCCGACAGACGGCGTTAACGTATTGGTGATAAACCCTTTTTGAGTCGCGCCTTCAAAGCCCCAGTGAATCGGTAATCCAACAGTTTCAATTGGTTTCCCATCCACCATCAGCGTTTGTAATCGAGGAGTGACAACCGCAACTGCTTTGATAAACCCACGCTTACTACTGACTTTGACCTTATCACCTAACGCAATTCCTTTGGCTTTCGCTAGTGTTTCGCTGATTTCAACAAATTGCTCTGGCTGAGCAATCGCGTTCAAGCGAGCATGCTTGGTCCATGTGTGGAAATGCTCTGTTAAGCGGTATGTGGTTCCTACATAAGGGAAATCTTTGTGGTCGCCAAGACGTTTCTTGTCTTCATCAAAAATTCGCGCCGCTGGGTTAGAAACCACATTCGGGTGCAACGGGTTAGTGCCAAGTGGTGTTTCAAATGGCTCATAATGCTCAGGGAATGGCCCTTCTGCCATCTTATCGATAGCAAATAAACGACCTAAACCTTCTGGTTGCATGATGAATGGCCCTGTTCCTACTTCAGGTGCAGAAGCATTAAAGTCAGGAATATCATTACCGACCCATTTTTTACCATTCCACTCGATAAGCACGCGGTCTTTATTCCACGGTTTACCTTGGGTATCACAAGACGCACGGTTATAAATCACACGGCGGTTCAGAGGCCATGCCCATGCCCAGCCCAATGTGTTACCGATACCGGATGGGTCGCTGTTATCACGATTTGCCATCTGGTTGCCTTTCTCAGTCCAGCTACCGGTGTAAATCCAGCAAGAAGAGGCTGTTGAACCATCGGCTCGCAATAAAGCAAATGAGCTGAGTAATTCACCTTTTTTCGCTTGTAAATTGCCGTCAGCATCATAAAGATCAACCAGTGCAACACCGTTGTTTTCTTTTGCCACTTCTTCTGATTCAGGATGGAATTGTTGTTTATAATTCCATTTCATTTGCATCAGAGGATCTTGGCCTTGGCCACCTTCTTTCTCATACAATTCACGGATCTTATACAGAATTCCGGTCAAGATTTGGCCATCATTACGCGCTTCGCCTGGGGCATCTGCGGCTTGCCAGTGCCATTGTAACCAACGGCCTGAGTTTGCTATCGAGCCATCTTCTTCCGCAAAACAGGTCGATGGTAAACGGAACACTTCGGTTTGAATCGAAGCCGTATCAACGTCATTCATCTCACCGTGATTTTGCCAGAAATTAGCCGTTTCAGTGACTAATGGGTCTACAACAATCAGGTATTTCAATTTACTGAGGCAACTAACCACTTTGTTCTTATCAGGGAATGAAGCCACTGGGTTAAACCCTTGACAGATATAGCCAGTCACTTGGTTTTTGCTCATCATGTCAAAATACTTCATGACATCATAAGCTTGGTCCCATTTAGGTAACCAGTCATAACCCCATTGGTTTTCTGCTTGAGCTGAATCACCATAGAAAGACTTCATCAAACTCACGAAGAATTTAGGATAGTTACTCCAGAAATTCACCTGATTTGGTAATGTCGCTTTTGGTGTATTCGCAGTCAGGTAGCTATCAATGTCTTGATGCTTTTCAGAAGGCAGCGTCAAGTAACCCGGTAAACTGGTTGATAGTAACCCTAAATCTGTCAAGCCTTGAATGTTCGAGTGCCCGCGCAATGCGTTCACACCGCCACCCGCAACCCCCATGTTACCTAGCAGTAACTGGATCATCGCCATGGTGCGAATGTTTTGTGCGCCAACAGTATGTTGTGTCCAGCCTAATGCATACAGAAAAGTCCCAGCTTTATCTGCCGCACTTGTTGTGGCTAAAATTTCACAGACTTTCAAGAAATCGGCTTTTGGCGTTCCACAAATTTGCTCAACGATATCAGGCGTATAGCGTGATACGTGTTTGTGAAGTAAATTCCACACGCAACGTGGATCTTGTAATGTGTCATCGCGCAATGCGTGACCATTTTCATCAAACTTATAGTTCCAGCTGGTTTTATCGTAACTACGCTTATCAGCGTCATAACCACTAAATAAACCATCGTTAAAGTCAAAATCGTCTCTAACAATCAACGATGCATTGGTATAGTTCTGAACATACTCAGCATTGATTTTTTGGTTTTCAATCAGGTACAGCAAAACGCCCGATAAAAAGGTAATATCGGTTCCTGAACGGATAGGGACATAATGGTCAGCAACTGATGCAGTACGCGTAAAACGCGGGTCTATGACAATCAGTGTGGCATCATTGTTATTTTTCGCTTCAATTGCCCAGCGGAACCCAACAGGGTGTGCTTCCGCAGCATTACCGCCCATAACGACGACAACATCGGCATTTTTGATATCAACCCAGTGGTTGGTCATCGCACCGCGACCAAATGTTGGAGCAAGACTTGCTACCGTTGGTCCGTGTCAGACACGCGCTTGGTTATCAACCGCTAGCATTCCTAGCGATCTGGCGAATTTTTGCGTCAACATTCCCGTTTCATTACTAGCAGCTGATGCACAAAGCATCCCTGTTGATAACCAACGGTTTACAGTTGTTCCTTCCGCATTTTTTTCAATGAAATTCGCATCGCGATCATCTTTCATTAAGCGTGCAATGCGTGTGAAGGCATCATTCCAACTAATGCGTTCCCATTTATCAGAGCCTGGCGCTCTATATTCTGGATAACGTAAACGATTTTCGCTTTGGATATAGTCGAGTAGGCCAGCCCCTTTAGGACATAAAGCACCACGGTTTACCGGGTGGTCTGAATCACCCTCGACATGGAATATCGCGGATTTAGCATTCATGGCGCCATCGCCCATGCTATATATTAGTAATCCACAACCGACAGAACAGTAAGTACAAGTATTACGCGTCTCTTTAGAGCGAAGTAATTTATATTCACGTACATTAGCTATTGCCATTCCAGGCATAAAACCTAACGCAGCTACAGTTGTACCTGCCATCCCGCCAGCGCAGATTTTAAAAAACTTTCTGCGACTAACGTTCATTGCTACCTCTTTATATTTTTTGTATAAATCGATGAGAGAATAGCAGCCTAATATGATTAGATATTGCCTAAAATCAATGAAAGTGAAAATAAAAGTTTAATTAATATTAACTGAGTAGTTAAACATCAATTAAAATTACTACCAATAGAGTATTTATTGTTAAATTGATTTAGATCAAATGTTACATTTTAAAATATTTTAGTTAAATGCAGTTTTAATTAACATTTCATAAAAGAAAATAGTTTAATTTCGTAAAACAATAACCCTTACATTTAATTTAAAATTCAAATGTGGATCTAGCATTTATTTGATGAAATAAACATAAAGAGATAATGCTGTAGCCATCTTAGTCCCCTCATTATCTTAAAATAAATAATTAAATTTTTAAGATAATGAGATAACATTATCATCTATTTCCAACCACTAATAATGATCCCAGCCCCTACAAGTACAACCAGAGCACCCACCCAATCAGTCACAGTAAGAGAGACACCATCAACCACTTTCAGCCAGACTAATGCTGTGACAATATATATCCCACCATAAGTTGCATAAATTCGTCCGCTCGCTTCTGGGTGTAATGTCAGCAACCAAACAAACAGCATTAAACTTAAGGCTGCAGGAATTAATAACCAAGCCCCACCTTGTTTTTTCATCCAAAGATAAGGAAAGTAACAACCTGCAATTTCAGCTAATGCTGTAATAAAGAACAAACCAATAATTTTTATCGACATAAAATCCCATTCAAAATAGTGCCCATAAATTTCACCTTTATATTAGCAATTTTAACACTCACTGTTATGCATTTTTAACTAACATCAGTGAAATTCGCCTTGCAATCGGTAAGACAAAAAATACGGTCGGGAAAGCAATCATCCAAGAGAGCATCCACGAACTCAGCCAAGGAAAAAACACTTCGCTGGTGAAGCCCAAAGCTCTTATCGTACTAATCAGCGAAACAATTCCACTCATGACAAGGGATAAAAAGAAAGGAACAAGAAAAATCATTGCACGAGCGGGTAACTTGGGAATACCTAAAACATAATTACGGTCTTGATATGACATAAAAAATCCAAGGTTGGCGGGCACATAAAGCACTATATCACCTGTATTATTACACTTTCATTCATTATTATAAGCTGTAAAACAATTCGAATAGGTACCATATTATGATTTCAGGACATGTATTTATAGCAACCAGCTTAGACGGTTATATCGCCCGAAAAAATGGTGATATTGATTGGCTACAATCCTTCGACTCAACAAATGAAGATCACGGATATCATGATTTTATGAGTCATATTGATGCTATCGTTATGGGACGTGGTACTTATGAAACACTCTCTCATATGACCCCTTGGCCATATGAGTTGCCAGTTATAGTGCTTTCTTCATCATTAGCCAGTCTGCCAATCCCTGAACATTTAATTGGCAAAGTTCGCTTCCTCAATCACCTCCCCGAAGAAGCCATGGCCCTATTAGAAAAAGAAGGACATCAACATATTTATATTGATGGCGGGCAAATAGTTCAATCATTTATAAACAGCGGGTTAATCAATAAACTGATTATTACACGATTACCTATATTACTTGGCAACGGGCGCTCACTATTTGGCCCAATACAGCAAGATATTCGCCTAAAACATATCCAAACCATTACCTTCCCATCCGGCTTTGTACAATCACACTATGAGATTTAATGAGTTAAAAGGGAAAAGTGGTATTCCACCGCTCCCCTCAATGATGCTTAAAGCCAATTTTTGATTTTATTAGTTAATTGTTCTCGCACAATATCATTAAGAAAACTTGCCTCTAACGCGTGCACATTACACTGAATAAAATCGTCAATAGTCCAGTTAAAAACCTTGTGTAATAACTGGTATTCTTGATTTAATGTCGTATTCGCAACTGTTCGCGCATCAGTGTTAATATTCAGCCTTACACCACGTTTCTTTAATTCGTTAACTGGGTGTACTTGAATACTGTCAAAAACATTACAGGTAATATTACAGCTAGGACAAACTTCAAGTAATATCTTATTAAGCTTTAACCGTTCAATTATTTCGTCACTTTCAATACTTCTTACGCCGTGTCCAATACGGGATACTTTCAATTTATCGAGTGTTTCAAGCACACTTTCATACCCTAAAGCTTCCCCTGCATGAGCAATCACATGGCCACCATATGAGCGAACATAATCAAACGCAGCTTGATGGTTACTCAGTGTAAACCTAGCTTCATCTGCAGCTAAATCTAATGCAACAACATTACGGCCTTGATAATCAATAACTAATTGGGCCGTCTCCAAGCTTTGTTGCTCCGTAAAATGGCGTAAGGTACATAGTATTAGCCTAGCTTCGATAGCGTACTTTTCTTTGGCTTGTTCCATGGCGTCCAAAACAACTTCGACTACCTCTGCACTTTTCAGTCCTTTTCTAAGATGTAACAACGGAGCAAAACGTAGCTCAACATAAATAACATTATCGTTTTGTAGTTGTTCAAATAAATCATTTACTGCAAGAGAAATTGCCATTTTAGTTTGTAAAATATCAAGTTGTGGCTCTATACACTTTAAAAAGTCACCTAGATCTTCACATTTTTCAGGCGCAATAAATGCGCTAGCAAATTCGTTAAATGAAATGGATGGGTTAGCTTGCTTTACATAGTGAAAACTTAAGCAAGTGTCTAAATGCACATGTAATTCGACTTTAGGCATTAAATTTATCTTTTCATGCATATCATCAGTACAGCCAACTCTATTCGATAATTGTTCTTTCATGTATATCTCCTTCTATTGAATATCACCTAAACTAACAGTTCATCAATAGATAAAAAAAGGACATACGTCCTTTTTTACACTTGCGAATCTATGCCATACTGCTCACTGTAAATACGCACATTGATAGAATAAATAATGAAAAAAATTATCTCTTCTGAAAAAATCAAAGAATATTTTACTCTCTATCAGCTTGATAAAATTCTGACTGAAGAAACAATAAAGTCAGCAAAATTTATTAAAATCAGCTCATCTGAATACTTAATGTCGCAAAATGACACAATTAAATTTATCTACTTTCTTTTAGAGGGAAAACTACAAGTTGAACGCTATGAAATAAATGGCGAGCATGTTGTTTTTTCATTTGAAAATGCGTTTTCAGTTATTGGTGACTTAGAATTATTTCAGAGCAATGAGGCCAAAAATACCCGTATTTACAGTACGATACAGGCAGTCACTGATTGTAAGTTACTCGCATTTCCACTACAAATTATTCAAAAGAAAGAACTTAACTCCCCTATTTTTTTACAATTTATATGTCAACATCTTAGCAAAAAGCTTTTTAACGCATCGCAGCTACACTCTTCTTCTGCATTTTCTGTTGAATATAAATTAAGACGTTATTTAGTTTTTGCCGAAAACCAGTATGGATCTGAATTTAAATTGGAAAATCGCGATTCAATAGCCGCCATGCTTGGTGTGTCTGTCAGGCAACTAAACCGCACATTAATAAAACTAGTTGAAGGTAAGCTTATTGAGCTTAAAGGTAAAAAAATTAAAATCATTAACCTAGAAAAGGTTAACTGACTGAAAGTGAATTACAAAAGGCTGCCATAACAGCCTTTCAACAATTTTTACTATTTCTTAGTTGCCAAAATAACACTGGAAGCTTTGATAATGGCAGTTACTTTACTTTTAACATTTAATCCCAACTCTACGGTACTATTATTTGTTACCACTGCAGATAATAAAGTTCCCGCACTGGTTTTTAAATTTACCACAGAATTAACGCTCCCTTTTTCAATGGATTCAATCACGCCATTAAATTGATTACGAGCAGAGAAATTATATTCTTCAGCGTTGGACACAAGCACAACCCAAGGTGCTTTTATTACTGCCGTTGCCACTTTACCTTTTTCTAAACCAAGTTGTTTGGTACTATTTTTAGTAATCACTGCCGCAATACTTTCACCATTGCCTAAATCGAGTATAATTTCATCATTTACCGCTCCCATAACAATGGACTCAACAACACCTGAAAGTTGGTTTCTTGCAGAAATAGCCATTAAACATCTCCTATACTTTAATAAAATACGACTTCAGTAAGATTATTTTTTAATAATTTAATACTATTGCCATTTGAATTAAGATTCAAAACAAAATCGCATTTATAGGCAATATGCTTAGCGTTATAGTCGTATTTAAAATTACTTACTCCTTCATTTCATATAATAAACAAAGGAGTAACTTAAACTGATTACGGCATAACTGGAGCCAGTGTTGGCTCGCGCCTATCATTAAAAACGTTCCCAAAACGAGAACTTCCTTGGTTCCATTCCTCAACTGCGTTATGAATATCAGCTTTAGTTCGGCCAATAAAATTCCACCACATCAACACAGGTTCATTTAAAGGCTCACCACCCAGCAATAAAATATGGCTATCTGTGGCGAGTTCTACAGAAACTTCAGTTATATTTTTGCCTAAATAAACTAATTCATTACTATTAACATGCTGCCCTTCAATAACAGCACTGCCACTTACCACAAAAATACCGTATTCAAATTCAGAGCGTAACGTTAAAATTTGTCGAGCGGATTTCTTCGCAACAATATCGAGCCCGATCAACGAAGAAAATGTTAATGTTGGTGCTTTATAAGTTCCATATTCCCCAACGAGTAAATTGAAGTATGTTTCACCTTCAGACCAACGTGGCAATATAGGATAATGGTCAAAACGAGGGGCAATATCTTTAACTGCTTCAGGTAAAGCAATCCACAATTGCACTGCATGTAACTGGCGACTCTCTCCATGGGTATCTTCAGAATGGCTGATCCCATGACCCGCTGTCATTAAATTGACCTGCCCTGGCCGAATAACCTGTTCATAGCCAAGACTGTCTCGGTGTAATACCTCACCTTCAATCATCCAAGTGAATGTTTGTAAAGCTGTATGAGGGTGAGGTGATACCTTCATCCCCTCTGAATCGCCTTTAAAAACCGTAGGCCCTGCATGGTCAAGAAAACACCAAGCACCTATTAGTCTCCGCTCTCTTGTCGGTAAAACTCGTGCAACAGGAAGCCCACCAACATCTTTCGAACGTGCTGTAATCAACTGTAAATCAGGTATTTTATCATTATGTTGAATACTCATGCTTACCTCATCAGTAATTAACAGATATTATTGGCGGATATCACTGTATTCAGGTGTTCTATCGAATATTGCTTTTGCAAAAGGGCATAATGGAATAATTTTTCGCCCTTCTTCTCTCATTCGCTCAACAACCTTAGCAACTAATCGCTTTGCAATGCCCTGTCCTTTTAAGCTTTCATCAACCACTGTATGGTCAATAATCACTAAGTCGTCACCAGTATAAACAAAAGTTATTTCGGCAAGGCGCGTTTGCTTGTCATCAGATAAAATAAAAAAGCTATTGTGATTGGATTGGATATTCATCATAAATAACGCCTCTACGTTAAATCAATTTAACTTAGAGTATGTGAGGTATGCTGAAAAGACAATATTCTTCAATTGTCGATGTGATCCAAATATTTTGAAGTTAAAATAAGAATAAAGTGAGAAAAGATGCTGCGACAGCGCTTAACTAGAGACTAAATTTAGTTTAACGCTGTTTTCAACTAGTTCATTAATGTGATGCACATTAATTGTCAGAAAAATTACTTATCACCGTATAGGTTAATGAATTTTCTGAACTATCGATAATTTTTAATTTTACATTTCGATAAGAAATAATATCGCTATTCTTAAGATTATACTGAATATTATCTCCAAATCCTTGATTTTCAATATTTGAACCTATTTTCTGATAACTAACATCGACAACCTTGTCATTTATCCCATTGAAAATTAAGGCTTGTTCAAATGAATTACCATCAGAATTATTTAGTTTTACCTGTTCGATTTGTGCTTTATCACTACAAACAGCGACATTAACATCTGTCACGATACAGATCTCATTAGGACCAGACCCTTTTTTAATTAAAAGTGAATTCCACGGTTGCCCTAAAACCTCAACAGTGACCGAGCCAGAATCAACGATTTGGTCTGGCATATAAAAATCGCCTTTATCACTTGAACCCACTTTCTTGAATACACCGGGGATAATTTTGTAAGCCAAATCTATCTGTACTGGGTTTAATACTTTAATTCCGTCTATTTCACTAATATTGCCTTCTCTTACTAAGGGTTGCCCTACTGTAATATGGTTGACCTGGCCTATTTTAGGTTCACTGATTTTTTGTGAGTCAGGGACATAGTTATACTCAGTTACCGCACACCCAGATAAAGACGCAATACAAAAAGCAGGAATTAATAATTTATTCATCTTGATAAATCCATGGAGTTAAGATACTAAATAATATATTTATAAAACAGTTACAACAAGTTACTATTTGTATCCTCTGATACACATCAAACCTTTGGTTTATCATTCCGTTTGAATTTTTCTCTACTTATATTGAATACTAAAAAATACTGTAACTATTCCGTCTTATTCATATTTAAATTAATAAAATGTTATAAACGAAGCATTAATAGTTATAAATGTACAAAATAACCATTTTACAGATGGATAATCCACCTTATGAGATATTAATAACACAAGCAATTGCTTTTAATGCACATCAACATTTTAATCAAAGAAAGCCACTCAAAAAAGAACTACGCGAATTAGAACAATTACCCATGAAGCCACCGTAGATGGATAAGTAATAATTAGCCTTAAAACAATCAAAATATATTCATGGCTTATTAAAATAACAGTTCGGTAATAATTTTAAAAAATCCGCCGAAGTGGATATTACCATTTTAATTATTAGACATATGAGAATCATCCGATATTTAAGTAAAAGTAACCTAATACCCCAGTATTGCACCAATCAAAACGATATAAAAGATGATAGCAGCGATAATGCCAGCGTGTAGGATTTATCTACAGGAAAATTGTAGAGGGAATTTCTATACAAAAAACTATACAACAAATTGTAGAGGATTTAGAAAGACGTTAGTAGGTTCGGTAGTGTGTAATTTCGCTAGAATGCTTGATTTACTTGGGATTGGAAGACTTTGTAAGACGTTACTAGAAGTGAAGATGGCGGAGGAGGAGAGATTCGAACTCTCGGATGGTTTCCCATCGGCGGTTTTCAAGACCGCTGCCTTCAGCCGCTCGGCCACCCCTCCGCAATGACGTGCACTATAAACATCCTCTCATTGGATGTAAACCCCTAATGTGATCATTCGCTTTAAAAATATACGTCTTTCATACTGTTAGGCGAAAATATCAACATTCTAACGACTTTACTTGGGTTACATCTCTATTTTTGCTAAATTTACGTTCTAATTTTATTTGAGTTGAAAAAGAGTATGTTGGTTTTTAATAATCAAGAAATAGAAACAGATGCGCAAGGTTACCTGCTTGACAGCCAACAATGGAGTGAAGAATTAATTCCTTTACTCGCACAGCAAGAAGATATTGAAATTACCAATGAACACCTCGAAATTATCCGTTTCGTCAGGAATTTCTATTTGGAATTTAATACCTCTCCTGCTATTCGTATGTTAGTTAAAGCAGTTTCCCAGCAGTTTGGGGAAGAAAAAGGCAATAGCCGTTATTTATACCGGTTATTTCCTAAAGGTCCTGCTAAACAAGCGACTAAACTTGCAGGCCTGCCAAAACCGGTGAAATGCATTTAATTTCCGCTAATAGCGGACACTAAAGTCCGCTATTGGCTCGGTTTTCCAGTTTTCGGTAAAAAAATGGTCTACCTTTGCCCCTGGAGGCCCCCCAGCTTTCAGCCACTCATCAACAAACTCAATATCTTGCTCTGAGCCATAAATAGCTAGCTTAACACTACCGTCATCCCGGTTACACACAAAGCCTTTTATGCCATTCTGATTAGCCCAATGATAGGTCTGGTAACGAAACCCAACCCCTTGAACACGACCATAAATATAAAAATATCGACCTGATGTAATCATGTGAGCCTCCATTGTCAGAGCATAATGTATTGATACCTTCTTTTAACAGTTGTTTTTTATTCATTGAACAGATAATCTGCTAAATGAGGCACTGCTTTTGATCGTTACGTATAAAGACAGTGTATTGCGTTATTGATAATTGTCTATATCTTAGCTTGAAAACGCGTAGCACTGCCCACATATAGTTTGAAGTATAAGCAAGGCTTTTAGGAGGTCGCTATGATGATCACCAGTAAATATGGAATCGGGCAACAAGTTAGACACAAACTTCTCGGCTACTTAGGCGTTGTTGTCGATGTAGACGCTGAGTATTCGCTCGAACAACCACATGATGATGATATTGCCGCTAACAGCACACTACGCGATCTACCTTGGTATCATGTTGTTATGGAAGATGACAATGGGGATGCTGTTCATACTTATTTGGCTGAAGCTCAAATTACTTATGAAACCGTAGAAGACCATCCAGAGCAACCATCAATGGATGAACTAGCGGAATCAATAAGGTCTCAGTTGCAAGCACCTCGCCTTCGCAACTAACCTTCAAATATTTATATTGTTATTTATGAACGCAACCGTAAAGCAGCTCACTAGCTGCTTTACTTTTTTAACGCTAGAAATACTTTATTTTTCAAGACCTAAAGCAGGTATTTCTTGTTTTGGGCATTTATCCATAACAAACTGCAAACCAGCCTGCAAAGCGATTTGCTGTGCTTCTTCACTAATCACCCCTTTTTGTAACCACAAAACTTTAGCTTTAATTTCCACTGCTTCTCTGGCCACTCCTACTGCAGCTTCTGCATTACGAAACACATCGACCATGTCAATAGGCTCTGGTATATCACTAAGTTTTTCGTATACAAGCTGCCCTAATAAAGTTTGCCCTGCCAATTTGGGGCTCACTGGAATAACGGTATAGCCTTGATGCAAAAGATATTCCATAACTTCATAACTCGGCCTATTTGCCTTATCACTCGCTCCCACTAAAGCAATAGTTCGAACACACTTTAAAATTTCAGCAATTTCTTGATCTCTCATCAAAATATCTCCCAAAACCTATAAACTATTCACTAGCATTATGATATATGTTGTATATCTTTGCTCATTCAATTTTTAAAGATGTTTATCTCGCATCTTACTTAAGGGAATATCATGGAATCAACAACCCGTAAAATTACAGCCTCAAAAAATATTGCTTTGGTTGCCCATGACCACTGTAAACCTTCATTATTATCTTGGACTAAGAAAAACAATGAACGGCTCCAAACTCACAAATTATACGCAACCGGCACAACAGGTAATTTAATCCACCAGCACACTGGGTTGCCGGTCACCAGTATGCTAAGTGGCCCTATGGGGGGAGACCAGCAAATAGGCTCAATGATCGCAGAACAAAAAATCGACCTCTTGATTTTCTTCTGGGACCCTCTTAACGCTGTACCTCATGACCCTGATGTTAAAGCATTGCTACGTTTGGCTACAGTTTGGAATATTCCTGTCGCGACCAACCCTGCAACTGCTGATTTTTTAATCACATCACCCTATTTTGATAATGTAATAGACGTCGTTATTCCTGATTACGAAAGCTATTTAAATAAACGAACTAACTAATCTACCAATATTAAGCGCCACAGCATTCTGGCGCTTAATACAAAATAAGATTACCTTAAGGTTTCTTTTGCTTTGGAACGCCCAATTGCTTGAGTTCATCAACAAATTCTGACGGTTTTTCTGGGTCATAGAGTAACCAAACTTGCTGCTTAGCCCGTGTTAATGCGACATACAGCAAACGTCTTTCTTCTGCGTGATCAAAATCTTCTGGTTTAGGCAATAAAGCTCGCTCAATGATTGATTCGCGCGCAGGAGCAGGGAAACCATCCTTTCCGCTATTCAGACCACAAATGATGACATGGTCTGCTTGCTGCCCTTTTGAGGCATGAATCGTCATAAACTGAATATTTAATTTTGGCCAACGAGTTTTGGCTTTATCTAAAATAGTAGGTTTTAAATAATGGTAGCGGGCTAGCACTAATACCGTTTCATCATCAAGCACATAGCCACTCATTTTGTCCAACAAACGTTCAAAGGCATCCTCACAAAGAAGAACAACCGATTTTTTATTCCCTTTCGTTAAGCTATTCAATGGTTTATCTAGCTGCATTGGGTTTTGTAAAATAAACTGGTTAGCCACTTCACCAATACGCTCATTAAAACGATAAGTGGTGTCTAAAGCGCAAAGTTCTCCAATGCCAAAGTTATGCTCAAACGATGTTGTTAAGTCTAATTCTGCACCACTAAACCGATAGATAGCCTGCCAATCGTCTCCAACAGCAAATAACGTCGTTTGCTTATTCTGCTGTCGTAGTACCTGCAATAATTTAGCTCTAAGAGGCGAAATATCTTGGAACTCATCGACTAAAATATGTTTCCATGGGCTAATAAAACGCCCTTTCTCTAAAATATTAATGGCCTGATGAATTAATCCAGAAAAATCAATTGCACCTTCATCTTTCAAAGCGCTTTTCCACACTTTCAATAACGGCGCCATTAAACGAATGCGCTTTTGGAAAAGGTCCCTTATTTCTTCTTCCGTATTATCAATCATGTCCTTCTGGCTACCGCCATGCATACGCATTAAGCTTAGCCAACGGTCTAACCTAGCAGCCACTTTATTGCTTAATTTTTCGTCTTTCCAAAACTCACCGTCTGGAATTTCCCACTGCAATTCTTCAGAAAGCCATTCTCGCCAGCCTTTTGCTTGTGCTTTCTTTGCTGAACATTGTTCTCGCCATTCATTTAATAATAGTGTTTGCCGTTTTTGAGTGTCAGTTTCTAACTCACTAATTACTGGCGATTTTTTGCTACCTTCACGAATAATGTGTAAAGCAAGAGCATGGAAAGTTTTTGCTTCAATATCTTGTTGTAGTCGTGAATGAATACGTTCATTCATTTCATCTGCCGCTTTGCGACCAAAAGCTAACAATAGGATTTGTTCTGGTTTTGCCAAACCTCGCAAGATCAACCAGCCAGCCCTAGCCACGAGGACTGATGTTTTACCACTCCCAGCCCCCGCCAGTACTAATACGTTATCCTCACCATTAATTACAGATAAAGACTGTGAATAATTGAGTGGTGATGTTTCTACTTGCTGGAAAAAATCGTGATAGTGAACTAAGACAGACTCACACCAGTGATCGTTAATTTGCCGTCGACAGTTTTGGCCATTATTTAGCCAATTTAAGCATTCGTGATATTGTGGTGCACAATTTTCAAATAATAAAAGGCGCGCCAAAGGCATAGGTAGCGATGAGAATTTCTGTGATATTTTATCTTTTATCTCGGCTAAGTGGCGCAACGTCAACCAATGATCTTGTTGCGTCAATTGTTCAATCGAATTAACTAATTCACTCAATACACTAGCACTGACGTGGCTCATTTCAGTGCTCCATTGTTGCCATTTTTCATTTAAGTAATGATAAAAGCGCTGAGTTTGCTTCCATTCCGTACCATGTAAACGAACAACCTGCTCATTCACAATTTCAAATTCTAACTCCCCCCAAACAATCCCTCTCTTACAACGAATATCAATGAGTTCATTAAATGGGATAAGATATTGGTGGTTTTCACCACTCACTTCAATACCTGCGTTGAGCAAGCGAACCCGATTGTAGGGATGCTGAGCCAGACGCTGTCCAATCTGTGTTGATTTCAGTTCCATACGTCCTGCACCTGAGAAAATCAATGACAAAAATACGGTTGGCTTGATTCCAAACGGTTTTTTATTCCTTGCAAACAAGCTATCCTATATAGATTAGGGCTTGTCTTACCTTTGAGGTACTTTGTGCTAACACTGCTTACCAGTTATCGTCGTGTGCTATATAACAGCCATATTTTATATTATATCCGAATCTTTATAGCCCTGACAGGCGCAACCTTGGTGCCGTGGTTATTAAACCAAGAGCCTAAAATCACTATCCCACTTACCTTGGGCGTGGTTGCTGCAGCACTGACTGACTTAGATGATAGGCTAACTGGCAGAATAAAAAATTTAATTATTACACTTTTTTGTTTTTTTATTGCATCCGTTTCAATTGAACTGCTGTTTCCATACCCTTTGTTTTTCTTTTTTGGCCTCGCCTTTTCCACGTGTGGTTTTATTCTTCTTGGTGCTTTAGGGCAGCGATACGCAACCATCGCATTTGGTGCACTGTTAATTGCCATTTATACCATGCTCGGTGTACCTATTTTTGATACTTGGTACCAACAACCTGCATTATTACTCACAGGGGCAATTTGGTATAATATCTTAACTTTGATTGGCCATATTTTATTTCCTGTTAGGCCACTACAAGATGCAATAACCCAATGCTACCAGCAACTTTCAGCTTATCTAGATGCAAAAGCCAACTTATTTGACCCAGACTTAGAAGATGACTACCAACGTTCAGTTTATGATTTAGCTTTAGTAAACAGTCATTTAGTTAGCACCATGAACCAAGCTAAAATTGCATTACTGAGCCGATTAAAAGGAGATCGGGGACAAAAAGGCACGCGAAATTCACTGCATTATTATTTTGTTGCCCAAGATATTCACGAACGAGCAAGTTCATCTCACATACAATACCAACAACTTAGCCGTACTTTACGTCATTGTGATATTTTATTTCGTTTCCAACGCCTACTAACCATGCAAGCAAGAGCCTGCCAGCAAGTTGCTCAATCGGTTTTATGGCGTAAACAATACCAACATAACCCTCGTTTTGAACGTACCTTCACTTACATTGAAAAATCGCTACAGCTACTAAAACAGCAATCACCTGAGCTTCATGAAATTAAAGCTCTGTATAACTTGCTTAAAAACTTAAAAGGCATTGACGTTCAACTTAAAGGCCTAAGCCTTGAGCAAAGTACATGGCAGCAAAATAATAAACAAATAGAGCAATTATCTGACGAATCGTTATCAGGTATTAGTGATATTATTTCGCGAGTTAAACACCATTTAACCCCGAAATCCTCTTTATTTCGCCATGCGGTCAGAATGTCAATTCTCCTTTGTACTGGCTATATCATCATCCAACTATTTGATATGGAAAGAGGATATTGGATATTACTCACTAGCTTATTTGTATGCCAACCTAACTACAGCGCCACTAAACGCCGTTTAGCTCTACGTATAATAGGCACGATTGTTGGTATTCTCATTGGCTTACCCTTGCTGAATTTAATCCCTTCAATGGAAGGCCAACTCACGCTAATCGTTATTTCTGGTTTACTGTTCTTTATGTTTCGCAGTAGCCAATACGCCCAAGCAACCTTATTTATCACGCTACTCGTCTTGTTTTGTTTTAACCTACTTGGCGAAGGGTTTGACGTTGCACTTCCACGGATCATTGACACATTAATTGGTTGCTTTATTGCATTACTTGCCGTCAGCTTCATTTGGCCTGACTGGAAATTCCGTCAACTTCCCCAGGTCATACAAAAAACCATGGATAGCAACTGCCGTTATTTAGATGCTATTTTACAACAGTACTACCAAGGTAAAGACAACCGCCTTGAATATCGAATCGCACGAAGAGACGCACATAATAATGATGCAGAATTCGCTTCTATTGTCTCCAATATGGCTTCTGACCCTAAGTCTTATCGAATCACTCAAGAACAAGCTTTTCGCCTTCTCTGCTTAAACCACACTTTACTCAGCTATATCTCTGCATTAGGTGCGCATCGTGAAAAAATGCAAAATGAAGGTAATCTTTCATTACTCAACGACGCTATTTGTTATGTTGAATCATCGCTACAAATCACAACCATTGACCCACTCGTTATTGATGAAAAATCAGATAAACTTCGCCACAGTTTATTGCAGCGCATAGATAACATTTCAACCAGTGATGACGAAAAAACGTTACTTATCATGGAACAAACTAAGTTATTGCTCGAACTAATTCCTGAGATAAAACAAATAATTCGAACCATTAGTGCGTCATAAATATACCGATGAGCGGGTATTGAAATTCTAAATACCCGCCCATCTTCATATGGCGTAATGTAATATTAACTACAAAAATACCAGTCCACTTTCGCAGGTTTAGGCTGACGTCAACTCAAAACTATTATACCAAGCGATTAACTCTTGTTTGATATCCTTGGGTAAAACAGCACTATGGCACCCCTCTATTGCAGCGGCTAAGCCAATGAGTAACTTAATACTGGGGTTATTCCTACCATGTTTTTTTAACTTCATAAAACAAGCCTTTGCGCCCATCAAACGCAAATCATCAACATGAGATACACCGATTTTCCCTAGTGCGCGCTCAACCGACATATTCATATTAGGCAAATCTTTTATACGCATAGTCATTGATTGCTTTTGTTTTAATTCCTCGATAGCTGAACGGTATGCCAGCTCAATATATTGAAGAAACAAGGACTCGTCATGCCAAACTTGTTCCGAAAGTTGGTAGTAACGCATTTCCAATGGAATGCCTTTTTTAGTATAAACTAATCGATTAAACCCTGACGCTTCAAAGTGACTTCTTGCCACTAAGCAGCCACGCAAATAAAAACAACCGTCGAGTACCAACCCTACAATTGCATCATCGACTAATAGACAAAACCCACCGAAATGATTTTTACGTTTTAACTCGCCAAACTGACTTAACAAACGGGATAAATAAAAATTTTTTTCTTCTTCTAACAACATTACCAAACTCCTTTTTGGGTATGCTCAATTTTCATCCTTGAGAAAATTAATTTTATAATTTCTTTTTTTACAGATAATTACGCATAACCAATTTTGAGAGCATCCATAAAAAATGCCAAGAAGAATGCAGAAAAAAACAACAAAGTTGCGAAGCGCTTTGAAAAAATAGTCTTGATATTGGATGGATATACAGTTACTGTATGTTCATACAGCATTGTAACGAGGTAAATTATGAGCATCTATTCTTGGAACAACTCAACAGAACATTCTCTTAATAATTACGCACAATCAATCCCTGCGACAGGGCTTACTAACAGCTCTATGCAACAAGGTATGGTGAGCGAACTTGTTTACGATGAAAAACACCCTATTATGGATTACATTTTATTACCCATGCTTCGCCAGTTTGGGGTTCAATCACGCTGGTTACTCTGGCTAAGTCCTAATAAAAAACTCAGTAAACACTGGTTAGAACAATCAGGTATACCCACCAATAAAGTTATGCAATTAAATCATATGGAAGATATCACTACGATTGATGCCATGGAAAAAGCATTAAGAAGTGGTAATTATAGTGTGGTTTTGGGGTGGCTGCCGGAAATAAGCGAGCAAGATTTTATTCGTTTGCAATATGCTGCTCAAGAAGGCCGTTCTATCGGTTTAATTATGCGCCCACAGAAAACATATGATATGGTTAGTACACAAGCAAGACAGTCAAACCACTTAAAAATTCATTCAAATCATTACCACTAGGCAAGATTAAGAATTTTCTTACTAAATTTAACCTTTAGACATATTTGTCTCTAAAGTTAAATTAAAAGTATTGTAGATCAATCAGATAGATTAAAAATAATCATTGCTAAAAATATACATATCTCTCTGATTTATACACTAAAAAAACACTTTTTTTAACGATTATTGCTCACTCTACTTGTATCTTTTTAAGTTCGTTGTAGACTTTAGCTTGTTCGGCTTATGGCATTATTTTTTTACTTTTCTTATTTTTTTGTAGATAATGTCTGCGAAACCTAGCAAGTAAATTAAACCAATGGCATATAATAAGGCTCAGCGAAGCCAAGCCAATATTGGATGATAACGAGGCGTAAAAATGAAAAAAACAGCTATCGCAGTAGCAGTGGCAGTAGCAGCTTTTGCAACCGTTGCACAAGCAGCTCCAAAAGATAACACTTGGTATACCGGTGCTAAATTAGGTTGGTCTCACTATGAAGACACTAAATTCACTCCTAACGATGGCCCTTCAGTAGGTAGTTCTACCGAACGTGATACTTTAGGTGCGGGTGCATTTGCTGGTTACCAATACAACCAGTACATGGGCTTCGAATTAGGTTATGACTGGTTTGGTAAAATGAAATACAAAGGCGCTGACAAAGGCGACTTAACATCTATGGGTGTTTCATTAACTACTAAATTAAGCTATCCAATCATGGATGACTTAGACGTTTACACTCGTTTAGGTGGTATGGTTTACCGTACAGAAGCTAAAGCTAACCAACGTAACTACAAAGAAACTGACACTGGCGTTGCACCTGTATACGCACTGGGTCTTGAGTACGCAATCACTCCTGAGTGGGCTACTCGTTTAGACTACCAATGGGTTAGCAACTTAGGTGACAAAGACAACATCGGTACTCGTCCAGACAACGGCATGCTGAGCGTTGGTGTTGCTTACCGTTTCGGTCAAGCTGATGCTCCAGTTGTTGCTCCAGCTCCGGTTGTTGCTCCAGCTCCAGTTGTTGAAAACAAACGCTTTACTCTGCGTTCAGACGTTCTGTTTAACTTCAACAAAGCAAGCCTGAAACCAGAAGGTCAAGAAGCTCTGAATGAGCTGTACAACGAACTGAGCAGCATCGACCCAACTCAAGGTCGCGTACTGGTAGTTGGTTTCACTGACCGTATCGGTTCACAAAACTACAACCTGCCACTGTCACAAAAACGTGCTCAGTCTGTAGTTGACTACTTAGTTGCTAAAGGCGTTCCAGCTAGCGCAATCGCTGCAGAAGGCCGTGGTAAAGAAGATCCAGTAACTGGTAACAAATGTGACGATGTTAAAGGCCGTGCTGCTCTGATCGAGTGTTTAGCGCCAGACCGTCGCGTTGAAATCGAAATCCAAGGTACAACTGAAGTTGTAACTCAACCAGGTGCTTAATTCTTAGCCCTAGTTTGAATTTCGAACTGAAAAACAAAAACCCCAATGAATATTGGGGTTTTTTATCATCAGAAATAACAAAATAAGTACAACCCAAAAATTTACTTTTAAAAAATCTAATTCTGTAATAAGGGTATCTTGCTTGGACACACACGATGCAATGACGCTCATCACTGATTTTTTTAATTATCCGTTCCCTTTGGTGTCCCAAGGATAGCTTGTAAATCTTGTTTCAATGAGCTCATCTGGCTTTCATATTTATCTTTATGTTCCGCGTCCTCAATCAACTGAATAATAGTTTCAGACAACGTCTTATTACGCTTCACAGCAAGATTAGACAAACGCTGCCACACCGAAAAGTTTAAATCTATTGATTTCTTACGTGTATGTGGGTGTTCTGCATTAAAATGACGCTTGCGCCTCGCTCGAATACTCTGTTTCATTCGATTATCAAGCTCTGGATTCATATGCAGAGTGATCCACTTTAGTACATCAATCGGTCTATTTTCCATTTTTAGCAGCAAGTCTATCGCTTCTTTTTCTGCGCTTCTTTCTATATAGCGGGTAATTGCTTCGCCACCCCTTGCCTTATTGACGAGGTATTCCCATTTCCAGCCACATTCAAGATTTTCAAGCTGCTGATATTTCATAATTTTTCCTGAAGAAAATTGAACCTATCTTTATATTAGCAAGATTATATACAAAATACTCAAGCAGATATTCGATTTAGTGGAATATTCACTCTTTCAATAAAGAAGATAACCTACCCTTGTAAAAATAGTGTACAATCTGCCCCTATCTGTTAACAAATTAATAAAACTGCATGTCCACATTTGAATACATACTCGTCATCTATGGGATTGGCGGTGTATGCGCAATGCTATTTACCCTACTCGTAACAAAAGACCCTAACTGTTTTATGCGCTTACTGAGCGCCATACTTATTGGCTTAACTTGGCCAATGACACTACCAATTGTATTTATGTTTTCGTTATTCTAGTCGATAATTCAACAATTATTGCTGCAAGATTGCCTATCAAAGGCTAATATAGCAAGCTTGCCCATTGGGTAATGAATGAGCCTGAAATTTGTTTATAAAACAAACAATGTTATTTAGCAAATTTATTAAATAAACCTTATTCAGGCATATACGCCCAGCTTATTGGCAGGCATTTTATTTATAACCCTATTAATAGCAGATAATTATAGTGATCAGTCAAGAACTAACATGGCAAGGCCTAATTCCTAACTTATCGTCATTTCAGACGAAATTTGTATCTTCAGAAACGTTGACCCCTACAGTTTTATCAGATATTCAGCCTAGGCTATCTGATGGCTTACAACATTTCGTTGATGAATTTGCCCAAACACGCTTTATGTTTATCAAGTCTGATGAAAGTGAGGCGTATCTTAGCCTTTATGCTAATGCAATTACCCCCTTACTGGCAGAGATAAATACCATTGATGGTGATTATCAATTATCTGAAGATAGCCGTCTTTTTCAGTGGAAAAGTGGTGTTAAAAGCCGTTTCTCTTCTCATGAAAAAATCGCTTACCGTAGTTGGATAGAACCCGAACAATTATTTGGCTATGTCACCCCTTCATTGAATTTAGTGCCAGGATTACTTCACCAAATTAATGGCGGGATCTTAGTTATCGCAGCTAGCGCATTAATCAACCAACCTTTAATGTGGGCTCGCCTAAAAAATATGGTTAACCGTCAACAACTTGAATGGTTGCCTTATTCTGAAAATCAGCCTTTACCGATTGAAATTGAGCCACAACCTTTAGAGCTTAAAGTTATTATTGTTGGTGATAGATTAGCTTTAGAAGAATTTGAATTTACATCACCGGAGCTATTTAGCTGCGCTATTTATGGCGAATATGAGCCTGTTATGTTCTTCGAAGATGAGGAACAATTGAGCTTATGGATGCGTTATATAAAATCCATTATTGACTCCAATAAATTACCACATATTTCGCCTGATGGATGGGTCCCTTTTATCCAACAAGCTGTACGTTACTGTGAGGATAAATTTAATCTTCCTCTTGATATTCTTTGGTTAGTTCGCTCTCTTGTTGATGCCAGCCATTACCATGTTAACCATTTGTTGACTCAAGAGTCATTTAAGCAAGCAAATGAAAACCGCCAATGGCGCCACAGTTTTCTTGCTGAACGTACTCAGGACGATATTCTGCAAGAACAAATCTTCGTTAAAACTGAGGGCGAAGTTATCGGCCAAGTTAATGGCTTGTCTGTCTTGCAATATCCAGGGCACCCTGACGCCATTGGTGAGCCATCCCGTATTACCTGTGTCGCACATTTAGGTGACGGTGAATTCACAGATGTAGAACGTAAAGCAGAGCTGGGTGGGAATATCCATGCCAAAGGCATGATGATCATGCAAGCCTATTTAAATTACGAGCTTAAATTAGAGCAACCTCAGCCTTTCTCCGCCTCTATCGTCTTTGAGCAATCTTATGGTGAAGTTGATGGTGATAGCGCATCACTCGCAGAACTGTGCGCTTTAATTAGCGCATTATCACTACAGCCTATTGATCAACAAGTTGCTATCACAGGTGCGGTTGACCAATTTGGCTATGTTCAACCTATTGGCGGGGTGAATGAAAAAATTGAAGGTTTCTTTGATGTCTGTGAAAAGCGTGGGTTAACAGGCAACCAAGGTGTCATTATCCCAATGGCAAATGTTCGCCACTTATGTACTAAATCAGCTGTCGTTGAAGCCGTACAAGAAGGCCAATTCCATATTTGGCCTGTTGAACATGTCGCCCAAGCCATTACTTTACTGACTAAGCAACCTTACTTTGAACAACAAGCTGAAGAAGAAAATGTACACCTGTTAGCTTTAATTCAAGAACGAATCAATCAAGCAAACTCACCTGATAAAGCCAGACTTCCTTGGTTCTTAAAATGGATTAGTTAAGTAAAGATTGCGTAAAAAATAGCAGATCGGAGTTGTTCAGCGTACAAGTGTAAGCTATCCTGTAGCCCTACACATAATAAAGGCTATCTTAAGAACATGGTTGAGAAACGCGGATCCTACACAAAAGATGATTTAATTGCTTCTGGTAAAGGCGAGTTATTTGGAGAAAATGGTCCTCCACTCCCATCAGGAAACATGTTGATGATGGATCGTATCGTCAGTATGACTGAAGATGGCGGTACATTTAACAAAGGTTATGTGGAAGCTGAACTGGATATTAATCCAGACCTTTGGTTTTTTGGCTGCCACTTTACAAACGACCCTGTCATGCCAGGCTGTTTGGGCCTCGATGCAATGTGGCAGCTAGTTGGCTTCTACCTTGGCTGGCTCGGTGGTGAAGGTAAAGGACGTGCTTTAGGTGTTGGCGAAGTTAAATTTACTGGCCAAGTTCTGCCTACTGCGAAAAAAGTCACTTACCGCATCAGCTTTAAGCGCGTGATCAACCGTAAGCTGATCATGGGGTTAGCTGACGGTGAAGTATTAGTTGACGGTAAATTAATTTATACTGCAACGGACTTAAAAGTGGGTCTTTTTAAAGATACGAGCGCATTCTAAACATTTGAAATGCAAACCTCCGCAATCGCGGAGGTTCTTAAATGAATTGATATCTTAAACTTAAAAACCCGAAAAATACTCAAGAAAACGAGTACAGGTTATTTAAGCTAAACGATCAAAGAATGTGGGGGGTTACACCACCGCTATGGTTCGATCCTCCATCGCCTTTCGCCAACCACCTAGCCAATGCGACCGAGCATCTACTGCTTGATACGGGCACAACTCTTTAGAGCGCCCTGCTAAACCTGCTTGATAACCTCTTGATAAAGCTCTTTCTAAACGGTCTCGCTTCTGTCTTTTCATGCCTTACTTCCCTCATCATTTAAATGGAAAAGAAAACAGCACCTACTATTTTTAATAGGTACCCTATAGAAATAGCGCCCGTTGATAAAAAAATCAAGTAAAGATTTTCATATATTTGTCATAAATGGCATAAATGTGACTTGTATATGACAATTAACATAACCTATTGATTTTAATTTAAAATAAAAACATTCTTTTATTTATCATAATATTAGAGAACAAAAGCAATTATTATTCACTAATATATAAATTAAAAGAATATCTATATTTAATTAAATTAAAAATGCACCTTGAATATATAAACCACATATATTCAAGGTGCATTTAATATAAATTACTTAAGTAATAACCAAAGATTAGTATTTATCTATCTCTTTCGCAATACTCTCAGCCACTTGTTGCCAACCCATCGATAACGTACGAACCAGCTCAGGGTAGCCATCTTCATTTTGGTCTAGCTGCACATCAAAATTACGGCGGATCACATTTTTATCATGAGAGTAAGTCCAAAAACCTTGGATTAATACTTTGCCGTCATATCGCCCATTAAAGGCTGTTAAAGTAATATCAAGTGTATCCGGTGAGTTCTGTAATGGCTGCAAAGACACCAGTTTTTCAGGTAACGCTGCAGATAATTCACTCACCATCGACTGACCAAGCTGTTGCTCTAATGGGCTAGCCCATAGATGTGTACTTGCATTGGTATAACTGACATCTGTCGTCTGGTAGGTAATCCCATTTGATGTCAGCACATCTGATAACATAATGCGTTGCAACCATACTTGGCCTTTATTCATCACCTCTGCAGATTGTGTCTGAGGAGTTTTCATTGGCAATTGGTAGTACTTTTTCTCTGGAGTACTACTACAAGCTGCCAATAATAAAACAAATATCGATAGTAAATATCTCATTATTTTTTCACTCCTTTAGGCTCAACATCCTTCGTTGGTTCAGCTTCGAAAACTAACGCATTACTCTTATTATTCAAAGTACGTAAAAGTGGCTGAACTTCTCTCAATACTTGGTCTAAACGCTGCATGTTATCCACCATTTTATTATAGGCTGGTGAACCAGGTTGGAAACCTTGCATTGCACGGTTCATTTCTTGCAGTGTTTTTTGCAAGTCATGAGGTAAATTTTGGAACTCTTTACTCGCCATAACTTTGTTGAGTTGTGCCAACATCGCATTAGCTTCTTTAACAACTTTCTGCCCTTCTGCCAATGTTTGTGTTGTTTGGTTAAGCATCGGTTCAATTGGCATATTGTTGATTTTATCCAACACCGCAATGACTTTTTGTTGAATTTGCGCTAAGCCTGCACTGGTTGTTGGGATGATTTTATAGCCAGCAACCACAGTTGGGCCTTTATAAGGCTCTGCATTTTGCACAAAATCTAGATCAACAAATAATGCGCCAGTGAGTAAATTCCCTGACTTTAATGATGCCCTCAAGCCATCTTTCAAGGCTAAATTTAATTCATTTTTCAAATTAAAGTTCTTACCGACATCCTTAGAGAAACGTTCCGGCTCAATGTGGATCAAAACAGGAATTCTAAAGTCATTATCCAGAGATTGGTCTAAACCTTCCGTATAAAAAGGCACTTGTGCAACGGTACCTAAACGAATACCACGGAACTCTACCGGTGCACCTGGTTGCAAGCCTCGCACTGAGTCTGAGAAAAATAAGACAAAGTCTTGATACTGTGTATACAAGGAATTTTGAATACTGCTTTGGTTGTCAAACAGTTGGAATTCAGTATTTTCCTTCACATTTGCACCAGGAACCCACCCCGTTGGAACATCAAAACTTACACCACCGGTAAGCAGTGTAGCAATTGAGCCCATTTCAACATGAACACCTTGGGATGACATATCAAAAGCAATACCGCTGTCTTTCCAAAAACGTACATTTGAACTAATCAATTTGTCATAAGGTGCATTGATAAATAATTGATAGCGCATATCGCGTTTATCCATATCAAAGTCGCTGGTTTCAACAGAACCGACTCGATAACCACGGAATAACACTGGGTCACCCGGGTTTAGCTGCCCTGCCTTATCGCTCACCAATACAACACGAATTCCCTTGGCATCTGGTGATGCAAGAGGCGGAGTATCCAATAGAGTGAACTCGAAATGCTCTTTTGCCGCTAACCCCGGCTGAAGCTCAATATAAGCACCTGAAAGTAATGTGCCCAGCCCGGTGACGCCATCACGCCCGATTGTCGGTTTTACAATCCAAAACGCGGAATCGGTACGCAACAACTCTTTCATTTCGTTATTCAAGCGCGCTTTAATGATCACTCGACTAAAGTTATCATCAAGTGTCACACTTTCGACAACGCCAATATCAACGCTGCGGCTTTTAATTTTGGTTTTACCCGCTTCTATTCCTTCGGCATTGTAAGTGATTAATGTCACTTCAGGGCCTTGGTTGCTAAAGTGGTAAAATAAGACCCAAGCACCAAGCAAGACTGTCACTATTGGGATCACCCATACAGGCGACCAACTTTTTAGCTTGCTAATTTTGGCATTGGCCTGTGGTGTTTCTTTATCAGTCACCCGATGACTCCTTCTTGTTCAACAGTATTTACTGCATTTTTTCTTTCACAGCGATCCCAAGTTAATCTAGGGTCAAAAGTCATCGCTGCAAACATTGTGAGAATAACAACCACACCAAAGAAAATAATCCCCATCGCAGGGACAATATTCATCAACTGCCCCATTTGAACCAAAGAGGCTAAAATAGTGATAACAAACACATCTATCATTGACCAACGGCCAACATATTCCACTAACTCATAAATAAAATGCATACGATGTGGGTCGCGATTACCGTACCCTTTGGAATCTAGGCAAAGCCATGCAATTCCAATCATTTTCAATGTAGGCACCATGATACTGGCAATAAAAATCACCATGGCAACAGGATATGATCCGTCTTCCCACAGCAAGATGACGCCATCAATAATGGTCGAATTTAATGCTGTTCCCAACGTATTTGTGGTCATCATTGGCAACACATTTGCAGGGATATACAACATAATTGATGTCACTAAAAGTGCCAAAGTCCATTGTAAACTTTGATTTTTCCGTACACTACCATGAGAGTGGCAGCGTGGGCATTTTGATTGTTCAGCAGGTAAAATTGCCGTACACACAAGACATAAACGTACATCTTGCTTAATACCCGTCTGGCCGACGATTAACGGCCTATCTAATTTCGGTGCTGCTTCAATTCGGTTCCATAGCCAATGGCGGTCTAAGCATTGAAAAGCTCTCACTTGCAGCATACAAAATACACAATAAGGTAAAAAGCTTAACCCAATGCCAATATCGCCATAAGCGATTAATTTAACAAAACTGACTAAGACCCCCGCTAGAAAAATCTCAGCCATACACCACGCTTTCATTTGGAACAAAATACGGGTGATCACCACTTTAATGCCTTTAGGAATATGAACTTGCAACCCTAAAAGGATAATTGTGACCATGCAAAATGCAGGGATAATCAATGAAAAGAATAGAAAAAAGAGTGCCAAACCGCTATAGCGCGTGGCGGCTATAATTTCAATAATTTGGAATAGCGAGATTTCATTTTCAATCCCTGCGGCGCCCATCTTAACAAAGGGGAATAAGCAGGCAACAAATAGCATAATTAATGCGCTGAATGCATATGCTGCTGGCTGCTTATACGGATATCGCCACTTTGAGACCAATGTGGTTTCGCAGCGTGGACATGTTGCCTTGCTTCCTTGCTCCAATTCAGGAACCGCAACCAACATGTCACACTGAGGACAAAGCACATGTTCATGAGACTCATGGTTGCACAAAGTGTATTTGCTCCTTTAATTAAAGCGTTATTAGCCGTTTTTCAGCAATTCAAGCTCTTGCCAACGATCAAACGCTTGCTCCAATTCAGCTTCTTTTGAAGATAGCTGACTCAGCGTTTTTTCTGTCACATCATGTGGTTGGTTGAAAAAATCAGCATCACCAACTTGAGCTTGCAGTGTTTCAATATCACGTTCAAGTTGCTCCAATTTTGCTGGCAATTGTTCCAATTCACGTAATAAATTATAACTGAGCTTATTTGACCGTTTTACCGCTTCTTTCGGTTTCGTCGGTTTATCTTGGCCAGCTACTTTACCTGTTTGTTCTGCTTTCAAACTCACGGTTTGTGCTCTTTGCTGTTGAGCATCGTAATACCCGCCAGCAAAACGGTTAATGACCCCATTACCTTCGAAGATCCAGCACTCTGTCACGCTGTTATCGACAAACTCTCGGTCATGGCTAACCAATAAAACCGTTCCTTGGTAACCATCAACTAACTCTTCGAGTAACTCTAAAGTTTCGACATCAAGGTCGTTAGTCGGTTCATCGAGGATCAATAAGTTACTTGGTTTTAGGAATAAACGTGCAAGTAACAAGCGGTTACGTTCACCACCAGAAAGCGCCCTAACAGGGGTCATCGCACGTTTTGGTGGAAACATAAAATCTTGCAAATAACCAAGAACATGACGTGGCTTACCATTCACCATGACTTCTTGTTTGCCTTCCGCTAAGTTATCCATCACGGTTTTATCTGGGTCCAATGCCGCACGGTGCTGGTCGAAATAAGCGACTTCCAACTTAGTACCACAATGCACTCGTCCGCTATCTGCTTGTAAATCCCCCAGCATTAAACGCAACAATGTTGTTTTACCACAACCGTTTGGCCCAACTAAAGCGATTTTATCACCACGTAATACTTGAGCTGAAAAATCTTTTACCAGTACTTTATTATCAACCTGGTAATTCACATTTTCCATTTCAAACACAATTTTTCCAGAACGGGCAGCTTCACCCACTTGCATTTTCGCTGTGCCCATCACTTCACGACGCTCTGAACGCTCTACGCGTAGCGCTTTCAACGCACGAACACGCCCTTCGTTACGAGTCCGTCGCGCTTTAATACCTTGGCGGATCCACGTCTCTTCTTGGGCTAATTTACGGTCGAATTCTGCATTTTGCATCTCTTCAACACGCAAAGCTTCTTCTTTATTCACCAAGTAGTCATCATAATTACCCGGCCAAGACGCTAATTGCCCACGGTCTAAATCAATAATACGCGTTGCCATATTGCGGATAAATGAACGGTCATGGGAAATAAATACGATGCTACCTTGGAAGTCTTTTAGGAAATTTTCCAGCCAAAGGATCGTTTCAATATCTAAGTGGTTGGTTGGCTCATCTAAAAAGAGTACTCGCGGGTTACTCACTAACGCACGACCTAAAGCCGCTTTACGTAGCCAACCACCTGATAATGAAGATAGTTCTGCATCCGCAGGTAAACCAAGTTTTTTCAGTACATCACTGATACGAGAGTCCAATAACCATAAATTACGGTTATCCAACACCTCTTGTAATTCAGCTAATTTATTGAGATTTTTTTCGCTCGGGTCGGTTTCGACCTCTTTCGCAACATGGTGATAATCTTTAAGGTACTGAGCTTGTTCTGCAACGCCTTCAGCCACAAAATCAAAAATAGTAC
This sequence comes from Providencia sp. PROV205, assembly GCF_028479505.1. Taxonomy (NCBI): domain Bacteria; kingdom Pseudomonadati; phylum Pseudomonadota; class Gammaproteobacteria; order Enterobacterales; family Morganellaceae; genus Providencia; species Providencia sp. PROV205. The sequence continues at coordinate 235,281 of NZ_JAMPNU010000001.1, read as the reverse complement.
CTTCAATATTACGCGGTGGATCTTGCTGTAAGCGAGCAACAATCAAGTCTTGTTCGTAAATTAATTGACCGTCATCCAGCGGCTGCTCTTTCGTTAACACACGCATTAACGTTGATTTACCCGCACCATTGCGGCCAACCAAACATACACGTTCGTTATCTTCGATATGAATTTCAGTATTATCGAGTAAAGGTGCATCACTAAACGAAAGGTATGCACCCGACAAATTAATTAAAGCCATTGATTCTATCCTTACTCTGCGTGGCTAATTAGCCAGCAGTTATGTATTTGACGGTTACGAGCAAAATCTTCTGACAGTGTTTTCGCTGTGATTTCTTGTGCTTGTAATCCTAATTCTTTAATTGCTTCAAGATCCATTTTGAAACCACGTTTGTTATTAGAGAACATCACGGTTCCACCACGGCGTAATAACCGTTTTAGATGGGTAATCAACTGGATATGATCCCGTTGTACATCAAATGTACCATCCATACGTTTTGAATTTGAAAATGTTGGGGGATCAATAAAGATCAAATCAAATTGTTCCTGGCTATTCGCCAGCCAACTCAAGCAATCCGCTTGAATTAAACGGTGTTGACGACCTGTTAGCCCGTTCGCTTGTAGGTTTTTTTCAGCCCACTCAAGATATGTACGCGACATATCAACGGAAGTGGTGCTTTTCGCGCCACCAAGCCCTGCATGCACAGTAGCAGTACCGGTGTAACAGAACAAATTTAAAAAGTCCGCATCTTTACTCATCTGGCCTAACATTTTACGGGCAATACGGTGGTCAAGAAATAACCCCGTATCCAGATAGTCCGTCAAATTCACCAACATTTTCGCATTGTATTCTTGTACTAAAAAGAAATCGTCTTTTTGTGCTAATTTCTCATACTGCTGCTTGCCCTTTTGGCGCTGGCGCGTTTTTAACACTAGCTGATTCGATGTCAGTTCTAACACATTCATTGTTGCAGTGATCACATCAAATAGGCGTTGACGAGCTTTGCGTTCATCAACGGTTTTCGGTGGCGCGTATTCTTGGATCACGACTTTATCGCCATAAATATCAACCGCAACATTGTATTCAGGTAGGTCGGCATCATAAACACGGTAGCAATCGATCCCTTGCTGCTTCGCCCATTTACTTAATTTCTTGATATTTTTACGTAAACGATTTGCAAAATCAGGTGAAATTTCCGCAATGGTTTCTGACGGTGTAGCCGCTAATTGATAATTCTTTTGAACGCAATCTAAAGGGCCGTTTTTGGCTTTAAACTCACGCTCTGAACGCAGTTGCAAGCAGCTGAGTAGCTCAGGAGAAGCACTAAAAATTGATAAACGCCACCCGGGGAATCGGGCCTTCACGATACGCCCTAACTGGCTATGTAGCGCAATTAAAGCAGGCTCACTTTCTAAACGCTCACCATAAGGTGGGTTACTGATAATGGTGCCTAGCGTATCAGTATTAACTGGGTTTTCTAATGCTGCTGCATCACCTTGCTTAAAGGTAATTAAATCTTGTAACCCTGCGCGACGCGCGTTAGCACGAGCCATTTCAAGTACACGCTTGTCGATATCAAAACCATAAAAGCGGGATGTCGTCTCTTTCAAACCTTGGCGAAAACGCACTTGTGCTTCCGTAGTTAATTCACGCCAAAGTTCCGCGTTAAATTTAGACCACGCATAGAAACCCCAATGCGTACGGTGTAAGCCGGGGGCTTTATCCGTTGCCATCATTGCAGCTTCAATTAATAATGTTCCTGAACCGCACATCGGGTCGACCAATGGGGTTCCTTGCTGCCAACCTGAGCGGTTAATAATTGCCGCCGCCAGTGTCTCTTTTAAGGGCGCTTGGCCTGCCAAATCACGGTAGCCACGAATATGTAATGAATCACCACTTAAATCGAGTGCCACACTGGCTCTTTCTTTATTCAGGTAGACGTTGATACGAATATCTGCTTGTTGACGAGCCACATCAGGGCGCTGGTCAAGCTTGCGTACGAAGCTGTCAACGATAGCATCTTTCACTTTCAATGCACCGTATTGGCTATTGCGAATTTCTTCGTTAGTCCCAGTAAAATGAACAACAAAAGTATCATTGACTGAAAAAATTTCACTCCAGTCGATAGCTTGTACACCGAGGTACAAATCTAAGTCACTGTAGACATCAAAATCATTCAGTGGCAATAAAATACGCGATGCCAGCCGACTCCACAGTAGGCTTTGGTACATGACACGTTCGTCGGCTTGAAAATAGACACCCCCTTGGGCCACTTTGCATTGGCTAGCGCCAAGCGATTCTAATTCCGTTTTCAGTAGTTCTTCAAGGCCGCGAGCTGTGCTGGCAAACAGAGAATTCATAGTATTTATTACCAATTTGGATGAAAAATTGTTGCGCATTATAGCTAATCTTATGCAGTTGTCATAAAGTTGCTACGCACAATTATAAGGATTAAAAAATGATAACGCTTTCGCGCCTTTACACACACCCAGTTAAATCTATGCGAGGAGTTCGTTTATCCCACGCCTTCGCTGATATTAGCGGTTTGACTTTTGATCGTAATTTTATGGTAACCACGCTGGAAGGTAAATTTATTACGGCGAGAAAATATCCACAAATGTTACTTTTTACACCGGTAATGCTCAATAATGGTCTTCACTTGCGAGCACCAAATGGCGAAAGTGCAACGGTATTGTATCAGGACTTTAACGATAAGCAGAGCCCTACTGAAGTTTGGGGCAATCATTTTCATGCACTTATTGCGCCTGAAGCGATAAATAGTTGGTTAAGTACCTTTTTTGATGAGCCCGTACAACTACGCTGGCTGAGCCCACAGCTTTCTCGCCGTGTCAAAGAACACCAAGATGTGCCGATGTCTTTTGCTGATGGCTACCCTTTCTTACTGATCAACGAAGCTTCAGTCCAAGAACTACAGCGCCGTTGCCCTGCTAGCATTAAATTAGAACAGTTTCGTGGCAATTTAATCATTACAGGTGCCAAGCCTTTTGAAGAAGATACATGGAAAACCATTCAAATTGGTGATGTCGTCTTTACATTAGATAGGCCATGTAGCCGGTGCATTTTAACGACCGTTAGCCCAGAAAAAGGAATTAAACATCCTCACAGTGAACCACTTGCAACACTGCAAACCTTCCGTTCAGATGAAACTGGTGATGTCGATTTCGGACAAAATGTGATTATTAAAAATACGGGGGTTATTCGTGTTGGTGATACCCTGACGGTATTAGAAACTAAACCAGCAAAACAATATTTAGTTCAAGAACGGGAAAGTGATCTAGCTGCTAATAGTTTAAAAGCTCAAGCCAATAATGTCAGTTTAATTTTTGAAGAAACAGAATATGAAGGTGATAACCAAAATGTGATCCTTGAGCAATTAGAATCCAATGGTCTAACGATCCCTTATTCATGTCGTGCTGGTATCTGTGGCCGCTGTAAAATTAAGCTGATTTCGGGGGAAGTCACCCCGTTAAAACAAAGCGCCATTAAAGAAAATGGTTATATACTCGCTTGTAGCTGTATCCCGAAAACATCCGTTAAATTAGCATTTAATTAAGCGTTGGTTTTGCTTTTTAACACCATCAAGGGTTCAATTCTATGATGGTGTTAAACACTCAAAACGAGATTAATTAAATTAACAAAAGCCTATTTATTTAGTTATTCTTTTTTCCACGATCTTTGGCGATCACCTAAATAGCATTACCGTATAGTTGACGTTTCACTTTAGATGAATATTCAAGCATGCGATCGTTCATGATCTTAATTGGATCGCAAAACCGTAAAGTTCGATCGGGTAATTCTAATATTGGTTCAGCTAATAAACATAAACTCGCAGATGGACCAGCTTCCGCAATAATAAATGTGAAGTAACGGTTCGTATTTTCTAAACACACTTGAATTATTTGCCCTTGCTTAGGCTCACGAATATAGTGAAATGAAGAAAAATACCAACTCTTTGGCATCTGTGGTTTTAAAAAACGAAAAGCAACTAAGCTATTTAAGACTAATTCAGCTCTTTCTTCATGAGTAATATTTAATCTTTTAGCCTGCTCATCGAATAAATAATATTCACCTGCATCTTCGATACTAAATGGCATCTCATTACGAGCAAAAACCGTTAGCATCTTAGCAGGAAAACATGAACGAAATATCATGCCGTTGGCGAGATCTAACATCACCCTATTATGGTCATGATCAAAATACCAACGCCAATGATCATCAGGTTTAATATTCATAAACGATCCTTTAGCGATTTACCGGTAAATATAATAGAAAGGATCGATATCATGATCTTCTCTAAATTTACTCTAAAGCGTATTTTTATGCGCTAAATTACCTGCTAAATAAATTACTTTATAAATAATCGGATAATGTCGTTATCTAAATAGCAAACTAGCTGCAAATTGGTATCAATTTGATATAAAAATAGCCACTATTAGCAATATAGTTTAAAAGGGGGAATAAATAAACCCCCTTGATACGTAAATTTACAATTTATTACTAGATATGATTAACAATATCTTTAATTAATTTTGGCCCATGGTAAATAAAACCAGAATAAATTTGAATTAAAGAGGCACCCGCTTCCATTTTTTCACGTGCCGCGGTAAGCGAATCAATTCCACCGACTCCAATTATTGGCAGTTTTCCATTTAACTCACGTGAAATAAGTTTAATAACTTGCGTACTTTTTAATTGCACAGGACGACCACTTAACCCACCCGCTTCATTACAATGATTAATCCCTTGAACCAAAGAGCGGTCTAACGTGGTATTCGTTGCAATAACGCCATCGATATTATGTCTAACTAGGCTATCTGAAACTTGGATAATTTCCTCTTCAGATAAATCAGGCGCAACTTTGACAGCAACTGGCACATATTTTTGGTGCTGTAATTGTAATTCAAGTTGTTTTGCTTTTATGCTACTTAATAAATCATCCAGTGCTTCGCCATATTGTAATGTTCGCAACCCTGGTGTATTTGGCGAAGAAATATTAATAGCAATATAACCGGCATGTGCATAGACCTTATCCATGCAAATTAAATAGTCATCTTTACCTTGTTCGACAGGCGTATCTTTATTTTTACCAATATTGATACCAATGATCCCACCGTAATTCGATTTTTTAACATTCTCGACAAGGTTATCGACACCTTTATTATTAAACCCCATCCGGTTAATTAAACCTTCAGCTTCTACAAGTCGAAATAACCGCGGTTTGTCATTACCAGACTGAGGACGAGGAGTTACCGTACCAATTTCGATAAACCCAAACCCCATGGCACCGAATGCATCAATACACTCACCATCTTTATCTAAACCCGCTGCGAGCCCTAGTGGGTTTTTGAAGGAAAGTCCCATGCATTGAACGGGCTTAGTGGCAACAGATTGGCGAATAAGGCATTGAAAAGGAGAATGATTTAAACGTTGAAGCTGGCGAAAAGTCAATTCATGAGCTTTTTCAGGGTCGAACTGGAATAGTGCCTTGCGGGCAAGGTGATATAGCATATCCAATAACCTATTTTTACTAGTACGTTTCAATAGAGTAGACATCATGTCGCATGCTAAAACCCCGCCAAATACGATTTGCCGAGCTGCTATTCATACATGCGATTTTTTTCGTCGGATAAAACGCGCTATAGATTACCCTATCTCACTGCCCTTTTACCATGAAAAAATCAATAAAAATTCATTTGCCTAGTTTTTTGGGGGAAACAGCCACTTTATGATCGTTATCTCTCATTTAATATTCCATTCTTGCCATAAACAAATAAGCCGCTAAATTAAATTTTAGCGGCTTATTAAAACCAATAATTGGTTAGCTATATATAAATCAGCTTTCTAACGCTTTGGTAATTTTTTCAAATAGATCGCCAGAAAGGTTATCGAGCGCTTTTAATTGCTCAAGCACTTTGCGCATCTGCGCTTGACGCTTTTCATCATAACGTTTTAAACGGATCAACGGTTCAATCAGTCTTGAAGCCACTTGTGGGTTGCGCGTATTTAGATCAACTAAAATTTCATACAGGAATTGATAACCACTGCTATCTTCCGCATGGAAATTAACAGGATTCCCCGCTGTGAAAGCCCCAACAAGTGAGCGAACACGGTTAGGGTTACTCATGCTAAATGAGCGGTGCCCCAATAATTCACGTACATTAGCAAGGGCTTCTTTCGCAGGGTTCGCCCCTTGTAGGGTAAACCACTTATCCATAACTAACCCGTCATGGTGCCAACGCTCATCAAAGTCTGCCATTAACTGTGCTTTACAAGGTAACAGTGATTCGTTAGCTGCGGTCAATGCGGCCAATGAATCCGTCATGTTATCGGCAGATTGGTATTGTTCCAACACTAATTTGTTCGCCAGCTCGCTATCATCACCCGCGGCTAAGTATTGCAGGCAAATGTTACGCAATGAGCGTTTAGCGATATCTTGGTGATCAACACGATAGCCATCAATATTAATAGAGCGATAAACCGAGAGAAGTTCATCATGCATTTCTACCGCTAAATGATGATGAATAAAGTTTACAACTTCGTGGATCGCAACAGGGTCGATAACCGTAAATAATTCTGCCAGCTCATTTTCGGAAGGTAACGTTAAGATCAATGCGACTAATGCAGGATCAATCGAATCACTTAATAATACACCGCGAAAAGCATCTACCACTGGCTCAGGTAAAACTAATGTTTCACCTTTTTGATAATGAGCTACATTAATTTTTACATAATTATTAATGAGTTGCTGAGCCGCATCCCAACGAGCAAATTCATTACTTGCATGCTGCATCAAGAAAGCTAGTTGCTCATCTGTATAGTTGTAATCTAATTTTACAGGGGCTGAAAACTCACGCAATAAGGATGGAACTGGGCGGCTTGTCACCTCATCAAAAACAAACGTTTGAGTTTCTTGCGTAATGTTTAGCACCGAATTTACCACGCTACCCTCACGTTTTAGCGTGATAATTTCACCTTGTTCATCATAGAGCTCAATATCCAATGGGATATGCAATGGTTGCTTTTCAGCTTGATCTGCCGTAGGTGGCGTCATTTGGCTAACATGTAGCGTATATTGCTGTTTTTCTGGTGCATATTCATCACGAACAGTTAAAACTGGTGTCCCTGATTGGCTATACCAACGACGAAATAATGATAAATCAACATTTGACGCATCTTCCATCGCCTGCACAAAATCGTCACAGGTTGCCGCACTGCCATCATGGCGATGAACATAAAGTTGTATACCTGCTTGGAACATCTCCTCACCCAGCAGAGTGTGGATCATGCGAATGACTTCCGATCCTTTTTCATATACCGTCAAAGTATAAAAGTTGTTCATTTCAATAACTTTGTCTGGGCGAATTGGGTGCGCCATTGGGCTTGCATCCTCAGCAAACTGAGCCGAACGCATTACTTTGACATTGTTGATACGGTTAACAGAGCGAGAGCCTAAATCTGAACTAAATTCTTGGTCGCGAAAAACGGTTAGCCCTTCTTTAAGGCTCAATTGGAACCAATCACGACAAGTAATGCGGTTTCCTGTCCAATTATGGAAATACTCGTGGCCAATTACGGATTCGATATTCAGATAGTCTTTATCCGTCGCTGTCTCGCTTTTAGCTAAAACATATTTAGAGTTAAAGACATTCAACCCTTTATTTTCCATTGCTCCCATGTTGAAAAAATCAACGGCAACAATCATATAGATATCAAGGTCATACTCTAAACCAAAGCGCTCTTCATCCCATTTCATGGCATTTTTCAGGGACTGCATTGCCCAAGGTGCGCGGTCTAAATTACCTTTATCAACAAAGAGCTCTAACGCAACTTCACGACCACTGCGAGTGACAAAGGTGTCTTTTAAAACGTCAAAATCACCTGCAACTAAGGCAAATAAATAACTTGGTTTTGGGAATGGGTCTTCCCACTTCACCCAATGACGCCCATCATTCAGTTCGCCTTCTGCAATACGGTTACCATTTGAAAGTAAATAAGGATAACGTGATTTATCAGCTGTAATTGTGGTGGTATAGCGCGCTAATACATCTGGTCGGTCTTGGTAATAGGTAATATGGCGGAAACCTTCCGCTTCACATTGTGTGCATAACGCCTCACCTGAAACATATAACCCTTCTAGGGCGGTATTTTTCTCAGGGCTAATTTCATTCACAATCCGTAGTGTGAAAGATTCAGGTAATGACTCAATAATCAATTTACCTTCAGATTCTTTATAGTTTTGCCACGCTTTACCATCGACTTCGATGCTGACTAACGATAAATCTTCGCCATTGAGCTCAAGCGTTGATGATTGTGGATTAAGGCGTTTTACCTTACTTACTGCGGTAACAATCGTTTTCACTGGGTCAAGATTAAAATCGAGGTCAATCTCTGTAATTGTGTAATCAGGTGCTTGATAATCCTGACGATATTTCGCTTGTCTTAACTGGGTCATAAGTAACCTTTTAATTCGTTATATTCAATATCGTACTGCTTTATTACTTATACAATACTATAAGCCACAATAATGTGAATGGATTTGAGAAACATTTTCATCAAAAAATGTTATCTATTTTTATGGTTATGTTAATTTTATATGGCTCACCGTACTTAATTTTGTTAAAAACTCGTTTGCTTGTTGGTGCTATAGCACTATTAAATATTCTATGGCGTGTTAGTATCTTTTGGTGATTAATGCTTTTGTCTGTTTCTATGGGACACAATTTATGAGACACAATACGAATGAAGCGTATTTATTTGATTTCATAGTAATACAGAAAATAGTTATACAGAAAAGCAATGCGCGAATTTAGATTGCCGTGCTCCTTGAAAGCAAGAGGTGGAATAACACTTCTATCTTTTGCTAAAGTGGGTATACTTTTGCAACTTTAACGATTTAGCTAACAACTATTGCCGCTTTTATCTCATTGTGACTTTTGAAAATCAAACAGGTTTCAAGGGAAACAAGAGTAAAAATTAACAGCATTAGTGGTAAAGATAAGCTCCGCGAGGATGTCTGCGTGCCATGAATTTAGACGCTACACCAATTATTACATCACTGCTTGATACCGATGCTTACAAGCTTCATATGCAGCAGGCCGTTTTCCACCGTTACTATCAGGTACCGGTTGTCGCTGAATTCCGCTGTCGTAGCAGTGAGATCTTAGGTGCTTACGCCAATGAAATCAGGCAACAAATTCAGTTGATGGCTAAGTTATCACTTTCTGATGATGAACTGAATTTTCTCCGCTGTTTACCTTTCTTCCAAGAAGACTATCTTATGTGGTTAAAGTCATTTCGCTTTAACCCAGAACAAGTTGCTGTCAGTGTCACAGACCAAGGCCAATTAGCGATCCGCATAAGCGGGCCTTGGCGTGAAGTCATCATGTGGGAAGTCTCTCTCCTTGCTTTAGTCAGTGAAATTGTGCAAAAAGACCGGCACCCAGATATCACTGCTGATGATGCCGTTCAACAACTTAGAAAGCTATTGAATGTATTCTACCGACAAGCCGATGAGCACCAACTCGATTTGTCTAAGTTTAAGCTGATGGACTTCGGGACACGCCGCCGTTTTTCCTACGATGTGCAATCCGCCATCGTTTCGATGCTTAAACAAGAATTTCCTCATCTTGTAGGAACAAGCAACTACAAACTTGCTCACGAGTTAGACTTAGCCCCTGTTGGCACACAAGCCCATGAGTGGTTCCAAGCCCACCAGCAAATCAGCCCGGAGTTAGCAAATAGCCAACGCGAGGCATTACAGAGTTGGCTAGATGAATATCCTAATCACTTGGGTGTCGCATTAACTGACTGTATCACCATGGATGCCTTTTTGCGTGATTTTGATGCTAACTTTGCGAACCGCTACCAAGGATTGCGTCATGATTCGGGGGACCCGATCGAATGGGGAGAAAAAGCCATTGCTCACTATCAAAAATTGGGTATTGACCCTATGAGCAAAACGCTGGTGTTCTCAGACAGTTTAGACTTGCAGAAAGCACTTGAATTATATCGTTATTTTCATCAACGAGTTAACCTTGTTTTTGGTATCGGCACGCGTCTAACCTGCAATATACCAAATGTAACCCCGTTGAATATTGTGATTAAGCTAGTGGAGTGCAATGGTAAGCCTGTCGCTAAGCTATCTGATAGCCCAGGAAAAACTATTTGTGAAGATGATGAGTTCGTCAATCAACTCAGAAAAGCGTTTGACCTGCCTAAAATGGAAAAAGCCAGTTAATTAAGTCGCTTTTCCCCAGCTCTGGGTAAGAATTTGCACTTTTCTTGCCCAGAGCTTCAAAACCCTCTTTTTCTTTTATTCACTTACTATTACTATAGCTTTTAAGCTCAATAACCACGCTTCGCTTCAACAGAAATGTTTTATCGCGATTTTTTACTTGTTTCCTAATAAATGGCAAGTAACATAGAGCTTTGGCCCCTGAAAAATGGGATTAGTATTGAAGAAGCCTTATTAATCTGCTTCATCCGCCAATTGCATAATAACCAGATTGTTATGCCTTTGAACTCGGTGTTGAATATTCCTATTACGAAAGTTGGAATACACCCTAAATAATTCGAGTTGTAGGAAGGCGGCTAGCAAACTGAGCCCTAGGAGCATACATAAGTATGTGACTAGGGTCAGTTTGTGAAGCCAACACACCTACAGCTCGAAGTATGACGGGTTGCAGATGCATAAGATTAACCATTATATAGAAGAGAGTGAATTATATGATAGTAGCGCCTGTAGTCGACGTACTGCAAGGCCGAGTGGCGGTAGGCACAGAAGTCACCGTTCAAGGCTGGGTACGTACAAGGAGAGATTCAAATGCTGGTTTTTCTTTCCTCGCCGTTTATGACGGTTCTTGCTTTAATCCGTTACAGGCTATCATTAATAATAATTTACCTAATTATAATGACGAAGTCCTGCACCTCACAACTGGCTGTTCCGTTGAAGTTACGGGTACCGTAAAAGAATCCCCAGGCCAAGGCCAATCATTTGAACTTGAAGCCACTGCTGTAAAAGTCGTTGGTTGGGTTGAAGACCCTGACACCTACCCAATGGCAGCAAAACGCCACAGTGTTGAGTTTTTACGTGAAGCAGCGCACTTGCGCCCGCGCACTAACTTAATTGGTGCTGTTGCACGTGTGCGCCACACTTTAGCGCAAGCAATCCACCGTTTCTTTGATGAACAAGGCTACTTCTGGGTTTCTACGCCAATCATTACCGCTTCCGATACCGAAGGCGCAGGTGAAATGTTCCGTGTCTCCACACTGGACTACAACAACTTGCCACGTAATGACAAAGGCGAAGTAGATTTCAGCGAAGATTTCTTTGGCCGCGAAGCTTTCTTAACCGTTTCAGGCCAACTGAATGGTGAAGCTTACGCAACCGCAATTAGCAAAGTCTATACTTTCGGCCCAACTTTCCGTGCTGAAAACTCAAATACCAGCCGCCACTTGGCTGAGTTCTGGATGGTTGAACCTGAAGTTGCGTTTGCAAACTTAGATGATGTCGCAGGTCTGGCAGAAAAAATGCTGAAATTCGCATTCAAAGCTGCTCTTGAAGAACGCCGCGACGACTTAGAGTTCTTTACTCAGCGTGTTGATAAAGACGTTATCAACCGCTTAGAAAGCTTTGTGAATTCAGACTTTGCACAAGTTGATTACACAGACGCCATTAAAATCCTTGAAACTTGTGGTCAAAAATTCGAAAACCCAGTTTATTGGGGCGTCGATATGTCGTCTGAACATGAGCGCTACTTAGCAGAACAACATTTTAAAGCACCTGTTGTTGTGAAAAACTACCCGAAAGACATCAAAGCTTTCTATATGCGTCTCAATGAAGATGGTAAAACGGTTGCCGCGATGGACGTATTAGCACCGGGTATTGGTGAAATCATCGGTGGCTCACAGCGTGAAGAACGTCTTGATATGCTAGATGCACGCCTTGAAGAAATGGGTATGAATAAAGAAGATTACTGGTGGTACCGTGATCTGCGTCGTTATGGCACCGTTCCTCACTCAGGTTTCGGCCTTGGTTTTGAGCGTTTAGTGGCTTATGTCACTGGTGTGGGTAACGTGCGTGAAGTTATTCCATTCCCGCGTACCCCACGTAATGCGGCATTCTAAGTGCATTCCTTACACTCTAAATAATTCGAGTGGCATGTAGGCGACAAGTGAAGATAGCCGATGAGCATACACAAGTATGTGATTCGGCAAGCTGAACACAGTCAACACCCATGCGGCTTGAAGTATGACGAGTATCGGGCCAATCTTGTATTGGCCCGTTATTTTTTCACTCTAATATATTTTTAACTGCAGACTATTTCAGTCCATTACATAAAATTGCAGCCGCATGATAATTCGATCACAATTTTTACGTTATCACCTTATAATTCACCCCAAAATGGCACCAATCTGCTACCACTAAGAATAATCTGCTTTTTTATGTCACAATTCTCTTTTTGCGAGTGGTAGATAACCGCTTTACATTCGCTAAACTGCTCAAAAAAAACTCAATTTGTCTTTTGAAAAAGTTCCCTAATTTTTGTAATATTTTTTAAACTGGTACGATGAGTGGTTATTTATTGGTCTATTTTTTACATTTTGAAACACCTTGTTACCATTTGTTTCAGAAACTTTGATTTTGTAGCACTTTGAGGGTAGATAATTTTATTTAGCAATGGAACACTGGTCGCCGACATAGACGACACTAATCTCTCACAAATAGTTCCAATTATTTTTTGCGAATTATTTTTGGCAGTGGCAGGTGTCCGAATAACACCAATGAGGGTAATAATAATGATGAAACGCAATATTCTTGCAATGGTTATCCCAGCTCTGTTAGCTGCTGGTGCAGCAAACGCAGCTGAAGTATACAACAAAGACGGCAACAAATTAGACGTTTACGGTAAAGTTGACGTTCGTCACTACTTTGCTGACAACAAAAAAGCGACCGCCACCGATCGTGCAAAAAGTCAAGATGGTGATGATTCACGTGTTCGTTTAGGTCTGAAAGGTGATACTCAAATCACTGATCAACTGACTGGTTTTGGTCGTTTCGAGTGGGAAACTAAGACTAACAAAACTGAAGGCAATAACGACAATAAAAACCGTTTAGCTTACGCTGGTCTGAAATTTGCTGATTTCGGTTCAATCGATTATGGCCGTAACTACGGTGTTATCTATGACACGAACGCATGGACCGACGTTATGCCTTTATGGGGCGGTGACACTATGGCTCAGTCTGACACATTCATGACTAGCCGTAACCGTAACCTGTTAACTTACCGTAACAACAACGCATTTGGTTATGTTGATGGCCTGAGCTTCGCTCTGCAATATCAAGGTAAAAATGGCGACCAGAATAAATCTGGCGGTAAAGAAGCTTGGGAAAACAATGGCGATGGCTATGGTTTATCTTTAGCTTATGACTTAGGTTGGGGCGTAACACTGGGTGGTGGTTATTCAAACTCAGCTCGTACAGCATCACAAAAAGTTTCTGAAGCAGACGGTAAACGTGCACAAGCTTGGAACGTTGGCGGTAAATTCGACGCTAATAACGTATACTTAGCGGCAATGTACGGTCAAACTCTAAACACTACACATTATGGTGTTGATGATGAAATTGCTAACAAAACTGAAAACGTTGAGTTAGTAGCGCAATACTTGTTCGACTTCGGTCTGAAACCATCTTTAGGTTATAACCAATCTAAAGGTAAATCATTACGTAATGGTAATGCTGGTAATCAAGATCTGGTTAAATATATCTCTGTAGGTTCTTACTACTACTTCAACAAAAATATGTCTGCAGTTGTTGATTATAAAATCAACCTGTTAGATAAAAACGACTTTACTAAATCAGCAGGTATCAGCACTGATAACGTAGTTGGTTTAGGTCTGATCTACCAATTCTAATTATCAGTTAACTGATAAGTTAGAAAACGGTAACATGTTTTTGTAAGCAGCGCTTCGGCGCTGCTTTTTTATTTTTTCCCCCTCCCTCAGCTGCCCACCTAAAAACACCTAAATTATCGGTAAGACAGACTGATTCACCACCTTTATAGATATTTATGGTTAGATTACATGCAATTCCTACCTAGCTCACAAGATCTCGCCAATTTTTGGTAAAACGGTTGGCAAAAAGCCTTTATCACGTTAACCTGAGAACTCGACTCGTTCGACTAAACCCGTTTTCAGCTATATCCATCAATTTCAGTTGTATGGGCTGTTTACAAGCAAGGATAGCCAAAAGCATTCTCACTTACGCCTTCATACACTGTAAATTGTCTTGGGTACCACTACAGAGCTTTGGAATCGACAACATGTTTGAAAAAATTACTTCTGCCCCTGCTGACCCAATCTTAGGTCTTGCTGATAGTTTCCGTGCTGATCCCCGCGATAATAAAATCAACTTAGGTATTGGCGTCTATAAAGACGAATCAGGGAAAACCCCTGTGCTTGATACCGTTAAAAAAGCAGAAAAATTCCTGCTGGATAACGAAAACACCAAAAACTATCTTGCGATTAGCGGAATGCCAGAATTTGGCCGTGTAACACAAGAACTGTTATTCGGTGCACAACATGAAATTGTCACCTCAAAACGTGCACGTACAGCGCAAGCACCGGGTGGTACTGGTGCACTGCGTATCGCTGCAGATTTTATTGCTAAACAAACCAACGCAAAGCGTGTTTGGATCAGCAACCCAACTTGGCCTAACCACAAAAATATCTTTGAAGCAGCTGGTTTAGAAGTTTTAACTTACAACTACTATGACGCTGCCAAACATGGTATGGATTTCGACGGTATGCTTAACAGCCTGTCATCTGCTGTGGCTGGTGATGTGATTGTTCTACACGGCTGCTGCCATAACCCAACGGGTATTGACCCAACGGCTGAGCAATGGACAAAACTAGCTGCATTATGTGCAGAAAAAGGTTTATTAGCAGTTTTTGACTTTGCCTACCAAGGTTTCGCAAAAGGCTTAGATGAAGATGCCGAAGGCCTGCGCATTTTCACCAAAAATAACCCTGAAATGATTGTTGCAAGCTCGTTCTCTAAAAACTTCGGTTTATACAATGAACGTGTTGGTGCTTGTACCATCATTGCCAAAGACAGTGATAACGCAGAGCGTGCATTTAGCCAAGCTAAAGCGGTTATTCGCGCCAACTACTCAAACCCACCAGCACACGGAGCGGCAGTGGTGACAACTATCCTTTCTGATGAAGTGTTAAAAGCGGAATGGATCCAAGAATTAACCGCAATGCGTGAGCGTATTAAACGCATGCGCCAACTGTTAGTGAAAACATTGGAAGAAAAAGGCGCTAAACAGGACTTCAGCTTCATTATCAACCAAAATGGGATGTTCTCCTTCAGTGGCTTAACAAAAGAGCAGGTAGAGCGTCTACGTAGCGAATTTGGTATCTATGCTGTTAGCTCTGGCCGTATTAACGTGGCAGGCTTAACCTTAGAGAACATGGTTCCTCTGTGTGATGCTATCGTTAAAGTGCTATAATCATTCAAATTTGTTGATACTTAACCTTTTGAAAAGAATAAAACAGCATCTTTAATATCATGCCAGTCAGTAGCATTACTGACTGGCTATTTTTATCAACAACTATTTAAGGTGGCTAAGGAAGCGCTCAGTTATGTGTACCGCCCCCCAATTCTTTCTATAATTACTGTTATTTATACTAAGGTCGAGATTACTTTCATAATCAATTCGCTCCTCAACAAGCAACTGAATCAAACGGTCGATGGTTTGCTCTATATGTTGTTTTGATAATTGCTGGTAACTATTGAGATGACGCACCTGCATGACACTATTCATTGACCCAATATGGTTGTTATGGGATAGCGTCACCTGCCTGCCGCTCTTTGAGCGATATGTTGTTTCAGCAACCTTATCTGACAATTGTTCATAATTGACTTCATCAGTATCAAAATCAATTAGTACCACCTGATTACGCCCCTCAAAATCAGTGATCTTCACATCTCCTTTACCATGACCACTGACAATATAGAGGTCGTCCCCTTGAGCTGCCCCTAATTGGTCTTTTCCATCTAAAGAGATGAGCACATCTCGATGCATACCTTGAGCCAATAAAATATCATTACCTTGCCCACCATATAGCACATTTTCACCACCAAGGGTTATCAACTTATCGTTACCACTCTCGCCTTTGATAATTCGCCCATGTTGAGTCATATCCATAACGTTATCATTGCCAGCTAACGTATCAATAAGCCAATTATTTCTAGAGTTTTCCTGATGTAATACAATACCATCATCTCTCAATGTTAGGTTTAAAGGTCTAGCTTCACCCTTATTGACTACCACGCCATTTAATGTGCTTGCAAGCTCATCAACCGGTTTCCAAGTCGTGAATTCCCCTGATTGTTTTGCTTTATAGAGTTTTTCAGATAAATAATTAGTGAGAGTCGTCATCCCGTCAGCGGTAGAGGAGTTAAATTTTTCGTCCAGCCTTTCATAGTGATGAATGTTAAAGTTCCCTTCATCATCATGAGATACCTTAATTTTTACCAATTTACCGGCTGCTGAAACATAAAGTTGATATTTTGAATCACCACCTTCAATTTGTTCGCGTTTAAAATTGACCAAGTGAATATGGTTATTTCCAATCTGGTCTTCAATATAAACAACACCAGGCTGATGACCATCAATTAAGTAGTGGTCATCACCTGCACCACCCATTAACGTATCGTTTCCTCGACTGGATAACAGTAAATCATCCCCCGAGCCACCACTAATAAAGTTGTCCCCAGCACCACCATATAATAGGTTATTTCCACCGTTGGCTTTAATATTATCATCACCATCTCCTCCCAGCAGGACATAGCTTTCTGAGCCCTTATTGATAATAGTGTCATCACCATTTTGAGCATCAATGATATGCTTTTCGGAGTGATAGCCCATTGGCAATATAATTTGATCGTCACCCGCACTACTTTCTTTAACTGGGTTTACTGGTGATAGGCTATTTTCCTGTAAATTGGCTTTAAATAAGTTGCTATGCTTATCTTGAACTAAGACAACATCAGAGAGATTATTGCCCACATTAGTAAACTTGATAGTCAATTTTTTTTGCCCAAATTTATCTAAGCTGTATAGCTGTCCATCATCCATATTCAGCGAATAACCATTTACAGTAGGCAATAATAGGCACAAGCTGTCCTTATCCGTATAGCTGTTATTAACTTTAGAAAAATCGAACTCAACCTCACCGTACTCATCTTTATTTTGTACAATTTGATAGGTATCTATTCCATGGCTAACTTCAATATAACTACCTAATTTTATTAGTAGTAATACATTGTTTTGGCTATTTCCACGGTAGGTTAAGTGTTCAGCATGACCTATTGGAATAAACCGCCCCCATTTAGGCGCTTTATAATGGCGAGATTGATCTATCGTTATGGTACCTGTTGACTCATCTATTTTGACAGACTTTTCGTCTTTAGATGCTAATTGATCCCCTTCTTGTATATAGCTTAAATTGAAATACTGGTTAGGATGTTTTTCATCTATTACCGTTGTCATCATCCAACCATCAAGGGTTTGTAACCGATATACATGGTGGGGCGTCTTCGAATTAGCATCTTTCACATTTTCGAGAACAATAATGACTTCACTTTCCACATTTTGAAAAAAGTGGCCATCAATACTATTTTTGGGTTGTTTAACTGTTAAAACCAAGTTGTTGCCGTCTAGCTGAACTTGCTTTATTTCATTAAAAAAATACTCTAAAGAGACTCGACTTTGTTGGCAATTAGCTTCTTTTATAACCACTTTCGCCTGAAAATTATGGCGACTTTGTGTATAAATAGGGTTTAGCTGTTTTCGCGTTTTAACTGCTTTTTCTTTTCCATCAAAATAGCGCTCTGTAAGATACAAGTTGTCAGCATGGTCAAGCCACTCATAACGGCGAATATGGTAACTATCATTTCCCTCACCACCAACAGCAATACCTTGAGTTAAAATGAGTTTATCATCTCCTCCTTTCCCCTCTAATCTGTCGTTTCCTAACCCACCATCTAATATGTTTGCCGTATCATTTCCCTGTAAACAATCATTACTATTCCCTCTTACCATCAGGTTTTCCATGCTTTGTAAATGGGCAACGGGAGTATAGGGATGATTTCCTTGTCGCTGATAGTGCAATATATTTCTGTTGAGATCTGCATACACACGATAGCCATCTGGTAGGCTATCAATAATGACAGTATCCTGTCCTCCTTGGCCATCTAGGTACTTAGTCGGCTTCTTTCCCCCTCGAGAGGTTAACGATGCTAAACAGCTATCTCGAATAAAAAATAGATCGTTTTTATCTCCCCCTGCAAAATACTTCTCACCTGATAGTACTTGAAAAGCATTTTTCTGTGTTTTTTTACCAATTACAACGTCATTACCATTAGCCGTATTCCAGCTAGTCCCTTTACTACTGGCATTTTCAATATATAAGGCTGTTCGTTGAATGTTATTCACTAAATGCTCACTGAAAATACGTTCGTTTTCTCTGAATATCTGTTGCCCTAATACTCCAAATTCGGTTTTTTTCGAATAAAAACTAATTTGTTCTGGATTGGAATTTATTAACTGACCTTGAAAAGGTATTGATAATTCATCATTTAAAATTTGGTGTCGTACTTTAAATTCATCTAATAACAAGTTTTTATAAGTAGAATTTAAAGAATAACGCTCATGAGTAGCTATACTACCGGTATTTTTAAGATCAAAAACCTCTTTCTCTTTTGATTTAATAAAAAAATCATGGTGAATAGACAGCCCTATATCTTCATAAAGATGCCCTAAACTTCTAAACCACGCAGTTGTTCTGACAATTTCATTTTGTAAAATGAACTCAATTTCTTCAGCAGTAAATGAAGGCGCTTCTTTGCGTAAAAACCGCACTGTCGTATTTCCTGCCTCTACATATAAATTCCCCAACTTGCCATAGAAATAGTTATCATTATTATCAACCAGATAATATCGAAGCTCATTTTCATAGGTAGGTTTTTCAATAATACTGAGATGGTGATCAAACCCGGCTTGCGCAATATTATTTTCAAATAAAGCCAGATCCATATTCCAATCTTGCTCTTTGAAAGCATTAATATAATGTTGTGTATTTATTTCTTGCTGAGTACGTATGGTTGGGTCTAAACCTAAAGCACCACGGATCCCCTCCTCTAATTCACGATCCCAGTCAATATCAATAACTCCTTTGATGTTTTCAACCGCACGAACACCGTTATAAACCCAGCCCCCCACCAGCAATATACCTCCAATAACTAACCCAGCGACAGGAATAACAGAAGAACCCACTAAAATACCAATAATGGTAACCCCATTGACCACTGCGCTAGCAATAGAGAAAGATGCGTTTACGATAAGATCTTGGCGTTGTTTCGGGTCTGTGACACTGTCTAATTTAGATAAACTATCGTAGGCTTGGTAAACATCAATTCCCATCCCGACCAAATTGAAAATCACGACTGTTCCCGAGGCAATCCTCGCACGAACCAACGAAGTTGCTCCCTTACTGGAGGCAATATTTAATAGCATCGGTCGCACTATCATATCGCCATAATTAAACAAGGCAGATGCTGCAAGTAAATAAAACTGTTTTTCTAACTCTTTAATTTCCTCATCACTAATATCGGGGTTATCTAATTTATCCAAAATTGCATACGCGCTAATCAAACTTTGAATAGCTCCGGCTGTCCCCATTATTTGCCCTGAACGATTTGTCAAGCGTCGAAGTTGAGAAAGCCTCTTACCTTCTTGACGAACCTTAAATAAAACAGAAGAAGAGATAGCATCTTGCTGAATATCAATGTTATTCGCTAAGTATTCAAACTGTTTTCTTAATACACCCGACTCAGTAAAGTTAGTTTGGCGCTCAATTAATTGGTGGATATCCGCAGATTTTAATTGCTCATGGAACACTTTAATAAAAGAGAGATCTTCTTTCCCACCTTCCATTAATGTGAAATACATCGCTAGCTTATCTGGGGAAAAACGAATTTTATGATGTAGATCAGGGCTATTGATATCACTTAAGGAAATCGTTTTTCCATCAATAGTGGCACCTAATTGTTGTAATTTGGCAAACGCAATTTTTTCACCATTAATAGTGACCCAGCAGTTTTTTGGTAATGTAAATTCAGGTTGTTCAATAATTGATTGTCGTTGGTTACGTAAAGAAGATAATGCGCTTTTAAAATCCGTAGAGTCTAAATCAATAAACTGGAGATCTGCTCTAAACTCACCATCAGAAAATTCGACATTTTCATTAAAATAATGCTTAATTCGCTGTTTGAATTGTTGTTGAGCTTGCCAAGAAGTCTTATTTTTTACACTAAGCTGGAGTCCTTGGGGATCAAACAAGCTAATTTCGTAACCGCCATAACGTTGCACATGAGTTACTGTGTAAGTGACCGATTTACCCTTTAAGAATATTATTACGTTATTGGTATCCTTAACTGTTGAAAATAAATTTCTTATCGGTTGATCCGCTATTGATATTCCATTTTTATTAATCTCAGTATTAATATCTTGGCTGTACTGTGCCATCTTCATCAACAGAGATTTTTCTGAAGATGTCGATACCTTTTTCACTGTGACTCTCTCTATTTGTGCTTTGCGTTCTATAAAATTTCGAGCTGAGTCACTCCCCGCTAAATACAACTCAACCGCGTATACTCCCCCCAAAATTTGGTCCATCACTCGACTTTGAGGGCCTGAACGAATAACCCCATGGTCCACTAATTCAACTTTACTACCATTAATTAATTGTTGGTTAAACTGAGCCAATCGCTGTTCTTGGTTATCTTCATAAATACTAAATGCCTCTGCAAAAGAATATTGTTTTAACGACGCATTTTCTCCAATAAAATTGGTTGGAGATAATTTACTAAACTCCATCAATTTATTATTAAATAGAATAAATTTATGATCATCTGCAACTATCGCTAAAATTTTTCCTTTATCGACCCCACTACCTGCAGGAAATAGCTTCATTAATAACGTCTGTGAACGCTCACTTAAGTGATTTAATATCGATATGTCATCTCTTATCGCGGATAATAATGTCTGAATGTCAACCGCTTGTTGTTGATAACGACTTGATAGTTTAAGTTCAAATAATGACTCTAGTGATAGTATATTATCTTCAAATTCTAGACTTAGAAATTCATTTAATTTTCGGTTAACTAATGGATCTGACACCACGATTTTTAATTTTTTAACATCAATATTTCCATTTTCATCGGAAAAGTACTTCAATAAATGAGCGTGTTCAGTCTTATTGATTTCTTGAAGCGAAATTTCTTTTAGTGCTATTTTTTCTAATGTATTAATAATCGAATGATGTGAATTTTCAACTATTTCCAGTCCATTTGTTTTTTTGTTTTTATTCAAATGGTTATCAAAGAGATCTGCATTCTTGATTTCTGTTCCGTGCTCTTCTGCAAGAGTAGGTTTACGCTTATTGTCATCTAGATGGATATCTTTGAATTCATCATCAATATCTGTAATAAATTTATCATTGGATTTTTTATTACTTTCTTTACTTTCAGCATTATCATTAATGCTTTTTTTTCGGTTAATTAATGCTAACCCTTTTAAATAACTATCTGATATTTTCCTTTTTGGTTCAAATAATTTCCCATTATCACCTTCGCTCCATCTTTTATTTAATGGGGCACGATATCCCTGATTAATTAACAATTGTTGAAAATTAGATAATTGTTCTACATTATCAATAATAATAGAGCCATTAGAATTCATTGGAAAATAAGTCTCAATTGATTCAGTTGTCCCTTTAAGTTTATTTTTTCCTTTCAAATTTTCAGGTAAGAAAAAAGTTATCGGAAAATTTTCACTCATAACGCTGGCTGGGTTAGCATCATCAGCACCGTGATGGACTAATTCAAATCCACTCTTTCGGCCTAGCTGGTGATTCATCTTATCCTTGAGCTGTTTTATTTTCTTATTACTAAAGCCGTTATCCTGTCCCTCATAGCGATCATATTCAGCTTTATTATTAAATAATTTTTTTTCCTTTACTGATAATTCATCATAATTGACACTAGCCTTCCATTTTTCCCAAGATGGCATTTCTCTCACATTGATATAATGCTCTAAATCTGATATTGGAAATATAATGCTAAATAAATCATAATCTGCCGTGATTGGCCTACCCGTTTTAGTATCACCAATAACAAAGAACTCAGTAAACTGTTCGTTTTCCAGATAGTAAACTTTCCAGCTATCTGATGTTTTATCCGCATTTTTTTTCAAGAAAAAAACTTTTTCGATGCCATCAACAATGGATGTAGTACGATAATAACCCTCATCATTGATGAGTTCTAATGGTGAGACAGCACTAAGTTGACATAATTCATTTATTCGCTGAGTGCTAATCTCTAAATGGACACTAATTACCTTACCGGATTGAATTAGCCCTTGAAGCTGGCGATTAAGTTCGTCACTGTTAGCTCGGCCTGATTTTTTAGCAAACTCCTGTTGTACTGGGATAAAACCACTATGAGGCCCCCAATCTGCACTTTTACCTTTGATAGCCAATCCCTTACTACTGTACTCCCCCGACTCAATTAAATTCGTTGATTTAGCATCTATCGGCCGTATACCAATAATAATATTTTCTTCACTCGCTATTTTCGTAAAAATGTGTTGATGACTAACTGGAATGCCCGTTTTGACTTGCGGGGTTGTTTCTGCCAACGGTTTAAGTTGTAAATTGATACTCGAATAGTCTCGTCCTGTTTTGCCATTACCTTGAGTTGCAGCGTTAACATCCTTATCATCCATGCTCTTATTTCCCTGAAGATTGTAATTTCACTAATTATTTCAATTAATTATTTGTTTATTATTAAAACAAACAATTATTTGTTCGATAAGAAAATAGCAAAATTCCAGGCATTCCCAAACTAAGTTGGGAACAATTAGGACATAGTGTTAGTGATTATTTTTTATGAGATGATTAATAGTAAGTTATAAAAACCCCCTGTAATTAAGGGGGTTAAGTCAGATTAGATAATTACCAAACGGGTAACTCATCTTGCAAGAAAGGGTTTGTTTTACGCTCAAAACCTAAATTTGACATGGGGCCATGTCCTGGAATGAACTGAAAATCATCACCTAGAGGTAATACTTTGTTTTTTATAGAGGAAATTAAGTCTTGATGGTTACCGCGTGGAAAATCACTTCGGCCGACGCCCCCTTTAAAAAGGACATCACCCATTGAAATTAATTTATCGGTGTGATTCACAAAAATAATGTGGCCGGGTGTATGACCAGGACAATGCAGTACATCAAATGTAATATTGCCGCAAGTCACTTTGTCCCCTTCTTCTAACCAGTAATCCGGCGTAAAGTCAGGGCATTCACCAATATAAAACATCGCATTTTGTTCCGCGAGGTTTTCAATCCAAAAGGCGTCTTCTTTTTGTGGGCCATAAATAGGCACTGAAAAATGCTTAGAAAGGATAGCTGATGCGCCGATATGATCAGAATGGCCATGCGTTAACAGAATTTTAGTTAACTTCAGCCCAAGGTTTTCAATAGCAGAAATTAATTTTTCAGCTTCTCCGCCGGGGTCAACAACGACTGCATCTAACGTATTTTCATCCCAAATAACGTGGCAATTTTGCATAAATGGTGTTACTGGGATAATAGTATATTTCATCGAGCAATTACTCCGTAATCTGTGTCACCTATGCACAGATTACCACGTTCTTGCAGGTCCTGTATCAATATGTATAAAATTGCTTCGAGGATAATAACCAACGCCACCCGCTTTCATTTTTAGCGCAGCTTTGCGGATATTACTCAGTTGTAGCCCTTCGATATGGAAATCCATCGCTTGCCCACGGGTATGGTAACTTTTCTTTGCCACGCCAGAGCTTTTACTACGCAATTTATTGTTAGTCTCTAAAGAACGATAACCAGAGATCAGTTGGACAGGTTTGTTTGTTCCCATCATCATTTGTAATAAATAGATTTGGTCAAACAGTTTTGGGTCAATAGTTTTTACTTTGTCGCAACGGTAGTCACGGAAAAAATGATTTAAACGCGCTAATTCAGACTTATTATAACGGCGTCCGTCAAAAAACTCGGTTTTTAGCGATTCGCCTGTATTAATGTTTTGAAAACGCAAAATACGTGGTCGAGGGGTCGTCATCGCAGCAAATACATGGCTTGGTAATAAACTAAGGCCAACTGTTGCGGCCCCAATACCTAACCACTTTCTGCGGGATTGATCAATTATATCCATAGGTGATAGCTCAGACTCTAATATTTTCAGTATTAATCAATAAAATTTTGGCAACCTATTGAGTCTAGCAAATCATGCTTATCTTTAATGTATAATTATGTAAAGATATGCATACTTCGCGGAAATTTTATTGCATTTTTCGTCAAAAAGAGAGTTTTATCACTAGAACTGCTCGAAACATGCAATTTAAGACACAAAACATGCTGCCTTTATCAAAGATAAACAAAATAGTAATGATTGAGGAACCATAAAACAACGGAATAAATAAGATAAAAACGGATTCTAGAGGTAAGGTCACAGAATGGAAATGTGTAAAAAACAGCGCTCAAGCAGTTAACTCTTAAAATAATTAAGGGGAGAAAATCCCCCCTTCAAATTAAAACCTACAATTAGTGTAAAATCTTTTTCAATATTGGCAAATATTTATCTGCATTATTAATCGAATTATCATACTGATAAATATCGGCTCGATATTGTGGTTGCTGGTCTTTATCTATCCAAGCAGTTTGATAGTACAGAAAAACTGGGATCCTATCGGGTATATTCACATACCGTGTTGACCCCTCTTTCAACGCACCATCAATGCGTTTTTGTTCCCAACCTGCATCACCTAATAAAATACTGGCTAATTCACTTGCCTTATTCACTCGCACACATCCAGAGCTTATTGCACGCGCATTGCGATTAAATAAACTATGGTTTGGTGTATCGTGTAAATAAATCGCATCTGAACTCGGCATATTAAACTTATAGCGCCCTAATGAGTTAGTCGGGCCCGGTGCCTGTCGAATGCGATATGGAAAATTAGCTGGGGTGATATTATCCCAATCAATAGCATATGGGTTAATTTCATATGAGTCCGCTCCCCAACCTGAATAAACCGTATACCCTTTGCGGCTAAAATAACTTGGATCTTGTTTTCCTCTTGGAGCAATATCTTTACGTGCCATACTGGTCGGCACACTCCAAGGCGGGTTAATGACTACGTTATTTAGCGCACTGCTCATGATCGGTGTTTTGCGATCAGCACGGCCAACAATCACTTTAGAGTCTAAAATCACTTCGTCATTTAAATAGAAATCTAAAGAGTAACCAGGAATATTAACTAAAATCCCTGTCCCACTACTTGCAGGTATAATACGTAAGCGTTGAATATTGAGTGCCATTAAACCTGCTTTCTGCTTAGGCTGCATGTTTAACCAAACACGCGTGCCTTTTCCAACAACACCGTCTGCTTCTAAGCCATATTGCAATTGGAATTTTTTTACCGCATCGACGAGTTCTTGATCATATACTTTCGACACGGAGCTCGCAGGTGCATCAAGTGTTCCTGTCGATTCAGCGGTTTGTTCAGTTGCCAGTTCTGCAACTTGAGCCATTGTTTCAGGAGGTGCGATGTCTTCGGTTACATTTCCACCTTCAAGTAACCCTTCACGTTGCAAGATTTGACGCAAAATAACCACATCATCGCTAGACTGCCCTGGCTTTAATGTTTTCGTCCCCACAATTTCCAGGTTATCTTCCGGGATCGCCAATAATTTCAACATTTCTTTGCGCATTGGCAAATACATTGGGTGACTCGGGGCTTGCGATTTAACCCAGCCACTTAAATTATTAGACTCGACGGCATCTATCCATGGTTTCATTTGAGCGGCCGTTGGAGCAATAATTTTATAAGGCCGATTGGTGTATAACCAATATTGCCCACTCGCTTCTATCGAAGATAAATACTGTAAATAGCCAAGCATGGCATCAGATAAAATAACGTCACGGCCTAGCTCATTTAACTGGTTATTTTCCAGTATCGCTAGCCACTCCCCAAATTGAGGCTGAACTCCAGAAAGGGATAATTCTGCCAGTTGTTGCTGAAATTGGCTAATTGCCGTTTCATCTTGCCACAATAACTGCATTTGCCTATCAGCGTATAATTTTGCTAATTGCGTAGAAAAAATAGGTTTCACATCCGCAGGAAGCGACTGTGTTATTTTGACTAAACTTTCTGTAGGTGTTACCGAAGCTATCGTTTGAACTTCAGAAACACTTTGCTGCGTATTTTCTTCATTTGAGAATGCGGGAAACTGTAACGCCATCAACCCGCATATTACCGAGACTTGCAGAGCTCTCACTCTTCTCTTTGCCATACATCCACCTTAATTTACAACATGGATAATAATATTTTTATTATAATTACAATTTTATTGTATTTAATTTTAGCAGTAATGTTATAGGAATAGGCTAATTTTCCTTTTTTCAGATTATGTACAGCTAAGCTAACGATTAATGAGAAAAAGAATTATTTTCATCATAATGAATTCAAAAGTGTATTAGTGGTTTAAACATAGATGAATTTTATTTTAATTAAAAGTTTTACCTGACGCTTTCTTTGCCACCTAATTAGCATATAAAAAAAACCGATATTTATTCCTAAATACCGGCCTTTGTTTCACTCACAAAAACTATTACTGCAATGTTGGGGCTTGTACAGTCGGGTTTTCTTGCCCAAAGCCTTTTAAGCCAACTACATGCACATGTTCATGATTACCGACCACTTTACGAACTAGCTTATAGGTTGTGCCCTTCTCAGGACTAATATTCTCTGGCGCCGCAATAATTAGCTGCATTTCTAATCTGTCGCACAGTTCAAATAGGGTTGCAATTGATTTAGCATCTAATCGTGCAGCTTCATCTAAGAATAATAAACGGCAAGGAATAATATCTTTCGCACGCAAACGGCGGGACTCTTCTTCCCAGCTTTGTACTACCATCACTAAAATGGACATCCCCGTACCAATCGCTTCACCGGTTGATAACGCACCACTTTCTGCTTTTAACCAACCATCAGAGCCTCGGTTAACCTCAACTTCTAACTCTAAGTAGTTGCGGTAATCGAGTAACTCTTCACCAATAGTTTGCGGCAAGCGTTGCCCAACATCCACTTGAGGGTTGAGGCGTTGGTATAACTTAGCCATTGCTTCGGAGAATGTTAACCGTTGGCTGGTGAATAAGTCTTGATGCATTTCGCTCTCTTCAGAAAGCACACTCAGTAACAATGCATGACTTTCACGAATATTCACATTGAGGCGAACCCCTTTAACCTGACCAAATGCTACAGCTTGCAGCCCTTGGTTTAGCATACGAATGCGATTCTGTTCGCGCTGAATGGTTTTACGAATAATATTCGCCACACTTTTTGAACTGATCGCCAATTTTTGCTCACGCGCTGTTAGCTCTTCCGTTAAACGCGCCAGTTCAATTTCCATTTGCTCGATTGCATCAATCGGGTCATCAGTTCGAATAATATCTTGGCGAATACGTTCACGTAGGTGTTGATATACTGCGATAAAGAATTTTATCTTCCGTTCTGGGTGTTTTGGATCTTCGGATAAACGCAGTACATCGCGTAAATGTTCGTTATCTGCAACCGCTAAACGCAACGCTCCTAAGGCTTTATCCGACATCGAACGTAAGCTATCACCGTCAGTATAAGCCAGCTCACGCCGGTGTAGACGACGCTCAACGCCATTGTCTTTCACCAAGCGCATTACCGCACACCAACCTGCTTTTGCTGTCACGACCTGCTCACGCAGCATATAGTAGTCTTTTTCTAACTTACGAAGGCGCTTCTGTAAATTATCCATTTCAGCTTCACATAATGTCAGCTGTTTTTCTAACTGGTTAATACGACTACGGTTTTCCATAACCCGCTGGTGCAGCTCATCGCGTCGGATACGAGCGCGATCTTGGGCGTCAGGGTCGGCTTTTACGCCAATTTCTTGCATCTCGACTTCGAGCTCTTTCAGCATCTCTTGTTTGGTATCGAAAGAACTGCGTAACGAGGCAAGAACTTGATGGAACTGTGCACTTTGTGCTTGGTGCTGGCGTAATTGTTCACGAGCACGTGTACGCTCGGTTTCTGCCTGCTCTAAACGTTGACGTAGTTTTTCATTCAGGTCCGCGTTTTCATTCACCATTCCAGTTGAATCACTGTAACTAAAGTGAGCACGGCGCTGAACAACCTCTACTAATGCAAAAGCTTGCTGTTTCGCATTTTGCTGGCTGTGTTTTGCTGACTCATAATCTTTGCGTAATTGCTCGTGTTGTTCAGGATCACTGAGTAACACCGTCACAATCGGCTCTAATTTTTCTAACGCATCACCATGTTTATTCAGGAAATGTGCCGCTTCTTCCGCTTCCATTAGCTCTTCGTTTATCTCTTCAACTCTGTCCGCCAATGTTTCATCGAGTAATAACCCCATTTGAGGTAATAAGCGATTAAGAGCCGCAAGGCTTTCTTTACCTTGGGCAAATTGTTGACGCTGTTGCTGAGTTTGCTCTTCAAATTGAGCTAAAGCACGTTCAATTTCCGAACGTTTTTGGTTGAGTGTACGAATTTCAGCTTCTGGATCATCTTCAAAGGCCACTGAAATGTGTTGGCCTATAAACCGGCTGAATGCTTGGTGTGAACGCTGAATTTTCTGTACGTCAAATGACAGATTCGCATAGCGCTCAGCGAGCTCATCACGTTCAGCCGTTAACGACTCTAAATGGCTTTCACGTGCGGCACGACCAAACAAAGGCAACTCAGGATAACGAGAGTAACGCCATTGACGCTCAGACGAACGGACTAATACCGCATTTTCAAACTCTTGCGCATCAAAAACGCTATCGTCGAAAGAAGATGGATCTCCCTCGATAAAATACACATCATCTGGGCAATCTTGTAACGAATCCAGTTGATTGCGAACTGCATCAAGGTCTTGCACCACAATTCCGTGACGCGCAGGACCATATAGCGCGGAGAAATAAGCTGCGTCTTCGATGGTAATATCATCATAAATTTCAGATAACAACACACCATTGAAACGCTCTGCCAACGCTAACATGCGGCTATCTTCCGCACCACTTGGCTGGCTTAGTCGCTCAATTTGCTTTTCGAGATCTTTACGTTGCGCAGCAACTTCATCTCGTTCAACCGTTATTTCCCGCTCTTGTTCGAGGAGTTGCTGCATAAACTCAGTCACAGCAGTACTTGACTCAAACGTTTCATGGGACTGTTCATTAAGCTGTGTTAGCGCTTCTTGAGCCATAATCCATGCAGGGGCTTTAGATGAAAGTTGGCTAATACGCTGGCGGATCTGCTCCAATTCTTGGCGCATTTGCATCCGTTTTTCGCCACTCTCATTCACACCAATACTAAGCTCTTCTTGCTGTGCTTCCAGCTCAGCCATTAATGCATCAAGCTCATCGGGCTCATAACTTTGGCCATGACGCTTACAAAACTCTGCCAATAAGCGTTCAGCATTTTGCTGGCTATTCAGACGTTGTTGCAATTCAGATAGCTGCATACGCAATGGCTGTACGCGATCCGCTAAATGTTGTTGTGAGGACCAATCACGTAGTAATGTACGCGCTTGTTGGTATGCATCACTGCGGCTAACTTCCCCTATCATACTTCTAACTAATTGATAGGCTTGCTCAAATTGGCTATGTGCGGCATCTGCCACACTCATTTTTTGCTCAAGCGCTAATAACGCTTGGGTTGCTTGCTGTTCGCGTGCTTCGAAGGTATCTAACCATTCATCTGCATTATCAATGGATAATTCAGGAAGTTGGCACAATTCACGAGCACGCGTTAAGGCATGCAAGGCTTGCTGGTACTGAATAGCGCGTGTTTGTTGTACATCCAGAGCTTGTTGGTAATCGGCGAGTTGATTTTTTAATTCGTCAACTTCAATTTCAGCAGCTTCAGCTCGCGCTTCATATTCTTCTTGAGTTTCAGTTGCTTCAGCAACGACTTCACTTTGTTCTTCAAGACGATACGTCAGTTCTTCGATATCCGCTTGATAACGGTCAATTTTCTCTTGCTGACGCAGCGCGGCTTGTACTAAATTCAAGTGGTCACTGGCCGCTTGGTAGTCTGCTTCTAATTCTGTAGAAGCGCCATTTTGCTCATTCAACTCACGCGCCATTTCGACGCTTCGAACCTGTTCAACACGCAATTGTTTACGGCTGGCTAATAGCTCATTGCGTGCAGCCAGTGCTGCATCAAGGTGAATACGTCTTTCATTGGAATGGCGCATATAATCCGCAGAAACGTAATCAGTCGCTTGGCTAATCAAATGCTTGAATAAGTCACGGTCTGATTGCGTTACACGAATGGCTTCTAATGTTAAACGGTTTTCACGCAAAGCCGCTTCCATATCTTGGAATGCTTTACGTACCCCACTGTTTTCAGGTAATAAATAATCACGTAATGAGCGAGTAATGGCACTAGAAATACCACCATATAGTGACGCTTCAATCAGGCGATAATATTTGCTTCGGTCACTCGCGGAACGTAAACGTTTAGGTAAAACCCCTAATTCAAACAGAATCGAATGGTAGTCAGTAATTGAGTTAAACTGCTTGAACAAAACGCCTTCCTGTTCCTCAAGGCGCTCTTTTAGTTCATTAAGTGGGATCACTTTTGCTTGGCGGCCATCGATAACCTCTGTCAATATTTCCGTAGGCACCGTCGCCAGTGGAATGCCTTGTACCATAAACGGCTTAATATCAACTTTTTTATCGCGCCCTGCGACTTGTTGTAAACGCACACCCACCATGACACGCTGGTGCTTCGAATTTAACACATCCAAAATTGCGTAACAGACACCTGGGCGTAATTTCCCGTGTAAGCCTTTATCACGAGAACCAGAGGTCGCGCCCGCTTCCGTTGTGTTACGGAAGTGAAGTAAGGTTAAATCAGGGATCATCGCGGTAATAAACGCCGCCATTGTGGTTGATTTACCCGCACCATTACCACCCGATAATGTGGTCACTAATTCATCAAGGTCAAAAGTTCGGGCAAAAAAACCGTTCCAATTCACCAGCGTCAGTGAGCGAAATTTTCCGCGTTCAATCATTATTCTTCATCCTCATCACTTTCTGCCGGTTCTTGATTCTCTTCGCCACCCTCTTCTTCACTGTCTTTCAGCGATAATTCCCCTTCAAGAGAGATAGCTTCACCATCACGGATCATCCGTAACTGTGCATCTTGTGGGTTATCACCACTACGCACATCAGCGCCAAAACGAAATACAGATTCGCTAATAATAAATTTACTCGGATCATTCTGCAGAAAGTGCACCATTCCCAAGCGACGTAAACGGTTGAGTGATGTTCTGAGTTTTTCCTGCAGTTTTTGTTTATCTAAGTCAGAACCTGTCGAACGTTGATTAACAAATTTAAGTAATTTGCTTTCATCCGCTAATGATAGTAATTCTTCAAATAACTCTTGTGAGGTAAAAATACCTTGGTTACTCAAGCGTTCAGGGCTGAGATAGAGATAACAAAGGATTTTCCCAACCATCATATCTAATTCAGACAACACCGAGCGTGGTATGAGAGTTGTTGAGCGTGGGCGTAAATAGAAAAACCCCTCAGGGGCACGAATTAATTCTACGTTATATCGTGCATAAAATTGTTCTAATGCTTCCTGAAAATCCATCAAAAATGCGTGGTTATCAAGGTCATCAACACTAATATGGCGACCTGAACGCAATTGGCTGTCTAGCTCTGGAAAAATCGGGTTAGCTAATGCTTGAGCCAGCTTAACTGGCATAAATTGTTCAATATTTGTCGATGACATGTGCCTGTACCTTGGCTCCGTGATCATTAATAGCTTGCCATTCTGCCGGTAACCCCGCCAAATCAGCCTCTGCGATACCTAATTTAACAGCTTGGTCGATAATAATTCGAGCTACATCAAAATGACGTTTTTGTGGATATTGCAGTAAATAGTCATGCAACACACGGCCAACATCGAGCGGCCGTTGCTCTGCTTTATAAATGGCTAACTCAACTTCCATTAGCTCTGCAAGCTTGTCATTCAATTCACTAAACTCTTCAAATTCAAGCTCTGGTGGTAATTCACCCATCACTTCTTCATCATGCAATGCGAGCTCTTCATCACGCATATCGAATAACCGATCCGCATTGGCGTAAGTGAGTGCCCAAGGGCTATCAAGGTAGTGCTGAACGGATTGACGTAACCGCTGAGAAAATATTCTATTTTTATCCATATCGATAGCTGTACGGATAAACTTATGAACATGACGATCATAACCAATCCATAAATCGATAGATTGTTGACCCCAGCTAACAATACGGTCTAGTTTATTTTGCAGGTCAAAAACCAACCTATCCACTAAATCAGAGAACACCGGCGCATTCATATTGGCTTCTTGAATACGTAATAAATTCGCTTGCAGTTTATCCCCTGCGGCTTCCAATGTGTCTTGCAACTCACGCAATGTACCTGATGTTTCTGATAGTAATTGCTCACAGTTAGCAATAGCTGCCTGCCAGTCTTGATTTAATAATGCCGCAATATCTTCTTTTACTGAATTTTGTTGTTCATCCATAATGCGTTGCGATAAATCAATACTGTCAAAAATTTCAGCAACTGAATATTTTAGTGGAGCAAACACGTAACGATGCCAATAAAATTCATCGCCCCCTTCTTCTGCGGCTTCAGCGGCACGTTGCAGTTCTCCTGCGACAATAGAAAGCTGCATAGAAAGTCTTAATGTTGAGAACTCTCGCTGACGAATATAATAATCGCTGATACCGATCCCCAGAGGGGTTAAGCGGTAAATGGCATTACCTTCAACAATGTCACTGGCAAAACGGTTAAATATCTTCTGGCGAACCATATCATTGATGGCATTATTGGCTCTTACTGCCAAAGATTCTGTGGTTTGTTCAAACCCTTTGCAGACCTCACGAAAGGCATCAACCAGCTCCACTTCACTCATTTCACCATTGACTCTTTCACTATTTAATACCGCCACCGCAAGCAAAAATGCTAAACGTTCAGCAGGAAGTGAAATCGAAAAATCATTTTTTCGTGCCCAAGACACAAGTTCAGGGACGGTCTGGGAAAAATCACTCATAAATCGTCCTTTTGTATTTGTTTGCGTGCCATGACATGAATATAACGACCCATACTAATATAGGGTTCTTCACGGCAATACTGCTGCTCTAATGCCAACAATGCTGGAAAATCTTTTTGCTGTAACTGCCGACTCTGTAAATAGTCATGAAATACCCTAACACCACTTTTACCGATAATTTGCATATTACACTCACTCAACCAAGCATCAACTTGATGAGGAAAAAGCGGTTTTTGCGGTGATAACGAGCGTTTACGACGACGTTGAATATGTGGCGTTGCAAGATGAAAATTTCCCAAAATTGCGTTACGCATCACCAGACCATTTGCATTATAGAACATGACAGAAAATACGCCTTCTGGTCTAATTATATCTACCAGTTGTTCAATTGCATATTTTTGATCGCTAATCCATTCAAGTACCGCATGAAACAGAACAAGGTCAACAGGTTCATCAATGTATTGTGCAACATCTTGCACCGCACAATGTACAAAACGCATGTTATCGCTAATACCTTGTTCCTTGGCAAGCTCACTGCCTCGTTCTAACATCTCTTCAGATAAATCGCAAAGTATCACCTGATGCCCCATTTCGGCGAGTTTGCGTGAAAAGTGCCCTTCACCACCGCCTGCATCAAGTATTTTTAGGGTTTTACCCTCAAATTGGCTGTGCAATAATTGAGTTAAATCTTGCCAAACTACCGCTTCTCGTATTTTTCCTTTTGTCGTTCCGTAGATATTTTTTGCAAATTTATCGACAATATCATCAAAGTTGCGGTCTGCCATGTGCTATCCGGTTACCTATCATCTATTATTTAAAGCGGTTTATGAGCCAATTTGTCGCGAAAAAACGTAAAATGGTTGATTACATCTTGATTATGGAAAAATCAACGCTAACCAGAAATATTCTCACATTACATTGCACTTATCACATACAATGCGAGGCGACTGTTAAAACAGGAATTATAACAGATAATAGCTATATTTTTGCATAGTACTTTATTGTGCCCAGCAAATTTCATTTTGGCGCTATTAAACACCATGTTGTTATTTTTCCTCTAGTTTAGCCGTTTTATTACGTATTTTTTCTGCAGATACCACCGCAATGGTGGCTCGATACCCCATAAGAATAGGCTTAGTTATGTTATTTATCTTAAAAAAATATATTGGTTCTCTATTGATGCCATTACCATTATTGCTCATCGTCGGGTTTATTGGGCTGCTTTTGCTCTGGTTCACACGCTGGCAGCGTTGTGGGAAGACGTTGACTACTCTAAGTTTAGTTTTCATAACCTTGTTGGGATTACAGCCTATTTCAGATACTTTGCTTGCCCCTGCAGAAAAGCAATTTAATAAACGCTATGAACTGATTACTGAAACACCTCCTCAAGATGTACGTTATATTGTTGTGCTAGGAGGTGGCTTTACATATAACCCGGATTGGAGCCCAAGCTCTAATCTATTGAATAATAGCTTACCTAGAGTGACTGAAGGTGTTCGCCTTTATCTTAAACACCCTGGTAGTAAACTTATTTTCACTGGCGGTAAAGCGAGTAGCACCATCAGCAGTGCCGAAGTTGCCGCACAAGTTGCGCAATCCTTGGGTGTCCCAGCACAAGATACTATCCCCCTCACTGAACCCAAAGATACACAAGAGGAAGCTTATGAAGTTGAAAAAATTATTGGGAAATCACCTTTTTTATTAGTAACTTCTGCTAATCACCTGCCTCGAGCGATGACCATGTTTACTCAACGAGGAATGACCCCTTTCCCTGCACCCGCAAATCAGTTGGTTATCACGAGTGAAATTAATCCATGGGAGAAATACATTCCTTCCTCATATTATTTTGGTCATAGTGAACGTGCTTGGTATGAATTTCTTGGTACCATTTGGTGGCATTTAAAACCCAATAATACACAAGCGTTAGAAGAACAGCTTGCCACGCCTGAAGCTATTGCTGCTGAATAACAACAAAAAAGGTGTAACCTATTGAGATTACACCTTTCGTTTAGCTAAATCGTATATTGGCCATTTTGGCTATTAAGAAAATACTGACTACTGAATAAATTGCTTTCTAACGAGTTCAAGATCTTCAGGGGTATCAACACCAGCGCCTGGCGTGGTTTTCGCAACATCCACATGAATTTTTTCTCCGTACCAAAGCACCCTAAGTTGCTCTAGCATTTCGATTTTTTCTAATGGACTCGCTTCCCACTTAATATAACGACGAATAAACCCTGCGCGATAAGCATATATACCAATATGGCGTAAAAAGGTATCACCTATTGTGTCTTGGCTTTTCGCAAAGTTGTCTCTATCCCAAGGAATGGTTGCCCGAGAAAAATACAGTGCATAACCTTCGTGGTCAGTAACAACCTTGACTGCATTTGGATTAAACGCTTCATGAGCATCATTAATGGGCACAGCCAGTGTCCCCATTTCAGCTTTGCTCCCCTGAAGGTTATGAGCCACTTGGCTTATAATCTCAGGTGGAATTAAAGGTTCATCACCTTGCACATTTACGATAATTTCATTGTCAGAAAAAGCGTATGTATCAATAACTTCAGCCAACCTTTCTGTTCCAGACTGATGATTTGGGTCTGTCATACAGGCTTCACCGCCTGCTTCAATCACCGCTTTAGCAACATCAGAGTGATCTGTCGCAACTATCACCCGGCTAGCCCCCGACTTAATAGCTTGCTCCATCACTCGAACAACCATTGGCTTGCCATGGATATCAGCCAAAGGTTTACCGGGTAGACGTGTTGATGCATAACGAGCAGGAATAATAACCGTAAACATGATGATTACTGGCCTTCATCTAATGAAACAGGGCGGGCTTCATTTTCTAGCAATACAGGGATGCCATCACGAATGGGATAGGCTAGATGATCAAACTTACAAATAAGTTCGAGGTTTTCTTTGTTATAACTTAATTTGCCGTGGCATACAGGACAGGCAACGATTTCAAGTAAACGGTGATCCATGTTTTCTCCTGAATGGATTTTAACTCACTTGGAGTCAGGATATCACATGCAGATATCACCGTTAACTTTAATCTTCCTGAATAAGATCTCCTGCGTGAGATGAGAGGATAAAAGCAGGAGAAATTGTTCTGTTTATTATTTAATAAGCAATAACGTCAGCTGCCGTTATGCCATTCGAATTACGAGTAACAGAGAACTCAACGTTTTGACCTTCGAATAATGATTTGATTTTTTTATTAGCAATTGACTTTGTTGTCACAAATACATCATCACCACCATTGAATGGGGAAATAAAACCGTAACCTTCTTTTGCATCAAACCATTTAACTCGACCCATATGTAATTGAAAATTCATATTAAAACTCCTTTTGTTCTGAGAACAATATTTTTTATCTTTGTATCATTACTCTTTCTTGCTTCCCATTTATAAACTGCTGATCTATTAATACATCAAAGAGTAATTAAACTTTACCAATTCATGCGCACAAATCATTGTGCATATTTTATAACGCTCATGTATGTAAATTTCAGACACCGCAAATCTACTGCGAAGTTAACAGTCTATTTTGACATTATGATGACAAAACACGATGACAGCGACTTTACAATATAGATTATGCGAGGATATGAAGACTAACTAAAGAACGGAGCGTAAAATTTAAGCTAGTATAAAATCCAATTATTAATGTATTGCATCTAGATACATAATAAGTGGATCTATATCACATTGGCGATATTATTATCACAGAGGAACGTTATAGACAAGTTTTTTTGTTATTTGTGATAAGTTTTTTTATTCCGCTTAAGATTTTTTCAGCGTCAGGAGCTTGTAAGTGCGCTTGGACTGGAAGGAACCACCAATTGGGTTGTGCAAAAGCACGGCACTTTACAGCATCTTTTTCGGTCATCAATAAGTTTTGCTCATTTTTAACTAACCGTGAAAGCTGTTTTAATTCATATGACTGGTGATCAGCAAAAGCATGGGTACTAATGACCTCGGCCCCTTTATTTTCTAATGAGGCAAAAAAACGAGGAGGATGACCAATACCTGCCATTGCGATAACTGCAGGCAATTGTGTAACCGCTCGTTTTTCACCACTAACAAGGTTACAAGCAACATCGCCTTCAAGGGCCATTAAAGCTTCATTTTTTTGAGCTTCACCACCGTTAACAATGACAGCGTTAACACTCTTCAAACGCCCAGCTCTTTCGCGCATAGGCCCTGCGGGTAACCACCACCCATTACCAAAACGACGTTGACCATCAATTACGACTATTTCGTAGTCACGTTGCAATGCATAGTGTTGCAACCCATCATCAGTAATAATTACATCTAGTGGAAACTTTTCTAGTAAGGCTTTAACTGCATCACTGCGCTTGGGTGCAACGGCTACAGGGGATTTAGTACGATGAAAAATTAATACAGGTTCATCCCCTGCAACTTCAGTTGTGGTCGTTTCATCGAGTATCAACGGGTACTTTTCAGCTTTACCGCCATACCCTCGAGAAACAACCCCCACGCGGTAGCCTTCTTTGGTGAGTGATTCCACCAACCAGATAACAACAGGGGTTTTACCATTCCCCCCCGCTGTCAGGTTTCCCACCACTACCACTGGAATTGGCGCTTTCCATGAACGTTTCAGCCCGATTTTATAAGCTATATCCCTAATTACCGTTACCAATCCATAAAGGAAAGACAACGGCAGTAATAAAAGATACAGCCATGATTTACCAGACCAAATACGTTCTATCATTGTTTAAACTGAATACTATGTAACTGTGAATATGCGCCATCTTGAGCTAATAGCGATTTATGGTCACCACGCTCAATGATCCGGCCATCTTGTACAACTAATATTTCATCCGCATTTTCTATCGTCGATAACCGATGAGCAATGACCAAGGATGTTCTATTTTTCTGTAACTCATCAAGAGCCGCTTGAATAGCACGCTCAGACTCTGTATCTAGTGCAGATGTTGCCTCATCAAGAATAAGAATTGGGGCGTCGCGTAGCAGCGCTCGAGCAATCGCTATTCTTTGACGTTGTCCGCCAGAAAGCATCACACCATTTTCGCCAATAACTGTATCTAGGCCTTTCTCAAGTTTAACAATGAAATCCATTGCATAGGCCATTTCTGCTGCTTTCTCTATTTGTTCGCGGCTGTAGCTACCGTCTGTTGCATAAGCAATATTATTCGCTATCGTATCGTTAAATAGATAAACATGTTGAGAAACTAACGCGACTTGGCTACGTAATGAGGATAATGTGTATTCACGGATATCATGACCATCAATTTGAATAGAGCCTTCATCAATGTCATAAAAACGTGTAATCAAATTTGCAATAGTGGACTTACCTGAGCCTGATCGCCCAACTAGAGCAACTGATTTCCCTGCAGGCAAAATAAACGATACATCATCTAACGCAGGATGTTCTTTGGTTGCATAGGTAAAGGTGACATGTTCAAATTTAATATCCCCTTTAACCTCTTTAAGTACTTTAGTTCCGTTATCTTTTTCTTGTTCCGAATCTAAGATTGCAAATAACGTTTGGCAAGCCGCCATACCACGTTGGAATTGTGAGTTAACGTTAGTTAATGATTTTAATGGACGCATCAAGGCAAACATTGATGAGAAAACAACTGCAATTGTTCCTGATGTTAATTCATCGCGAATTTCGGGAAAGCTCGCAGCATAAAGAACAAATGCTAATGCAAATGATGCAATTAACTGAACAATAGGGTCTGAGATTGCTGAAGCGGTTACCATTTTCATATTTTGACGGCGCATGTTGTTACTGACTTTATTAAAACGTTCAGTTTCAACTTTCTGGCCACCAAAAATTAAAACCTCTTTGTGCCCTTTTAGCATTTGTTCTGCACTTGCCGTCACATGCCCCATACCCGTTTGCATGTTTTTACTAATCTTACGAAAACGCTTAGAAACGATACGAATAGTGACTGATACAACAGGGGCGATCACGATTAAAATAAGAGAAAGCTGCCAGCTATAATAGAACATCATCGCAAATAACCCGATGATATAAGCACTTTCACGAATAATTGTAATTAATGCCCCAGAAGAAGAAGATGCAACTTGTTCTGAATCATAAGTAATTCTAGATAACAGTGTTCCTGTTGATTGTTGGTCAAAAAAACTAACGGGCATTCCCATCATATGGCCAAACAGTTTACGTCGCATGTTCATCACGACTTTACCTGCAACCCATGAAACACAATAGGTTGAAACAAAGCTAGACCCACCACGAACAACCATTAACCCTAACACCGCAAGCGGAAGCCATTTTAAAACGTCATTATCTGCTTTATCAAAGCCTTCATCCAATAAAGGTTTTAATAAAGAAATCATAAATGCGTCACCCGCTGCGTTTATGATAAGTGCTATTGCTGCAACGATTAAACCCGCTTTAAAAGGCGCAATTATCGGCCACAAGCGACGAAAAGTTTGTTTTGTCGAAAGGTCTTTATCATTCATACTTTTAATTACCAGACTTAATGTAAGCGCACTATTCTACTCGGGAAATAGCGGTAAGCCAAACCACAGATGATACCAGCGGGGCTGAATTTCATAGCGGTAACGTGAAGCTTGGACATTTCCCCTTTTAAACCATATAGTTAACTGACCATCTTCTGCTGTATTTAACCACTTAATATTACTATTTTTATATCTAAAATAGACTTTTGGCGACGGAATTTTCCATGCACTGTACCTTGCAGATGAGACGACTACCATTGAAGGTTGAACATTTCTTAACAATAAATCAGTTGATGAAGTGCTGCTTCCATGATGAGGGGCGAAAAGAAGATTCGAACGTAACCGGTTCTTGTACATTGCGACAAGTGATTTTTCCCCTTGTTTTTCGATATCTCCTGTTAATAAAATTTTATGAAACCCATCCGTCAATTGAATGACACAAGAATCATCATTATGCGATATTGGTGCTAACTTTTCAGGCCATAATACTTCAAAAGTTAATATTCCCCACTGCCATTTTTGACCTTTAAAACAGGGAAGGTGCTTCATCTTTCTTATATTATTAATATTATTACTTTTTTTCTTGTATGCCAAAGTATCCTGTGGCCCAAAACTACTTCTTACACTTAACCATGGGTATTGTTGAATTAAATAATTCACTCCCCCTGTATGGTCTAAATGATTATGGCTTAAAATTAAGCCAATAGGGGTTATATCATGATATTTAAGAAAAGGAACAATTTGACGCTGTGCATTACTCCCTTCTTTCCAAGTATTTCCAGTATCATAGAGAAATGCCAAGTCATTTTGCTCTATCACAACAGCTAAACCGTGCCCGATATCTAATACCGTCATTTTCCAGCCTTCTTTGAGTTGTTTACCACTTCCCCTTTCTAGAAAGATTGAGATAACCACACACCCAATAAGCCCAAAGTAACGTTTGTACCACTTAAATAAGATGACAATGATGCTTAGCCAACATATTAAGAATAAATAATAAGGTACATTAATGAACTCTGACCAAAAAGTACTGAAATAAGGTAATGGCTTTAACCCTAAATCTATCACCCTATCTATCGCATATAGAAAAGAGCGCTGAACTACCTCTATTGGCACTAAAAATACGATCAAAATAGCAGGGACAACACACCAAGAAATTAACGGAACAAACCAAATATTGGCCACTAACCCCATTATGTTAATACCATTAAATAT
Source organism: Providencia sp. PROV205 (assembly GCF_028479505.1). Classification (NCBI taxonomy): domain Bacteria; kingdom Pseudomonadati; phylum Pseudomonadota; class Gammaproteobacteria; order Enterobacterales; family Morganellaceae; genus Providencia; species Providencia sp. PROV205. The sequence goes on along the minus strand of NZ_JAMPNU010000001.1, from coordinate 194,310 downwards.
AATAAGTTGCATTGGAATTAGTAAGATGAGCAAGCCTATTTGCAAATGTGCTAACCCTATAATTTTACCTTTTATCCCTCTAGCTAAATGGTAGGCTAATGGAAATATTGATAACCAATAGAGGATGGCTAGTACAGCGAAGCTAGATAACCAAAAACTATCTGACAAAATAGCCAATGGGTCAAATAGTAATATTCCCGCTATGCTCCAAAGCGCCCATTGCCAAGCAAAATGCCTTGCAGGCTTATTTCTAATATATACCCATAATAGTAAGGCAAACAGTGCCCGTGTTGCAGGGATAGCAAACCCCGAGATCCATGCATAAAAAATAGCTAGCACCATACCTATTACTACTGGAAGTATTTCACTAATATATTTTATTGGTAAAAAATATTGAATTCCTCGAGCAATAAGAAAACCAAACAAGTAGGCTAAACCAATATGTAAACCCGAGATAGCCATTAAATGTGTCAAACCTGTTTTCTGCAGTAAATAGGTTTGATCTGTAGGCAGTAAATTTCTATCGCCAAACATTAACCCATAAATAATTCCTTTATTAGATAATGAGCTAATTAGCTCCATATAGTTATAAATAATTTTTTGCCTTACAGAACACGCCATTTCTAATGGTTCTATTTTTTGGCTTTTCACCCCCCCTATAACCCTATTAGCTAAATAATAACGTTGTAGATTAAACCCGCCTTCATTTAGTGAACTATGCAATGGCTTTATTTTGCCATTGATCCGCCAAGACTGCCCTGCGCAAACAGTTTCCTTTGTTTTCCATGTAGCATATAACGGAGGAAAAACAATACGATTGTTAATTTTATCAATACGTACTTTAATTTTTTGCTCTTTGCTACTCAAAGGAATACCAACAATAACCACATCAATATCGTTATTTTTTTTAGATAGATAATTAATATGATTAATGATGTTAATTCCATGCCAATTAGCCCATAGAAAAAACATAATAATTAGTGCTAAAAACTTACATAATTTACCAAATATAAAGAATATTATTAATACCGATACAAACAAAGAAACAAATAATAATTCACTCAGCATTAAAATTTTAGGTATAAATAAAAGTGGTAATGTACCTAAAATCAAAGCAATAGAAGCCATTGTCATCGAAACAGACAATTTCCCATTAAAGATTAAATTACATTTTTTGATTGAATTATTTAGCCATCTTATTATGTAGATGATATTTTTTATCAACTTTTGTATCCCTACATAGCGTTTATTTGCTTTAGTTTATTTATTCCTATGAATTTTTTAAGTCTCTTTGTTTTATTTTTCGTAGCGCTTCCCAATATGTTTTTTACTGATAAAAATATACATATTAGTTTGCGAGGAGCTTCGCAAAACACGTATATATCTCTAAAGCTGCTTTTGGATTTATTTTATTATTTTTATAGGCTTTAAAAGTATAGAAGCGGTGTTGGTGTTGGTGTTGGTGTTGGTGTTGGTGTTGGTGTTGGTGTTGGTGTTGGTGTTGGTGTTGGTGTTGGTGTTGGTGTTGGTGTTGGTGTTAGCTAGATATAAAAAACAGTGCCGTATAAAATACAAGCACTGTTTTGATGTAATAATTAAGATCTACAGCCTGATTATTGGCCGTAAATATTTACACGATCACGTAATTCTTTACCTGGTTTAAAATGAGGAACATATTTACCTTCTAGTTCCACTTTATCACCAGTTTTTGGGTTACGGCCAACGCGTGGAGCACGGTAGTGAAGAGAAAAACTGCCGAAACCACGGACTTCAATACGCTCACCGTTAGCTAACGTATCCGCCATATGCTCAAGAATTTCCTTTACAGCTTCCTCAACGGTTTTTGCTGAAAGATGAGACTGCTGGCTAGCCAGTCTTTCAATTAATTCAGACTTGGTCATAGTACCTCCCTAAACTACCGTTACAAAGGGGCAACGCTACTGTTGCCCCCACTTAATTATTCGCCTTTAGCTGCTTTGAAAGCTTCAGCCATAGCATTGTTGCCGAATGCTGTATCTTCTTGTTTGTTCACAGCTGCGACAGCGTCTTTCTCATCAGCTTCGTCTTTAGCGCGAACAGACAGGTTGATTACACGGTTTTTACGATCAACACCAGTGTATTTAGCTTCAACATCATCACCAACGTTCAGAACCAGTGTTGCATCTTCAACACGGTCACGTGAAGCTTCTGATGCACGCAGGTAACCTTCAACGCCCAGTGTCAGCTCAACAGTTGCACCTTTAGCATCAACTGCGATTACTTTACCAGTTACGATTGCGCCTTTCTTAGTTGCTGCTAAGTAGTTATTGAATGGATCTTCAGCTAACTGTTTAACACCTAAAGAAATACGCTCACGCTCTGCGTCGACTTGCAGAACAACAGCTGCGATTTCATCACCTTTTTTGTATTCACGAACTGCTTCTTCGCCTGCAACGTTCCAGGAGATGTCAGACAGGTGAACCAGGCCATCGATGCCGCCGTCCAGACCGATGAAGATACCGAAGTCAGTGATAGACTTGATTTTACCTTCAACGCGGTCGCCTTTGTTGTGAGTTTCTGCAAATTGCTGCCATGGGTTAGATTTGCACTGTTTCAGGCCCAGAGAGATACGACGACGTTCTTCATCGATATCCAGAACCATAACTTCAACAACATCACCAACGTTAACAACTTTAGATGGGTGGATGTTTTTGTTAGTCCAATCCATTTCTGAAACGTGAACTAAACCTTCAACGCCTTCTTCGATTTCTACGAAGCAGCCGTAGTCAGTCAGGTTAGTAACGCGACCAGTCAGTTTAGTACCTTCTGGGTAACGTTTAGCGATTGCGACCCAAGGATCTTCGCCCAGTTGTTTCAGACCCAGAGAAACACGAGTGCGCTCACGGTCGAATTTCAGAACTTTAACATTGATTTCATCACCAACGTTGACGATTTCGCTTGGGTGTTTAACACGTTTCCAAGCCATGTCAGTGATATGCAGCAGGCCGTCAACACCGCCCAGATCAACGAATGCACCGTAGTCAGTAAGGTTCTTAACGATACCTTTAACTTCCATGCCTTCTTGCAGATTTTCCAGCAGTTGATCGCGCTCAGCGCTGCTTTCAGATTCAATTACAGCACGACGAGAAACAACAACGTTGTTGCGTTTCTGATCCAGCTTGATTACTTTGAACTCAAGCTCTTTGCCTTCCAAGTGAGTAGTATCACGAACTGGACGTACATCAACCAGTGAACCTGGTAAGAACGCACGAATACCGTTCAGCTCAACAGTGAAACCACCTTTAACTTTACCGTTGATAACACCAGTTACAGTTTCAGCTTCTTCGTAAGCTTTTTCCAGCATCAGCCATGCTTCATGACGTTTAGCTTTCTCACGAGACAGGATAGTTTCACCGAAACCATCTTCTACTGCATCCAGAGCTACATCGATTTCGTCGCCAACTTGGATTTCTAGCTCACCCTGAGCATTTTTGAACTGTTCTACTGGGATAGCAGATTCTGATTTAAGACCTGCGTCAACAAGGACTACGTCTTTATCGATGGCAACAACAGTACCACGGACGATAGAACCAGGACGAGTTTCAATATTCTGCAGGGATTCTTCAAAGAGTTGAGCAAAAGATTCAGTCATATTAATGATCTTCAAGAGTTTTAAATTAACGTCCACTTAGCTTCCCGCCAAATGGGGTTGTTTCACATACCCCACAACATTCCATGTCGCAAGGTTGATGCTATGCTAATAATATAATCACATAGCGGTAACTGCGTATATTATCTAATTATAAGCTAAAATAAAGCCTATTATCACGATAATTGTAGAATTTTTTTTGCATAGGTGTGTGCTTTTTCAATAACTTCCTCAATAGACATACTTGTGGAATCCAGCACTAATGCGTCTTTCGCGGCAATAAGAGGTGCAACAGAGCGATTACGATCACGAAAATCTCGCTCTTCAATTTCGCTTAAAAGACGTTCAAAATTAACATCAAAACCTTTTTCTTGCAACTGCTTCATCCGCCGATGAGCACGTTCTTCAGCTGACGCATCAAGAAAAATTTTTACTGGGGCATCGGGGAAAACCACCGTTCCCATATCACGGCCATCGGCAATAAGTCCAGGTAGCGTTCTAAATGCACGTTGACGTCGAAGTAAGGCTTCACGTACGCGAGGAAAAGTTGCTGTTTGGGATGCTGTATTCCCTACTGTTTCGGTTCTAATTTGATTCGAAACATCTTCCCCTTCCAGAATGACTTTCAGTACATTATCTTCAGGAACAAATTTCACATCTAAATTTGCAGCCAAAGGAACTAACGCATCTTCGGATTGGATATCAACATGGTGATGTAACGCAGCTAACGCTAATACACGATAAATTGCGCCAGAGTCTAAAAGCTGCCATCCAAATTCGTTTGCTAATGCTTGGCAAAGTGTACCTTTACCTGCTCCGCTTGGTCCATCAACGGTGATTACAGGGGCTATCGCCACCATATAAAAATCTCCTTTTCTGCAAATAGCCTAGCTACCCGCAATTAAAATCTGTGAAGGTATTATACCAATTCAGTAGATTTGTGAAATAAGCAGGTTCTGATGATTGCTAAAAAATAAGAGAAAATTGATGTTTGGATCGTAAAAATCAGGTTGATATCAAAGAAAATAATATCAACCCAACCAATAGATTAATGACTTAAACGTGCCAACTGTTCGAAGTAATCAGGAAAAGTTTTTGCAGTGCAGCCGGGATCCAAAATTGTTACTGGCGTATCTGATAATGCAACTAACGAAAAACACATTGCAATACGATGGTCGTTATAAGTTTCAATTTCAGCATGCTGTAATTTTTTCGGTGGAACGACACGAATATAATCATGTCCTTCTTCCACTTCAGCGCCAACTTTTCGTAACTCTGTCGCCATCGCATATAACCGGTCGGTCTCTTTTACTCGCCAGTTATAAATATTACGAATAACCGTTTCGCCTTCAGCAAACAGAGCAACCGTTCCAATAGTCATTGCAGCATCAGGGATCGCATTCATGTCCATATCAATACCTGTCAACGTTCCGCGTTCACACTCAACGTAGTCATCACCCCAACGAATAGTCGCGCCCATTTTTTCTAATACGTTGGCAAATTTAGTATCCCCTTGCAAACTATTACGCCCAATTCCTGTTACACGCACTACGCCTCCCTTAATGGCAGCCGCAGCGAGGAAATAAGACGCTGATGAAGCATCACCTTCTACTAAATATTCACCTGGTGATTGGTATTGTTGCTGCCCTTTGATAACGAAATGTTCATATTGATGATTTTCGACATTAACACCAAATGTTTTCATTAATGCTAACGTGATATCAATATAAGGTTTAGAGACTAACTCGCCAATAATTGTAATTGTTGTATCTTGCTCTGCACGCGGAGCCGCCATTAACAATGCAGTTAAAAACTGGCTGGAAACAGACCCATCGACTGAAATTTGACCACCGATAAAACCACCTTTCAATCGTAGTGGCGGGTAGTTTTCCTGCTCTAAATATTCAATTTCTGCGCCACCTTCCCTTAATGCATCGACCAAATGCCCAATTGGGCGCTCTTTCATGCGAGGCTCACCCGTTAAAATAATATTATTGTGACTTAGTGATAATGCAGCAGCCAGTGGGCGCATTGCCGTTCCGGCATTGCCTAAAAATATCTCTAGAGCATTTGGATGAGATAAGTTTCCGCCTAAACCTTCCACACGACAACATGTTTTATCTTCCGATAGTTGGTAGCTAACGCCTAACTGGGTTAATGCATTCAGCATATGGCGAATATCATCACTGTCCAATAAGTTAGTGAGTGTGGTCGTTCCTTTAGCCATCGCTGCTAATAATAGTGCGCGGTTTGAGACACTTTTTGACCCTGGCAAATTAATTGTGCCGTTAATTGAAGAGATAGGTTGTAATGTCAGGGATTGCATAAAAAGCAGTTTCTCCAGTGAAGTTTTGCAAGTAAATAAAATCTGGCTCTATTTTCTTTTAAGTCAAATGTAAAGAGCACAAATAACCGACTGAACATCCTATTTCAGTCGGCAAATCTCATTATTGAGCGTTATGACGTTCGAAATCAGCCATAAAATCAACCAAAGCCTGTACACCCGCTAATGGCATCGCATTATAGATTGACGCACGCATACCACCAGCCACTTTATGGCCTTTTAGAGAAAGTAAGCCTTGCTCTTTGGCTCCATCAATAAATTTCGCATCAAGAGCCGGGTTTTGCATTTGGAACGGTACATTCATCCAAGAACGGTTTTCAACCGCAACACGGTTAATGTAGAACTGGCTATCATCAATTGCATTGTAGAGTAATTGTGATTTTTCATAATTACGCTTAGCCATTTCTTGCAAACCACCTTGTTCTTTTAACCATTTGAAGACCATCCCCGCAAGATACCAAGCAAAGGTCGGTGGGGTATTAAACATTGAATCGTGTTTTGCTAATACCGTGTAATCAAATACAGATGGAGTCTGAGGCGAAGCTTTACCGAGCAGGTCTTCTCGGATAATAACGATAGTTAATCCAGCTGGCCCAATATTTTTTTGAGCTCCCGCATAAATGACACCATAACGACTTACATCGATCGGTTTAGATAAGATAGAAGAGGAATAGTCAGCAACAATAATTTTATCTTCAGGGAAGTCAGGTTCTTCATGAATAGCTAAGCCACCAATGGTTTCATTTGGGCAATAGTGGACATAAGCGGCATCATCACTTAATGGCCATTCTTTCATGGGTTTTAAACTCACAACACCGTCTTTTTCTTCAGTAATTTGAATTACATTAGGTGTGCAGTATTTTTCAGCTTCTTTTGCTGCTGACTCTGACCAATAGCCACTCACAATATAGTCAGCGGTCGTTTTATCACCTAATAAATTCATCGGTAATGTAGCAAAATGGGCTCGAGCCCCACCGTGACAAAATAAAACTTTATAGTTATCAGGAATGTTTAATAGATCACGTAAATTTTGTTCTGCTTCTGTTGCCACTTCGATAAAGTCTTTTCCGCGATGGCTAACTTCCATGACAGAAACGCCTAATCCCTTCCAATTACAAAACTCTTGTTCAGCACGACGCATGACTTCAACAGGTAGCATAGCTGGGCCTGCACTGAAATTATAAACCTGACTCATTGACCTCACCCTATCCATCTTCAATTATGGTTAATAAAATTCACTCAGATACTTAAAGTTGTACCACTCCAAGCCTTTAGCTGCAACGGTTATTGTCAGCAAGCCCAAAAATGAAAGGGGGGTTATTTTTTGATAATGGGAAAAAGAATTTTGTTAATCTTGTCACACTCTCGACAAGCACAATTTTATGGAGAAATTAACAATAAATAAGCGATAATATCCCGAATTACATCATTGCGCTGTATTTCGGGATATTCATTGAAATGTCTTTTATAAAAAATTAAAAAATTAGCGAATAACTTTGCTTACGATCTCAATCGCTTCTTTTTCTATTTGGCGTAAATGCTCTTCTCCGCGGAAGCTTTCACAATAAATTTTATACGCTTCTTCCGTGCCTGATGGTCTTGCTGCGAACCAGCCATAATCAGTCATGATTTTTAAACCGCCAATTGGTGCATTATTACCAGGGGCAGCAGTTAAACGCTGTGTAATTTTATCTCCAGCCAATGTATCTGCTGCAACCATTTCCGGTGATAATTTACTTAGCTTCGCTTTTTCCTCGTGAGTCGCTTTCGCTTGAATACGGTTGTAAATCGGTGCGCCAAATTTCTTAGCGAGGTTATTATAACGTTGCTGCGGGTTTTCACCCGTAACCGCCGTAATTTCTGCAGCGAGTAAGCAAAGAATGATACCGTCTTTGTCTGTTGACCAAGGTGTGCCATCGAATTTCAAAAATGATGCCCCAGCACTTTCCTCACCGCCAAAACCTAGCTGGCCGCTGAATAACCCATCAACAAACCATTTGAACCCTACTGGTACTTCAACTAATTCACGCCCTATATCGTTAACAACACGGTCAATCATCGCACTTGAGACAAGGGTTTTCCCTACCGCAACATTTTTTCCCCACTGAGGGCGGTGTTGGAATAGGTAGTCGATTGCCACAGCAAGATAGTGATTTGGGTTCATTAAACCATCGGGGGTGACAATGCCATGACGGTCATAGTCAGGGTCATTAGCGAAAGCTAAATCAAATTTTTCTTTCATCCCAAGCAAACCCGCCATTGCCCAACTTGATGAGCAGTCCATACGGATGACACCATCATGGTCTAAAGGCATAAAACGGAATGTTTGGTCTAATTGGTCATTTACGATTTCAATATCTAATTGATAATATTCAGCAATTTTTTTCCAGTACTCAATACCAGAGCCGCCTAGAGGGTCAACGCCAATTTTTAAACCAGACTTAGCAATTGCTTGCATATCAACAACTTCACCTAATGCAGAGACATAAGGCATAACCAAATCTTTCTGAATGACGTACTCACTCGCCATCGCACTATCAAAGTTGGTTCTTTTAATTCCTTCAAGGTTATTGGCTAGCAATTGGTTAGCATTTTTCTCAATGACAGACGTTAAATCGGTATCTGCCGGCCCACCATTCGCAGGATTATATTTAATACCGCCATCTTCAGGTGGATTATGTGATGGTGTAATAACAATACCATCCGCAACATCTTGATGTGATTGGTTATAACTTAAAATGGCATGAGAGACAGCAGGCGTTGGGGTAAATCCATTATTTTCCTGAACAATAACATGAACTTGATTTGCCGCTAAGACTTCAACCACAGTGATAAATGCCGCTTCTGATAACGCATGGGTGTCTTTCCCCACAAAACAAGGGCCTGTTACGCCTTGCTTTTTGCGTAAATCAGCTATCGCTTGTGCAATAGCTAATATGTGGCTTTCATTAAAGTTTTTACGCAATGAGCTACCACGATGCCCTGATGTTCCAAACCTAACAGCTTGAGATGCATTTCCAGGTTGTGGTTGCTGCGTATAATATTGAGCGGTTAATTGAGCGACATTGATCAAGTCACTTTGAAACGGAAGCTGCCCTGCACGTTCATGTATTGTCACTTGTTTTCTCCCAAAGCACTGATGCTTTGTTATCAACATCAGTGGCCTTTCAGTTTTTAAATAGTATTACAAACTTTTTCAATCACATTGGTTGGAAATTGCATTTCCTGCATAATCGCATCAACCATACTACGTTTACGATTCGTGTTCGTATTTGTGATCACCCAATACGGTGTCCCAGGAATATGGCGAGGCTTAGATTGTTTACCGGCTGCAAGTAATGTTTGCTCATCGCCAGCAAAATAAATACGAGTTCGACCATGCATTAACTCTGTTGCACTCGCAAAACGATTCGCATCTAAACTATATAAAGTAGATAAAATCAACATAAAGCGGTCAATCGCTTTATTTTTTTCTGCATAAGCGTCAGATAACAGGAGCTCTCTAATGACCCTAACAGGATTTAATGCAACAGCAGGTATACTCGTCGCAGGTTCAGCCTTAATAACAGCATGTTCCTGACTCATTTCTTTTGCTTGTACTGGCTGCCCGGATTTGAAATTTAACATACGGCGCAAAATATCCGATGCACTTTCACCGATATGCTGTGTATGGCTCGCAATATAGCGGTAAAGCTCTTCATCAACGTCTATCGTTTTCATTTTTTCCCAGTACTTATTTAACTAAAATTTGCGGTGTGATTATAAGACAGATTTAAAAAAAACAAAACAATTAAAATTTCAATAACTTAAAGTAAACATTATTCTAAGTTCGAAGATAATTCAGTAGGTTATCATGCCATTACTTTCAGTATTTCACCTCCGTGGCCAAATTCAATTTTCTCAAATTTACTGGCGATGATCCTCTTAGTTATCGCCCCATTAACTTGCCTCAACCAAGATTGCAGTTTATTTGACCATTTGGATTTTACTCAGAGCCGTGACATGATAAGACCACATGTACCGCTGACGAATTGATCAAACAAATATGACTGTATTACTTAACCATACTATTCATAAACCTGAAAATCCAATCTCAAATAGCCCAGTAGTACTCATCCATGGGCTATTTGGTGACCTCAACAACTTAGGTGTTTTAGGGCGTAATTTACAACAATATTTCGATACGATTCAAATTGATGTTCGTAATCATGGTGACTCATTTCGTGATGAGCAAATGAGTTACCAGCAAATGGCTCAAGATGTTATTACATTAGTAAAATCTTTAGGTTACGAAAATGCTATTTTAATTGGCCACTCAATGGGGGGGAAAATTGCCATGGCAGCAACCGCAATAGCCCCTAATTTTATTGATAGCATCGTTGCGATTGATATGGCGCCCGTCGCTTACCAAGTCCGTCGTCATGATAAAATATTTGCAGCTCTTGATGCGGCCATAGCAAAAAATGCGAAAACTCGCCAAGAAGCTACCGTGATTATGCATGATTACATTAATGAGGATGGCGTAATCCAATTTCTGCTTAAGTCGTTTAAACAAGGTGAGTGGAAATTTAATTTACCCGCTCTCAAAGCTAATTATGAAAGTATTATTGGTTGGGAAACAGTACCTGCTTGGGACAAACCCGTGTTGTTAATCCCCGGAGGAAACTCCCCCTATGTGCAAGCTGAATATAAAGAACAAATCGCACAACAATTTCCGCAAGCCAAAGCGTGGGTTGTCGCTGATACAGGGCACTGGGTTCATGCAGAAAAACCAGACCATGTTTTAAGAGCTATCCATCGTTTTTTATCTATCCCCGAATAATTAATTACATTTAAATATAGATATTGAAAAGACATATAACTTTTCAATATCTTTAAATATATTTGTAGTTAAATATAATTTCTTTATTAACTACATAATAAGACTAACTTCAATACACAGCGAATTACAAACCCTGTATTATCCAAATTCCACCCTATTTTATTGTTATCTACTGTATATTTTATTAATACACAGTTTAATTTTAAAATTAAAATAACTTAAGGAATTTATTAATATAGAAAATGGATAGTCTCAAATCAGAATCGACATTATACTTTATTAGTGTTATTGCTAAGTTGTCAGGGGGAATAAACCCTAAAGAACTAGAACAAGCACTCAATAAACCTATTGGTTACAATGAAAAACTTGACATTATTAAATCAAAGTACTCCATTCGCTGTAGGAATAAACATCAGAAAAATAAAAATCTAACTAAAATAGTTTGCCCTGCTATTTTATATAATGTCAAAGGAGAAGCCTTTCTATTAGCTAACCGCAACCAAGAGCAAGTGCTCGTTCAGCAATTTGGAAATACCCCTCCCGAAATATGGAGCATTGAAGAACTGAATCAACAATGGAGTGGCCATTGGTTACAGGTAAGCCTTAAACAGGGGCAATTTGACATCACTTGGTTCCAAGTTGAATTTATGAAATATAAATCCATTATTTTGTGGGTTTTATTCTTTTCATTTATATTGCAAATCCTCGCATTAGTATCCCCTATAGTTATGCAAGTTATTATGGATAAGGTGCTCGTTCACAATAGCTTAGTCACCTTGGATGTTTTAATTTTTGGGTTAATGATAGCAGCACTAATAGAAGTGACGTTGAAAGGGTTACGTGAGTACATTTATCATCATACAGTTAATCGTATTGATATGACACTTGGCTTAAAACTGGTTAATCATTTACTTAGACTACCTATTCCCTTTTTTAAAAGTAGGCAAATAGGTGCGATTGTTACCCGAGTGAAAGAGCTCGAAACTATTCGTGAATTTTTAACCAGTAGCTTTTTCACTCTATGTGTAGATGTATTATTTTTATTTGTATTTATTTTTGTGATGAATTTAATCTCCACAACACTCACAATAATATTTCTGTGTTCTATTCCATTTTATCTTTTATTAGCTTGGTGGTTAACGCCTAAAATTGAATCGGCAGCACAACAACAGTTTACCAACATCGCCATCAATACCTCTTTTTTGACTGAAAGTATTAATGGAATCGAAACCGCGAAAAGCTTATCCGTAGAACCAAATTTTACTCGTCGCTGGGACGGTCAAACCTCTGATATGAGCCAAACTAACTTTGTATCAGGGCAAATAAGCTCGCGTTCTGAACATTTGGTGATGGCTATTGAAAAAATCACCAGTGCGATTGTTTTGTGGGTTGGCGCCTCTGAAGTTTTAGCATTGCAAATGACGATTGGCCAGCTTATTGCCTTTCACATGATGGTTAGTCACGCTAATCAGCCTCTCATCAAACTCACTAAACTATGGGGGGACTACATTCGAACCCGTGTCGCTATCGAAAAACTATCCCAAATTATCAACTTACCTATCGAACAATCTCAGCAAGAAAATAAATTGCCCCTTCAAGGGCATTTAAATTTAAAAAATATTTCGTTCCGTTACCAACCAAACATGCCGTTTGTTCTAAAAAACTTTAATTTAAATATTAAAGCGGGAGAAACCATTGGCATTGTCGGTACGTCCGGGTCAGGTAAAAGTACCCTTGCTAAATTGTTACTACGGCTCTATACCCCAGAGAGTGGCGCCATTTTTGTGGATAACACGCCCATATCCGCGATTAACTTACACTCCCTTCGTCAACAAATTGGCATTGTGCTGCAAGAGAATTTTTTATTCAGCCAATCCGTTTTTCACAATATTGCTCAAACCTCACCGGATGCTTCCATGGACGAAGTCGTTCATGCGGCCAAAATGGCGGGAGCACACGATTTTATTTTGAAATTACCCAAAGGTTACGACACCGTTCTTGCCGAGGGAGGAACATCCCTTTCTGGCGGTCAACGCCAACGCATTGCTATTGCTCGAACACTACTCTCTAACCCTAAAGTGATTATTTTTGATGAGGCAACTAGCGCGTTAGATGACGAGTCCCAAGCCGTTATTCAAGAAAATATGCATATTATTGCAAAAGGAAGAACCATCATCACAATTGCTCATCGCTTATCAACCATTCGCCATCACCAGCGGATCATTGTGATGCAAAATGGGGAAATCATTGAGCAAGGTAGCCACCAGCAACTTATTGAACAAGGTGATTTTTATAAACACTTGTGGACTCTACAACAGTCTCTGAAATCAGACATGGACGTAAAATGAAACATCGATTAGATAAAAACCGTTATAACAGCTTTTTGCCTTCACACTTGGCAATATTAAAGACACCACCGTCTTATTTGGCTCTATATGTCGCTATTTCTATTGGTATAGGCGTTTTTCTTGCCGTGACTTGGTCATTTTTTGGCAAATTGGATATTCAAGCAACGACTCAGGGGAAACTGATTGTTTCGGGACGAACACAGTTAATTCAAGCGTTTGAATTAAGCCGTTTAGAACATATTCATGTTACTGATGGGCAAGTAGTAAAACAAGGGGATCCTTTAATTACTGTCAATGTGCTCGGCGTTGACCAAGATATCCTAAGTTTAAATTATCAACATAACTTCCATGTATCTGAAATACTAATTTATCAATCATTGATTTCACAACAGCCCCTTGAACAATTACCTTTATTTAGTCAATTAACTGAAACAGAACAGAACAATACGCGGGCTAGCTTTCAAACACAAAAAATAGAATTTGATTCATTAATTAATGAACTTAACAATGAAATTCAATTAAATATTGTTAATCAACAAGCTAGAAAAGATGAATTACTAACCATCAACTCCCTCATTGTGAACATCAAAAAGCGCCTTGATGCACACCATTCGTTAACAGAAAAGCAGTTAATCAGCCAGAAAGAGTTTTTAGAACAAGAGCGGGAACTATTAATCGCTAAAAAAGAAAAAGTCACCAAATTATCTGAGTTATCAATTCTAAAAAGCCAGCATCACGCCTTAAATGAAAAGATGGGCAGAATGAAAGCACAAAAAAACCAAGAGTGGGATGAAAAATACAAACAAGCCGACTTTAAGCGAGTTTCTCTTGAACAAGAATTATTAAAAAATAAAGAGAGGAATCAATTAGAGATTATACGAGCTCCCGTTGATGGCACTATTCAGCAGCTTGCTACACATACTTTAGGGGCTGTGCTACAACCGGCACAGCAGTTAATGGCGGTAGTTCCTAATAATCATGTTCAATTAGCTGAAATTAAAATCTTGAACAAAGATATTGGGTTCATCTATGAAGGGTTGAGAGCAGAAGTGAAAATAGATGCTTTCCCTTACACTCGTTATGGCACGGTTGAAGGTGAAGTGATTTCCATATCTCGTGACAGTACTCTCGATGAAAACCTTGGATTAGTATTCTTAGGACAAATCGGTCTTAATCAAAAAGAACTACTCGTCGATGGTGAGTCCATTGAACTGACTCCCGGTTTATCCATTGTAGCTGAAATAAAAACGGATAAACGTCGCATTATTGATTACTTGCTCAGCCCTATCAATGAATACACCTCAAACGCGATGAGAGAGAAATAATCGATGGAACAATTAAATAATCATGGCTTGGATGCTTTAGTTTGGGTGGCTAAATATTACCAAAACAATGTTTCATCTGATCAACTCAGGCATGCAATTGGTATGCAAACTTTATCCCCTACTGAGTGGGAAATTAGAGAATGCGCACATACATTAGGGTATGAAACCGAGCTTATTACCGCGCAATATACACAATTAAGCACGCTGCCTTTACCTGCTTTAATCTATGTAGCGGGTTTTTGGCAAGTTATTAGCCAAGAAAATGAACTGGTACTCATAAACCCCGCCAATGACGAACAGGAACCCATTCATAACTCTACTGTACTTCCAGAAACTGAATTTGACGTATTACTCATTAAAGAACAATTAGAGCCCGAGCAAAAAAAAGCCTTTGGCTTTAGTTGGTTTATTCCCTCTATTTTGCGCCAACACGTTAAATTACGAAATATTTTTATTCTCTCTGCCATTATTCAGCTTTTTGCCTTAATTAGCCCTTTATTATTTCAAAATTTAATCGACAAAGTGTTAGTTGGACGCAGTCTCTCAAATTTGCATGTCATTGCATTGGCAATTTTTGCCATTGCTGTTGCAGAGCCGATATATGGCTTTATTCGTAATAAAATTTTTAGTCATAGTAGCAGCCAGATCAGCGCTGAATTATCAGGCAAAATTTATCGCCATTTAATGGCCTTACCTCTAAATTATTTTAAGCTAAGACCAACCGGTAAAATTATCGCAAGGATCCGTGAATTAGCCCATATAAGGCAATTCTTAACGGGTTCAACTCTGATGCTATTTATAGACTTTATCTTTGTCATTCTTTTTGTCGCGGTTTTATTTTCCTACAGTAGTTTGATGACTTGGATTTTATTAGGCTCTATGGGGGTATTCTTTGTTTTATGGATGGTCCTAGGCCCAATTATTCGCCAGCAAACTGAAAAATCCTATCAAGCCGATGAAAATGGTCTCACATTTCTTACTGAAAGTATTACTGGGATTGAAACCATAAAAACGACAGCAACAGAAAAGTACTTTAACCAACGCTGGAAAAAAATATTTAGTAAACAGCTAACTCAAAGCTTTAAAGTTTCAATGCGCAGTGAGGTGGCCTCTCAATTAATGACATTCGTGAGCAAAATAACTACCGCAATCCTTTTGTGGGTTGGTGTCAAAGAGGTGCTAAATGGTGGGATTTCGCCTGGCGAATTAGTGGCATTTAATATGCTAAGTGCGCATGTTACACAGCCTGTGTTGCGGTTTGCCCAAGTTTGGCAAGATTTCCAACACACCATCATTTCATTACGTCGAGTGGGAGATATTCTTGATGAGCCCGTAGAAAATGAACGTAAGGGGATTGCAAATACGTCAAATATTCACGGAAAAATCGAGTTTCAAAATATTCGCTTTCGTTATCAACCTGATACGCCCGAAGTTCTCAATAATTTGTCATTAACGGTTAATGCAGGTGAATTTATTGGCATTACCGGCCCTTCAGGTTCCGGGAAAAGTACCCTAACAAAGTTATTACAACGACTTTATGTCCCACAGCACGGGCAAGTTATTGTTGATGGTATGGATCTCGCGGTTGCAGATACCGTTTCATTACGCCGAAAAATGAGCGTCGTATTACAAGAAAGTACCTTATTCGTCGGCTCTATCGCTGATAACATTCGATTAAGTCATCCACAAGCGACTGATGAACAAGTTATTCACGCAGCAAAATTAGCTGGCGCTTATGACTTTATAATGTCATTACCTGATAATTTTAGTTACCCCTTATCAGAAAAAGGCTTAAACCTTTCAGGCGGTCAACGCCAACGAATCGCACTTGCGCGTGCTTTGCTCACCGAACCCGATATTTTAATTCTCGATGAAGCTACTTCCGCACTCGATTATGAATCAGAAGCCGCCATAATGGAAAATATGCCATTAATTACTCAAGGAAGAACCGTTATTAGTATTGCACATCGGTTAAATACGATTATGCACGCAGATAGGATATGTGTAATTTGCCAAGGAGAAGTACACGAAATGAATTCACATGAAAACTTACTCAAATCAAATGGCTTATACGCCAATTTATGGTACCAACAAACACAATAACGCGTATAAAAAAGCATCACGGCTATAACAAGTGGTGCTTTTTTACTAAAAGTGCTCACTTTACAACCAATTAAACCAAATCATCATAGATGAAGCTATAGCACAAGGGAATTAGCTAGGGTATCATGGCGCGCTGAATTACTGGCACACCCTTTTAGCAGTTATAAACATGGCAAAAGAACAAACAGATCGAACTACGCTAGATTTGTTCGCTGAGGAACGAAGGCCTGGGCGACCTAAAACAAGCCCGCTATCACGGGATGAACAATTAAGGATCAACAAACGCAACCAACTGAAACGAGATAAAGTGAAGGGATTGCGCAGGGTTGAATTGAAGCTGAACGAAGAAGCTGTCGCGGTATTGAATCAGTTAGCTGAAGATAAAAATATAAGCCGTAGTGAATTGATCGAAGAAATTTTAATGTCACAACTTGAGCATGTCGATACATCAATACTCAAATAACGTTATCTTGATAAATCACACAAATTTGACAGACTTAGCAACATTTTTTCGCCAGAATAAGGCGTAATATTCTATCTATTTTCGTTCTAAATGGGCTCTAGAAAGCAAATTATCGCCTCTAGCTCTCTTAGAAAAACAAGAGGTTAATCACTTTATGGCAGTCATAGGCATTTTCTTCGGAAGTGACACAGGTAACACAGAAAATATTGCCAAAATGATCCAAGAAAGATTAGGCAAAGATGTAGCAGAAGTTCACGATATCGCAAAATGTAGCAAAGAAGATATTGAAGCTTTTGACATTCTACTTCTCGGTATTCCAACTTGGTATTATGGTGAAGCCCAATGTGATTGGGATGATTTCTTCCCTACTCTCGAAGAAATTGATTTCGAAGGTAAACTTGTCGCCTTATTTGGTTGTGGAGACCAAGAAGACTACGCTGAATATTTCTGTGATGCTATGGGTACGATCCGCGATATTATCGAACCTCGTGGTGCTGTTATTGTTGGCCATTGGCCAACAGAAGGTTATCACTTTGAAGTATCCAAAGGCATGGCAGATGACAACCACTTTATTGGTTTAGCTATTGATGAAGATCGTCAACCTGAGCTAACAGATGAACGTGTTGATGCATGGGTAAAACAAATCTCTGAAGAAATGTCTTTAGCTGAAATTTTAGGCTAATAGTTCATATAAAGAACCCTTACCCATAGATTGCACCACTGTTTTGCACAAAATGAATCACCTAAACCAGTGGTGTGAACTAAAATAACCGATAAGGTATCCTAATAGGATAGGTTCTCAAGAGATTATCAAAATAATGAGACAATGCATGGTTTCTATTTTTATTTTCCATGCCTATAATTGTAAATCAGTTTAGAAGACAACTGTATTGATGTTAAAAATGTCTCATTATTGTTAAATTTATGATTTAAGATACAGGACAAACCCGCATGACAGACAACAATAAAGCATTGAAAAATGCTGGACTCAAAGTCACTCTTCCAAGATTAAAAATTTTGGAAGTACTTCAAGAGCCTGAGTGCCACCACGTCAGTGCGGAAGATCTCTATAAAAAGCTGATCGATATGGGTGAAGAGATCGGGTTAGCAACCGTATACCGCGTGTTAAACCAATTTGATGATGCTGGTATCGTAACCCGTCACAACTTCGAGGGGGGTAAATCTGTATTCGAGTTAACTCAGCAACATCACCATGACCATTTAATCTGTTTAGATTGTGGAAAAGTGATTGAGTTTACTGACGAATCCATTGAAACTCGCCAAAAAAATATCGCTGCTCGCCATGGCATTAAGCTATCTAACCATAGTTTATATCTATATGGTCATTGCGCAGACGGTGATTGCCGTGATAATGCTGACGCACACGAAGCAAAAGAGTAATAGTATTCAACCATCGTTGATAAAGCGTAATGGTTAAAAATACCAAAACCCTGATAATAAACTTTATCAGGGTTTTTTATTTTAAGTATCGATATTTTTTCAATCGATTAGTGATAATTTCTGGTGAATAACTTAAATTTAACTATTTATCACTAAAATTTTTAGTTAGTAAAAATTTCCCCTAGAAACTATAATAGTTGCAATTCAAATCAAAACCTTTATATTATTTCACCGATGAATATATTCTATTATCTAGAATTACACTTACATATCAAAGTAGTATATAAATAATATTATAGATGATTTCTAGTGTTTCATACTATATAAAATTATTTTATTACCTTACTATAATTTTAACTCTAGATTAGAGAGTTAATGATTCAAATGTAGCCATAACGTTAACGTACAATTTAAATGTGTAATTACATTTATTGACTAAACTTATTGAGTACTTTAGTAATTTGTAAGAGATTAACTGATGAAAAAAACATATCTTTTTCTCAATACAAGTTTTTTCTTCTGGTTTCTTACTTTAATAGGGTGGTTTTTTAGTTATTTAACTATCGCCTTATTTTCGTTTGCATTATCAATACTGTTCTTGATCGTATACTTCAATCAAAAAAAGGTAAGTAAAATGTTCACCAAAAGACAAAACAAGCCCGCACCTACAGCAACGCCCCCTTCGATAAGTAGTGAGCCTGAAGTGACCATAAAGATAGAAGAACAAGTCACACTATCAACTCCAACTATTAGTGAAGAAAAATCGAATACGATTATCTCTAGGGACGTTATTTTTGAAGGAAATATTACCTCTAATGAGCAAGTGCATATCTACGGAAAAGTCATTGGGAATATAACCGGAAAAGATAATATGGTTAAAGTTATGTTAAACGGCCAAGTGACAGGAAATATCACCTGCAAAGAACTGGTGGTAAATGGGCGAATTGAAGGTGAATGCCACTCTGATACTATTTGTATTGAAAATAATGGAGAAATCCACGGCACGATCCATTACAGCAGTTTATCAATTAAAAAAGGTGGGATTTTATCTGGTCAAGCACAAGTTAAAAACCCAGCTCATCATTCAGAAAAAGTTACCGTATTAAAAGATAAACTAAAACAAGACACTTTCATACTCAATGAAAGTGTAAATAATACATCTTTATAATCATAATAAAAATAAGGTGAAAATACTCACCTTATTTTTAAGCTTTAATATAGGCATTTATCCTTACGCTAATATCTTATTCATTATTAAAAATATAAGGTAATACCCTTTAATGACTGCCATGGTTTCCCCTATAGCAGTCATTGTGACTAAAATGTTTTATACTTTAAAATACAGTAAATGGCATCATCACCATAAATTTAATATCTTTTTCATCTTGGAAGATATTTCCGTAACCACCGCCATAGCTCGGAATATCTGTATGGTTATCATATTTGGTAAAATGCAGTTTAAACAACGTATCTTTCGCTCTACCTGACTGTACGGTATATAAAATATCAAAGTTCCATGCACTTTCTTTCAAACGTACATCTTGAGCATATTGGCTATTCGTACTTGGTTTTGCATCCCATCCATAAATATATGAGGTTCCGACCTTCCATCCGGCTAAATCCCAATTTTTTAAATCATACATGACACCTGCCATTACTGCTTTTTCATTATTAGCATTCCAGTCTGAACGGCCATCCCACCAAATATCCATACGGCCATTTGATGTTGCCCAGCCAGGGGTCATACGCTGTAGGAAATAACCTTGATTGCCTTTAGCTTTTACATAGGTTCCCTCAACTTTAAAATCAAATTCATCGTAGGTGTAACCTAATGTCATCGCTTGCAACCAAGCTAAACCGTCATAAACATCGTTAACTCCGCCGTCTGAAACCTTGTCTTTTGCTCCATAAAATTGATAAGACATACGTAAGTCACGGCCTACAACAGGAGTAGCATAGGAAACCTTGGCAAAATATTGATCCATATAACTTTTAGCTTGCCCATATGCACCTTCAAGGACTAGATTGTTTTTAAAGTCATATTTAAAGCCAATTGAGTGTAAATAGCTGATCCCAGTTTTACCATCCGCTTCACGAAAGTCATACATACTACGGTACCAAGGCGCTTTATAGCGGTCGGTCCACATATAAGACATGCTGAGTTCACCATTTTGCTCAAAATCAAACACCCCACCCAGCTCTAATCCGCGGTATGTTCCAGGCATATAACTCCAATGGGATGCTAAAAGCGTTTGCCCCGTTGGCTGAATATAGCCGCCTCTCCCCCAGAAAGGGCCATATTTCAATTTTGCAGCAGCCTTATAAAAAGTCACACCACTGCGATCCCCTGTCCATTTTTCATCCCAACGTGATTTCGCATCACTAAAGCCGATTTCATTTGGCGCAGCAGGCCCACTATTTGATAGCTCAATAGCTGTAAAACCGGCTAAATCAAGCCCAATGATGTCCTGGAAGTAGCCGGATGAGAAATCTAGGCTGGCATTAAACGTTGAGTGTTTAAGATTATCCGCATATTTTTTATATTTATCGCTATTTGGGTCTAAATCCTTACGTGAACGATCTCGTTGCCAGTAGTAAAGGCCACCAGTAAGTTTTGAATCTTCAAGAAATTGCTCCGCATGCATAATTGGCTGGTAACCAATAGGAAGCATCGCTATTGCAATTTTTAAGACGAGCAATTTCCTGCCAGTATTGACATTTTTATTAACCATTCTTGTATTCCTCTAATATTTTTTAATTTTATTTTTCGGCCGAAATACGATTTAACTTTCCATTTAAATCTAAATATTCACAATGAGTTATGCCTCTTGCGATGTATTTAGCCTATTTTTTGCAACGCGAATTATCAACACAGATACAGGCTTTGTTGCCAAAATATGATCAACGGCACATTAATTTTAATTAACTACCATTATCACCGGTGATGACCTTACTAAAAATAAAATTTAATATATTGATAAATATGAAAAATAATGAAGAGAAACACATTCGCTGGGGCTTAAGATAAAATCTGTAAATTAACCCTTTGGACCTTAATTTTTGCTATTTGATAAGAATTCTCTAATTTCTATCACCACATTGACCTAATTGTCTTAAAAAAAATCAGATATTGAGTGAAATGCTTAGGATAAATGTTGTTATGCTGAAAAATAACATACATAAATATGAAATTTCTTAGCAACAATAAAACTAACGGGGTACAGGCTACTGCACCCCGCTGTATTGAATTAACACTTGTTTTGATAATTAATATTTTTCAAATAATGCCTGAATTTGCTGGGGATCTTTAGTCTGGGTTAAGGCTAATTGCAGCAATACACGCGCTTTTTGCGGGTTCAACCTTTCTGAAGCTACAAAACCATATAAATTGTCATCTACTTCAGCATTTCTTGTTGTATAACCTGTTGGTACACGGCTTGAACGAACGACAACCACGTCTTCTTTCGCTGCTTTTGCTAAAGCGTCAAATACCACTTTATACATATTACCGTTACCCACACCTGCGCTTACAATTCCTTCAACCCCTTCTTCTCTCAAGGCTTTCACAGGAGCTGCTGATGCATTCGCATAATTATAAACGATACCTACCGCAGGGAGCTTTTCGAGTTTGCTTACATCAAATGCCGCTTTGTCACCACGTGGTTGTGGTGCTTGGAAATAGGTGACTTTACCATCATGAATAAAACCTTCTGCCCCACTATTAACGGCATCAAATGCCTGTACTTCAGTGGTGCTCATTTTCATCACATTACGGCCTTGCACGACTTTATCGTTCATTGCCATCAAAACACCACGCTCTCCAGCAGACTTATCCGTCGCTAAAACTACTGCATTATACAGGTTCAAAGGACCATCAGCGCCCAAAGCTGTTGAAGGACGCATTGCACCAACCAAGACAATTGGCTTTTTACATTGCGTGGTTAAATCAAGGAAAAATGCCGTTTCTTCTAAAGTATCAGTACCATGAGTGATTACAAAACCATCTGTTTTATCGCAATCTTGGTTAATTTTTTTCGCCAGTGTCAGCCAGACTTGGTCATTCATATCTTGTGAACCAATATTCACCAACTGCTCACCACTTAAATTGGCAATTTTTTGGGTTTCTGGCACGGCATTAATTAAAGCATCAATCCCGACTTTACCCGCTTGATAACTGGAAGATGTGGCTGAATCACCGCCACCTGCTATCGTTCCCCCTGTCGCCAATACCGTAATATTCGGTTGAGCGATAGCAGATACGGCAAACAGTGAAACCAATGTCGCTAAAAGCGCTTTATTTCTGTTTTTCATCCTATTTTCCTTTCATTAATAAACTTCAGTTATTATGTGGAATTATGCTGAATTTTATGTGACCTATACAATTATTTTAGGATAAATAATGAATTTTAAGATGATTTATCTGTGAATAAATAAAAAGCGTGAGGCTTACGACAAAAATCCGTATCATAGGCCGTTTGAAACACTCTATTCACAAGTGACTGACAATGAGCCAAACTTTTATTCCCGGCAAAGATGCCGCTCTTGAAGATTCCATCGATGCATTTCAAACCAAATTAAAGAAATTAGGGTTTGATATTGAAGAAGCCTCTTGGTTAAACCCTGTTCCCAACGTTTGGTCTGTACATATTCGCGATAAAGCGTGCCCGCTTTGCTTCACTAATGGTAAAGGGGCGAGCAAAAAAGCCGCATTAGCCTCAGCGCTTGGTGAGTATTTTGAGCGTTTATCAACGAATTACTTCTTTGCGGACTTTTACCTCGGTAAATCTATCGCTGAAGGGGATTTTGTTCATTATCCTAATGAAAAATGGTTCCCATTAACCGAAGATGACAGTTTACCTGAAGGGTTATTAGACAATCGTTTGATTAAGTTTTATGACCCCGACAACGCCTTAGCCGCTAGCCAATTAATTGACTTACAGTCCGGCAATGAAGAACGTGGTATCTGCGCTCTGCCATTTACCCGCCAATCAGACAACCAAACCGTGTACATTCCAATGAATATCGTTGGCAACCTATATGTTTCTAACGGAATGTCTGCGGGAAATACCGCCAACGAAGCCCGTGTACAAGGCCTTTCCGAAGTCTTTGAACGCTTTGTAAAAAATAAAATCATTGCTGAAAGTATTAGCTTACCGGCTATCCCTGCTGACGTCATGGCACGCTACCCTGCAGTAGTTGAAGCCGTTGAAACCTTAGAAAAAGAAGGTTTTCCAATTTTCTGTTATGACGCATCACTGGGCGGCCAATACCCTGTAATTTGTGTGGTATTATTTAACCCACAGAACGGGACTTGTTTTGCCTCATTTGGTGCTCATCCTGACTTTGGTGTTGCTCTTGAGCGTACCGTCACCGAATTGCTGCAAGGCCGTGGCTTAAAAGACCTCGATGTGTTTAATGCGCCGACCTTTGATGACGAGGAAGTGGCTGAACACACAAACCTTGAAACACACTTTATTGATTCAAGCGGTTTAATTAGCTGGGATTTGTTTAAAGATGATGCCGATTATGCCTTTGCAGATTGGAGCTTTAAAGGCACAACTCAAGAAGAATTTGCAACACTTATCAGTATTTTCAATACATTAGATGCTGAAGTCTATATTGCAGATTATAACCATTTGGGTGTCTACGCTTGCCGTATTTTAGTCCCGGGTATGTCTGATATTTACCCAGTAGAAGATTTACATATCGCAAATAACGCGATGGGCGCTTATTTACGCGACACCATTATCAACCTGCCAGATAGCCAATGGGAAAAGCAAGATTATCTTGCCCTTATCGAGCAACTAGATGATGACGGTTTAGATGATTTTACCCGTGTTCGTGAATTACTCGGTTTGGCTGTAGGTAAAGACAATGGGTGGAGTAACCTGCGCATTGGCGAGCTAAAATCCATGTTAGCACTGGCGGGTGGTGATCTTGAACAAGCACTGGCTTGGGTTGAATGGACACAAGACTTCAATAGTTCGGTATTTACTGCTGAGCGGGCAAATTATTATCGTTGCTTGCAAACCCTGTTGTTGTTATCCCAAGAAGAAGAGCGTGACCCTGCGCAATACTACAACGCATTTGTACGTATGTATGGGCAAGAAGCAGTAGATGCGGCATCCGCTGCTATCGCTGGGGAAGCATGCTTTTATGGTTTGTGGTCGATTGACGAAGAACTGAAAGCACTTCCTGCGCACCAAGCCTTGCTGGCAGCTTATGAAAAGCTGCAAAAAGCAAAGCGTGACAATGCATAATGTGAATTGATTCGTTGACGGGGAGATCACCCCGTCAACATTTTTACATTTTATTGATTTATATTAATTATAAATCCAATGAACGTTTCCATAATAAGAAATCAAACTGCTCTAGCCGATCCGCTTGGACCTGATAGTCACCACTTGCCGTTTCAATCACCCGTTCAAATAACCCTTTACTTATTGTCGGTAATGGAACCCCATCAATAATTGGCCCACAATCATAATCAATCATGTCTGACAAACGTGTTGCAATTGCGCTATTAGTCGATATTTTTAAAACTGGCACAATCGGGTTCCCTGTGGGAGTTCCGAGACCTGTTGAAAAAATAACCACATTGCAGCCTGCAGCAACAAGGCCAGTGACCGCATCAACATCATTACCCGGAGTGCAAACTAATGATAACCCGCTGTCTGGCATTGGCTCCGCATAGTCGCATACCGCACTAATTGGTGAGGTTCCACCTTTTTTAGCCGCTCCCGTCGATTTAATCGCGTCGGTTATTAATCCGTCCGCAACATTGCCGGGACTCGGGTTATCAGCAATCGTAGTATTAAAGAAATTCGCTGTTTTTTCATAACATTCCATCAAGTCTAAGAATTTTTTCTTATCCTCAAAAGAGATGCATCGTTTCACCATATCCCCTTCTGCCCCACACAATTCAGGGAATTCAGCTAACCCAGATGCGCCCCCCAACGTGACGAGCCAATCAGAGACTAGCCCCATCGCTGGATTACCCGAAATCCCAGAAAAACCGTCAGAAGCACCACATTTCACACCGAGTTTTAAATGGGACAACGGAACATCCATACGTGATTGCGGTATGACAGCCTTCATGCATTCATAAGTTTGCTTCAAAGCGGTTTGCATCATTTCTTCTTCGCTATTCCATTCTTGCTGGCGGAAGTAAAGTGCAGGTTTAGCAAAATTGGGGTTACGAGCGGTGAGTGACTCTTTAAACATTTTGCGCTGTGCTTTTTCACAGCCCAAACTGAAGACGGTAATACCGATGACATTAGGGTGATCCGCATAGGCAGCAAGCACATCACACATGGTCTTACTATCAGAGGTCGCGCCACCGCAACCACTCGTGACCGTAATGCAACGCACGCCTTCTATATGTGGGAATAATTTAGGTTTTGCGACGCCCCCTTGCTCACCCACAGTTAAATCTAATGCAAAGTTTTTCAAACTATTATTGGTATAACCTAATGCTTCATTTAAGGCATCAGTAAGTTTTGTTACATTGCGGTTTTCACAAAATACTAATGGAAAGATCAACCAGTAATTTGCGGTTCCCACTCGCCCATCCTCACGGACATAGCCTTTAAACGTGCGCCCTTGATATGCAGACACATCAGGGGCTTTCCACTCATATGGTACGTCTTGTTCTAAAGAAACTGGGGCTGCGTAATGGCGAATATTATCAACGGTGATAACTTCTCCTTTTGCGATTGGCTTTGTGGCTTTTCCTACTGCGGTGCCATACATCGAAACAATGCCATCAATAGGTATCGCTTCCATCGCAAACTTATGTTTTGCTTTAACATCTGTCACTAGGGTCACGTCTTCATTTCCCCAGCGATAAGCCTCTCCTGCTTGCAGGTCTTTTAAGGCAACAATTAGGTTGTCGCTCTCATCGATTCTTAATATTTTTTGCATATCTCACCTTCCAGAAAGCATGCCATTAATGGGATGACAAAGCCTTTATGTTATTGTTGTGGGCGTTTTTTTTAAGTAATGCGATTAAGATGGCACAACCGACGGTGATCACCGCTAACGTCACGATACCTGCGGTATTGCTATTCATCATTTTATCGACTTCAACACAAATTATTGGTGCGAGGAATGAACAAAATGCCCCCATAGTGGTACAGAAACCAATTCCTGCCGCTAATGCAGGGCCGCTTAATAACTGAGGTGGAAACGTCCAAAACACTGGTTGAACGGATAAAAAGCCAACCGCGCTTAAACATAACGCCGCAATAGCAAAAACAGGACTAGCAAATGCTGACAATGCCAAGCCTAATGCGGCAGCTAACATACACAAAACTGAGATTTCGATGCGACGGGTTGGATGGCGGTCGGCAAAACGAGGAATGTAATACACCCCAAATGCAGAACAAGCCCAAGGTATTGCAGCAACTAATGATTGTTTAAAGCCTAAACTTTCTCCCATTAAGGATGCAACTTGGGAAGGCAGAAAGAACATCAAACCATATACTGAGATTTGGATCGTGCCGTAAATCAGTGCAAGGTGCCAAACTTTGATATTTTTCAGTGCGGATGATACCGATGTGGTTTCCGTTTTTGCATTTTCTTTTGCTAATTGTTCTATTAGAGCCTTTTTCTCTTCTTCAGTTAAAAAACGCGCTTTTTCAGGGCTGTCATCCAAATAAAAGAAAGCAAAAATACCAATCACAACAGCAGGAAGGCCTTCAATAACAAACATCCAGAACCAACCCGGCCGACCTAACCAGCCATGCAATTCCAGTAATGCGCCTGATAATGGTGAGCCCAGCGTCAACGCCAAAGGTACGCCTAAAACGAAGATCCCAATTACAGAGCCGCGTACATTGTTGGGGAAATAAATGGAAGCTAATAATAGAATACCTGGATAAAACCCGGCTTCGCCCAACCCCAATAAGAAGCGTAAAATAATAAATTGCGTCTCATTGGTGACAAAACCTGTCATTGCAGACAGAACGCCCCAGATTACCGTGGTAATACTCAGCCATTTTTGTGCGCCAATTTTGTTTAAAATTAAGTTAGCGGGGATACCAAACAGCGCATATGCCGCAAAGAAAATACCTGCACCAAAAGCAAACGCAGAATCAGACAAACCAATGTCGACTTGCATTGCATCTTTAGCAAAACCCACATTGACCCGGTCAATGAATGCAACAAAATATAAAATAAACATCAGAGGTACTAAACGTTTCCACGATTTAGCTATCGCAGAATTTAAAACAGGATTGTTATAAGCTTTGATTGTCGCCATGATATTTTTCCCTGTTGATAAGATGTTCTATTGTGTTTGATTCAGGAAAAGTCAGAGTGGTGAATCAGCAAGGGTTAATAACTGCTGAAGTTGCTCAACCTGTTTATTGTTCAACCCAATAAATGGAGCTGTACAATAGTCTGAATTAATCACACCTTTTAGTTGCAACGCTTTTTTAAAGGTTGGGATAAATGGCGCATTGACACCATATATAGCCATCAATTGGTCTACTCGTTGTTGGTGTTTCGCTATTAACGCTAAATCACCTTGGGTAAACGCCTGCATCCATGATGCGAAAAATTGCGGAACAATATTTGAAAGCCCACCAATACAACCATTTCCTCCCGATAGCACCACATGAGCAAAGTTATTATCGTAACCTGCGTATACCTCAAAATGAGGCAAACGTGATTTCACCGTTTCAATTACTTGGGCAGTATGAGTCGTATCAGGAATGGTATCTTTCAACCCGATGATATTGGGGTATTTATCCGCTAAACGTAGGCAAACATCTGGAGAGACAGAATAACCTGTTCGTTCAGGAAAGTTATAAATGAAAATGTTAGCAGATGTTTTTGCTGCTATCGTACTGTAAAAACGAAAAACACCTTCATCATCCAACGGAAAATAATATGGACTGATAATCATCACTCCATCAATTCCTTTTTCGTATGCGTAGTTAGCTAATTCAATCGACTCTTGCACATCAAGGCGGCTTGCCCCTGCATAAACACGCATTTCCTCCTTTGGATAACGGCCACATAGGTCGATTAATGTTTTTGAGCTCTGCATATTGAGCGCAAAAAATTCCCCCGTGCTGCCCATAGTGACAAAACCAGAGACCTTGCCTTTCAATGAGTCATAAACACGTATGTTTTGTTCTGTATCCACTCGACCTTTGTCATCAAAAATGGTCACTACTGGCGTGATATAACGACTTTCCATACCGATAATCTCCTTGCTGATTATTGTTCATATATACAAACTGCATTCATAAATAAAAACAAACAACAAGAAATCATGAATTACTGATTGAGTCAAATTCATTCAATCCATATATAGTCCAAATATAACAATTTGATTAAAAAGGAATTTAAAGTGAGAAAATAGCCATTAAACTGACTGGGAGTTGTTTTTTTTATTACTAAATTTTGAGCAAGCTCACGCCTTTTGGATGACTTTACCCATCATTAAGAATGACCAATTTGAGACTAAAGGTATTTCTGAGATGATTTACATAGTGGTATTTTAAACCTAGAATAGCGACAAAATTAATCAGGGAGGTAGTTTAATGTCTACGGGGCACATGCCGACAATTCGGGTATTAGAAATACTGCAAGTTTTATCGGCTGAAAATACTGGGCTTTCTTTGACACAACTTTCTGATAAAACACAAATCTTAAAGGGGACGATTTATCCTATCTTAAAAACGTTGGTTGAACATCGATATATTAATTATGATGACAATAGCCAACTATATTATTTAGGTATCGCCTGCTCGCTCCTTTCCCGCTCATTTTTCGAAAAATCCTATTGGCTCAAAATGGTTCATCGGGAAATGGTACATATCGTAGATGAATGCAATGAAGTGTGCCAAATGGGGATTTTAGATGGTGCTGATGTGCTATACATTGATAAAGTTCAATCAGCGCAAAAAGTTCAATTAATCTCTAATATTGGTACTCGCTTACCTGCTATATATTCTGCACTGGGTAAGGCCATGATTTTCAATTACAGTGACCAGCAAATTTCCCAGCTTTACCCTTCGGGTTTTACCCCTTTAACTCAATACAGTGTGCAAACTCTAGCGGAACTACGCCAGCAACTTGATGACGTCAGAAAAAACAGCTATGCAATTGATAATAAAGAAATAAATGAAGAGACAACCTGTTATGCTGTCGCGTTACGTCAGCGGGATAAAATCATAGCAGCAATTAGCGTGTCTATCCCCACTTTCCGTATCAATGAGCAAAAAATCGATCAAGTCATCAAAATACTATTAACGAGCCGTGAACGCATCGAGCAAGAACTGAATACACTGGAAAATATTGAGTTTTATACCTAGCCATAACGATAAAAACGGATTACTTCATTAAGACATATCACTTTAATTCATAGATTAATTTATATGAATCTTTTATTATTTGCATAATTGTTAGATAAATATTGCAAAAAGACAGTTTAGCTAAGAAAGATATATCGGGATCCCCCCTAATTAAATAGGGTATTATGCAAACATAAGTTAAATTTTATGCCAAAGGGATCATATTCATGTTAAATAGTTAACATTTACGCGTATATTTTTACTTATTCTGATGCTTAAAATTGACTTTATAAAAATTTTTAATAAATTTTAAAAAATATTTTTATCATTGATTTCATTAGGTTACGCTTGACTTTAACATTGCATTAACCATTTTTACCTCTCTCTCTAGCGAGTTCATGATCCAAATCAAATTTCCCATTTATCCCCTTTGTTACTATTATTGCGTGCTATAATTAATCAACTTTGTAAGAGAGTGTTGGTATGAAAGCTGACAACCCTTTTAATTTATTGCCACCAGCTGTAATGGCGCAAGTCGCGGATGATGCCTCTGTTTATAAGGCAAATAAACATCCTGCAATTACTTACTTGTCAGCATTCACTGCCGGTATTTTTATCTCTATTGCGTTTGTATTCTATATCACAGCAACAACTGGGGCAGCTGAAGCGCCTTATGGTTTCACTAAACTTATTGGCGGGATTTGTTTCTCCTTAGGTCTGATGTTAGTGGTTGTATGTGGCGCAGACCTTTTCACCTCCACCGTACTCACTATCGTCTCAAAAGCCACAGGTAGAATTACTTGGGGGCAAATGTTCCGCAACTGGTTTAATGTCTATATTGGTAACTTAATTGGTGCGTTATTCTTTGTTGCACTAATTTGGTTTGCAGGGCAATACACCGCAGCCAATGGCCAATGGGGGTTAAATGTATTACAAACCACCAGCCATAAATTACACCATACCTTTATTGAAGCTGTTGCATTAGGAATTTTAGCAAATTTAATGGTTTGCCTTGCGGTTTGGATGAGTTACTCCGGCCGTAGTTTAACTGATAAACTGGTCGTTTTAGTTTTACCTGTCGCGATGTTTGTGGCGAGCGGTTTTGAGCATAGTATCGCAAACATGTTCATGATCCCGTTAGGCATTATGATTAAAGAGTTCGCTCCTGCTGAATATTGGTCTCAAATAAATATGTCTCCAGACCAATTTTCACATCTAACGGTTGGTAATTTTATTACAGATAACTTAATTCCAGTCACTATCGGGAATATTATTGGCGGCGCGATTTTAGTCGGCCTCATTTATTGGTTTATGCATTTACGTAGTGGCCAAAAACACTAATAGCCACTGACACACACGAAAAGATTTATTAAGATCCCTAAAAGATCCATTGTTAAAAGGTAAAAGTATCATGTCCGAGTTAAATGAAAAATTCGCTTTAGCATGGCAAGGTTTTAACCAAGGTAACTGGCAGGACAACGTCGATGTACGTGACTTCATCCAGAAAAACTACACTCCATATGAAGGTGATGAATCTTTCTTAGCAGGCTCTACTCCAGCAACTGACAAGTTGTGGGATAAAGTCATGGAAGGGATCAAAATCGAAAACCGCACTCATGCGCCAGTTGATTTTGACACAGATGTCGCATCAACCATCACTTCCCATGATGCTGGTTATATTACTAAAGAATTAGAAACAATCGTTGGTTTACAAACTGATGCACCTCTGAAACGTGGTCTTATCCCGTTCGGTGGTATCAAAATGGTTGAAGGCTCATGTAAAGCATACGACCGTACTTTAGATCCAGAAATCAAAAAAATCTTCACTGAATACCGTAAAACTCACAACCAAGGTGTTTTCGACGTTTACACGCCAGACATCTTAAAATGCCGTAAATCAGGTATCTTAACGGGTCTGCCTGATGCATATGGTCGTGGTCGTATCATCGGTGACTACCGTCGTGTTGCACTGTACGGTATTGATTTCCTGATGAAAGACAAATTTAACCAATTCACCTCTTTGCAAGAAAGATTAGAAAAAGGTGAAGACTTACAAATGACTATCCAACTGCGCGAAGAAATTGCTGAACAGCACCGTGCATTGGGTCAAATGAAAGAAATGGCTGCAAAATACGGTTACGATATTTCTGCACCAGCAACAAACGCACAAGAAGCAGTACAGTGGACTTACTTCGGTTACTTAGCCGCTGTTAAATCACAAAACGGTGCTGCAATGTCATTTGGTCGTGTATCTACCTTCTTAGACGTGTATATCCAACGTGACTTAGAAGCAGGTAAAATCACCGAACAACAAGCGCAAGAACTGATTGACCACTTAGTCATGAAACTGCGTATGGTACGTTTCTTACGTACGCCTGAATACGATGAGCTGTTCTCTGGTGACCCAATCTGGGCAACTGAATCATTAGCGGGTATGGGCCTTGATGGTCGTACTCTGGTAACGAAAAGCACATTCCGTTTCCTGAACACACTGTATACCATGGGCCCATCTCCTGAGCCAAACATGACTATCCTGTGGTCAGAAAAACTGCCAATGAATTTCAAAAAATTCGCGGCGAAAGTGTCTATCGATACCTCATCAGTTCAGTATGAAAACGATGACTTGATGCGTCCAGATTTCGATAACGATGACTACGCAATCGCATGCTGTGTTAGCCCAATGATTGTTGGTAAACAAATGCAGTTCTTCGGTGCTCGCGCAAACTTAGCGAAAACCATGCTGTATACCATCAATGGTGGTGTTGATGAAAAACTGAAAATGCAAGTAGGTCCTAAACATGCGCCAATCATGGATGAAGTCTTAGATTTCGATACTGTGATGAACCAAATGGACCACTTCATGGACTGGTTAGCAACTCAGTACGTCACTGCACTGAACTGCATCCACTTTATGCATGACAAATATAGCTATGAAGCTTCACTGATGGCACTACATGACCGTGATGTTTACCGCACCATGGCTTGTGGTATCGCGGGTCTATCTGTTGCTGCTGACTCACTGTCTGCAATCAAATATGCGAAAGTTAAACCAATTCGTGATGAAGACGGTATCGCTATCGACTTCGAAATCGAAGGTGAATATCCACAATTTGGTAACAACGACTCTCGTGTAGATGATATCGCGTGTGACTTAGTTGAACGTTTCATGAAGAAAATTCAGAAACTGCCTACTTACCGTAACGCGGTACCAACTCAGTCAATCCTGACCATCACATCTAACGTTGTGTATGGTAAGAAAACAGGTAATACACCAGATGGTCGTCGTGCAGGTGCGCCATTCGGACCAGGTGCAAACCCAATGCACGGTCGTGACCAAAAAGGTGCGGTAGCTTCACTGACTTCTGTTGCTAAACTGCCATTTGCTTACGCGAAAGATGGTATTTCTTATACTTTCTCTATCGTACCAAATGCATTAGGTAAAGATGACGACGTTCGTAAAACTAACTTAGCGGGTCTGATGGATGGTTACTTCCACCACGAAGCGTCTATTGAAGGCGGCCAGCACCTAAACGTTAACGTTATGAACCGTGAAATGCTGTTAGATGCAATGGAAAACCCAGAGAAGTACCCACAACTGACTATCCGTGTATCTGGTTATGCTGTACGTTTTAACTCACTGACTAAAGAACAACAGCAAGACGTTATTACTCGTACTTTCACCAGTACAATGTAATAATTAGCTCATTAAAATAAAGTAAATTAAAGACCCCGCTTTACGGGGTCTTTTTATCTATACCAGCAACGATATTTTTCTCTAAATTTTGCGGTATGAAAGATATTTTGGAGTGCCTGCTATGTCTATCGATGATACTAAAACCAAAACAATAGCGACGACTAATGTGACAGAAACCCCAACCACACTCGGCCGTATTCATTCATTTGAATCATGCGGAACCGTCGATGGCCCTGGGATCCGTTTTATTGTATTTTTTCAAGGCTGCTTAATGCGCTGCCTGTATTGCCATAACCGCGATACTTGGGATACCCACGGTGGCAACATTGTTACCGTTGAAGAATTAATGAAAGAAGCCGTAACCTATCGCCACTTTATGAATGCGACTGGCGGAGGTGTTACCGCCTCAGGCGGAGAAGCTATCTTACAAGCTGAATTTGTACGTGACTGGTTCCGTGCCTGTAAAAAAGAGAATATTCATACTTGCCTTGATACCAATGGATTCGTGCGCCGCTACGACCCAGTGATTGATGAACTGATGGATGTCACTGACTTGGTGATGTTAGATTTAAAACAAATCGATGACGATATTCATCAAAAATTAGTAGGTGTTTCTAACCATCGTACTTTGGAATTTGCTCGTTACCTTGCCAAACGCAACCAGAAAACTTGGGTACGCTATGTTGTCGTGCCAGGTTGGAGCGATGACGACCATTCAGTACATTTACTGGGCGAATTTACCAAAGATATGAGCAATATCGAAAAAATCGAATTACTGCCCTACCACGAACTTGGTAAACACAAATGGGAAACCATGGGTGAAGAATACAAACTAGATGGCGTTAGACCACCATCAAAAGAAGTGATGGAACGAGTTAAAAGTATTCTAGAAAGTTATGGTCACAAAGTGATGTACTAACCAATTTGAGGCTCTTTATAGAGCCTCTACTTTATCTGCTATTATTCCTATCTAAACAAAGGTAAATGGCCAATTAGCTGAGTAACTGCCTTTTTATTCCCCACAAAGCCGATCCCTGCCAATTGAATATCTTTATATTGCTGCTCAGATAGTTTTTGCTGATATTCATCATAAGTCCGGCAAGATTGAGCGAGCAAACTAAAAGGAATAACGTATATTTCATTTACCTTTAATGCAGCCACTTCAATCTCTTTAATATACTGCTCTGGTGATTTTAAAATCGGTAATGGCACATAAATCACCCCAGGGTAATTAATATTATCTGTGCTATTCAAATCTTCCCCTACTATATTGTTAACTTTATTTCCTAAACTCACACCAATCACACTAGCGGCATTCATTGCCAACCCGTTAGATAAATCCTGATTAACGACGATAGCACAACGATGCTCAGCTGGATTAAATATCATTCCTGTCCCCTACTATTTTATGTGTATTCAATTTCCCAATAATTATGACATTTAAAGAAAGAAATAGGCTTTCTAACTCAGTCATTACACGCTAAGATTTAGGTAAATTTATCCCATTAAAAGCACTTTCAAGGTAGAGCTTTCCATTTATGGCAATAGACAAGACAGAAATAAAAATACTGAAGTTACTACAGGATGACGCTCGAATAACTAACCAAGTACTTGCCGAAAAAGTAGGCATGTCGGCCTCTCCCTGTTGGCGAAGGGTTAAAAAATTAGAAGAAGAAAATGTTATTCAAGGGTATCGCGCCATTCTCAATCGTAGAAAGATTGGCTTAGGCGTCATGGTTTTTGTTCGCGTCATTATTGATAGTGATAGCGAGGCTGAAGCACAAAAATTTGAACAAGAAGTGACTGAGCTAGAAAATGTCGTCGCTTGCTACAGTATTGGTGGTGATTCTGACTTTTTACTTCAGGTTGTATCCCATGATTTAGACTCCTATGCCGACTTTGCTATGACTGTTATTCGCCGGCTACCAGGTATCAAAGAAATGCAAAGTATGTTTGTACTTAAAGAAATTAAGCCGTTAGATGCTTACCCAATATCACTTATTTAGCTTTTAAATTAAATAAAATCTTACTTAATTATTATGAATCGTGATTATTTAATTGACGATTCAACCTTGTTGATAGAACCCAAAATAGCTTTTTTCACTAAATATACTAAATATTCGTATTCTATTCAGTGCATTAAGGCATAGATAACTATCTTATTTCGATAGAAAATATTTTATACAAGAAAATTCTAATCAAAAATACCTTACCAGAATAGTCTGCTTTATAATAAGCTAACTTATCTGCATACTACTGCCGATAAGTTACAAGAATGAGTATAAGCTCAAAAAACTTATAAATAATAATTAATCGCTAATTCACTACGACTAACAGGTTCCTTTTTTATTATGAATAATGAAAACTTCAGTGCAGATAACAACCCTGCACCTACAATTAATGCGCAAACGCAAGCTGATACATTTGTTTTTCACGCAGAACCGCGTGCAGTAGATGCAGGCGAAGGTGTTAACTGGATCAGCCAATCATGGTCTCTCGTTAAAGAAAAACTGGGAATGTGGATCTTGATTAACATTGTTCTGTTTGCTGTGATCTTTATCATTTCAATGATCCCATTCTTAAATTTATTAATTACATTTATTACACCTATTTTTATCGGTGGTATTATTGCTATCAGTGAAAATCAACGTAAAACAGGTCAAGCAGAAATCGGCTTACTATTTGCAGGCTTCCAAAATAAATTTGGTACGTTGTTTGCTGTAGGCGCAATCAACTTTGCTGCTAACTTAGTTGGTATGATCATCGCATTTATTATCGGTGGTTCTGCAATGTTCGGTTTACTGATGGAAAGCAACCAATATGGTGCGCCATCAGATGCCGCTATCCTTGCCTCTTCAGGTACATTCTTCTTTGCAATCATCATCATGGCCGTTGCAGCATTAGTGGGTACAGCCTTAACTTGGTTTGCTCCTGCATTAGTGATGAACCATGATTTCACGGTTGGCGCTGCAATTTCTGCAAGCTTACAAGCCGTTAAGAAAAACATCCTGCCAGGTATTCTGTTCTTTATCGTTATCTCTATCTTAATGATAATTTCAGTTATTCCATTAGGTTTAGGTTTATTAGTTTCTATGCCAATTATGTATGTTTGCTATTACAGCAGCTACCGTAGCCTGTTTTTCTCGCAAGTAAAATAAACCAAAATATGATGATTTGACGACTTTGTTAAATCATTAGTTCTAAAAAAAGGAAAGCATTTGCTTTCCTTTTTGCTATCCCGAAAAAATTCACATATATTCCTTTAAATGATAATTTCCCTCTTCTTTTCATAAATTGGAGTTGTTTTCCATGTATTTCGATATCACTGATTTAAAACTGTGTGTTAATGTCGCCAATGCAGGAAGTATCACCCAAGGAGCGAAACTAACTTATATTACACTGCAATCTGCAAGTGAACGAATACGTGGGTTAGAAAACGAATTAAACATCGTTATATTTATTCGTTCAGTGAAAGGTGTTTCATTATCGAATGCAGGCCATGTATTTATTGAGCATGCGAAAACAGTTTTGCAGCAAATTGAATTAATGCAAGATGAACTGCGACAATATAGTCAACACCTGCGCGGGCATATTAATATTCTTTGTAATACTTCTGCCCAAATGGAATTTTTACCCGCCCGTATTAGCGCATATTTACGACAACACCCCATTATGTCTGTATCCGTGAAGGAAATGCCAAGTGCTAACATCGTCACTGCCATCAAAAATAAAATTGCAGATATTGGTATTATCGCAGATTCTACTGACCTCACTGGTCTGGATATTCAACCATTCAGCTCAGATGAATTAGTCGTTTTTGCCCATAAAGATAGCTTTTGGGCGAGCCAAAAGAGTGTTCCATTTTCTGATATTATTGATGCTGAATTTGTGGGGTTGATAGAAGATAACCCATTACAAAAACATATTGATAATAATGCCAAACAACAAGGCAAACGGCTCAACTACCGGGTACGCATGCCAACTCTAGATGCTGTAATGCAAGGGGTTAATGATGGCATTGGCATTGCTATTATTCCCAAACAAGCGGCGCAGCGTAGTCAACTTTCTACTACTAAAATAGTGCAATTGACCGAAGATTGGGCATGTCGAAAATTAGTTATCTGCGCACGAGATTTCAGCCAATTACCTGATTATACCAACGAGTTTATTCATTTTTTAATTAACTGGTCATCTGAAAGCTAAGTTTGCCGCCATGTAAATCCCTAATCCTGTTAACCCAATAAAAAAGCAACGACGAAATACCTTTTCACTAATGATCTGGCGAAAATATTGGCCAAGATACATTCCACCAATAGCAGGAATTAAGGCAAAGGCAGATAAACTCCAATTAATATCATACTGTTGCTGGTCAATGGATAATCTAATGGCTAATGCAACTGTTGATGCGGTAAATGCTAACCCTAGAGCCTGAATAAGCTCATCTTTATTTAATTTTAATGTTTGTAAATATGGAACAGCTGGAATAACAAATACTCCGGTAGCAGCCGTAATCACACCTGTGATATACCCCACTGTAGGGGAAAGCCATGTTTCATATTTCTCGGAAGATGGCATTTTTTTAGCCACTAAACCCCATATCCCATAAATAATAAGTACGATACCCAGTGCAGGGAGTGTCCAGCGAGATGCCGAGGTTAAAGAAGGTAAAAAACTGAATAATGTGCCAAGCATGACCCCAATAATAAAACCACTGAGCCGTTTGATTAGCGCCATAAATTGTGGACCAATTAATAATTGCCATATATTCGTGATTAACGAAGGAATAATTAACAAGCTAGCAGCGGCAACAGGCTCCATTGACGTACTGAGTAACCCCATTGCGATTGTTGGTAACCCTAGTCCAATCACTCCTTTTACAATACCTGCTAATAAGAAAACACCAATAATTACACCCATCAATATCACTCCGATAAATTTACTTTACCGTAGATTAATGTCCTACATTAAATGTCGCTATTTGGAAAATATTGAGGTGGGATCAGGCTTAGCCTGAGGATGTTTTTACCAAAACACTTTAAATTACACAAAAAAAAACGCGACTACCATCAGTCGCGTTTTATGTTTGAAGGAGTAACGGAAATTAACCGATGAACTCTAACCCTTTCATATATGGGCGCAATACTTCTGGAACTTCAATACGGCCATCTGCTAATTGGTAGTTTTCTAAAATCGCCACCAATGTACGACCAACCGCTAAACCAGAACCATTCAGAGTATGAACAAGTTGTGTTTTCTTATCACTCTTACCGCGGAAACGAGCTTGCATACGACGCGCTTGGAAGTCCCACATGTTGGAACAAGATGAAATTTCACGATACGTATTTTGCGCTGGTAACCACACTTCTAAGTCATAGGTTTTACGTGAACCAAAACCAATATCACCAGTGCATAAAATCACTTTACGATAAGGCAAGTTCAGTAATTGTAATACTTTTTCGGCATGGCCAGTCAGCTCTTCCAATGCATCCATGGATTTTTCTGGATGAACGATTTGCACTAACTCAACTTTGTCGAACTGATGCATACGGATCAAACCGCGTGTGTCACGGCCATAAGACCCTGCTTCAGAACGGAAACAAGGAGTATGTGCAGTCATTTTCAGAGGAAGTGAGTCTTCATCTAAAATTTCATCGCGAACTAAGTTAGTCACCGGGACTTCTGCGGTTGGGATCAACGCATAAGTACTGCTGTCCGCTTCCTCTTCCAATGGTTTAGTATGGAACAAATCTTCACCAAACTTTGGTAATTGGCCAGTTCCGTACAGTGTGTCATGGTTGACTAAATACGGAACATACAACTCTTGGTAACCATGTTGTTCAGTATGCAAATCAAGCATGAATTGTGCCAATGCACGGTGCATACGAGCAATTTGCCCTTTCATAACAACAAAACGAGCGCCAGTCAGTTTTACCGCAGCTGGGAAGTCTAAGCCACCGGATAACTCGCCAAGACTGACATGGTCTTTAACTTCGAAATCATACTGACGAGGCTCGCCCCAACGTGCAACCTCAACATTGTCAGAATCATCTTTACCATCAGGCACTTGGTCATCTGGGATATTCGGGATACTTAAGGCAATATCACGGATTTCTTGTTGCAGCTTATCTAACTCTGCTTTTGCAGAATCCAATTTTTCGCCTAATTGGTTAACTTCCAGACGTAATGGTTCGATATCTTCACCACGTGCCTTCGCCGCACCAATAGTTTTCGATCGCGAGTTACGGTCTGCTTGCAGGGTTTCAGTTTCAACTTGTAAAACTTTGCGGCGTTCTTCTAATTCACGCAGCTTTTCCACATCAAGGGTAAAACCCCTGCGAGCCAGTTTTTCAGCAACCGCGTCTAGCTCCGTACGCAGTAAATTGGGATCGAGCATGCTTATCCTGTGATTATTGTTAGTAATTAATGACACTTTTTGAGGTGCATTCCAGCACAACAAATAAAGTAAAGTATTTCGCTATATAACCTTACCGCATTGCCCAGTTTAGCGATAGCGTTTTGTGGTGCTAATTTGATCCTGTTGGGCTAACCAGTCTAGTTTTTCAGCAAACTTGCTTTCTTGACCCCGTTTCGTAGGGTAGTAATAACGCGTTGTTTGCATAGGTTCAGGAAAATAGTTTTCCCCCGCAGCATATGCGTTCGGTTCATCATGCGCATAACGATATTCTTTCCCTGCACCCATTTCTTTTAATAGTTTAGTTGGGGCATTTCGAAGATGTTCTGGCACATCGTAATCCGGCTGCATTTGCGCATCTTTAATCGCTGCCTTATAGGCGGTATAAACCGCATTACTTTTCGGCGCACATGCTAAATAAACAATGGCTTGGGCAATCGCACGCTCACCTTCGGCTGGCCCCACACGCGTGAAGCAATCCCAAGCTGAAATGGCGACTTGCATCGCTCGAGGATCCGCATTACCCACATCTTCTGATGCAATTGCAAGTAGCCGGCGAGCAACATACAGTGGGTCACCACCCGCGGTGATGATCCTTGCAAACCAGTACAGTGCGGCATCTGGTGCTGAGCCTCTAATCGACTTATGCAAAGCAGAAATTAAGTCGTAATAACGGTCGCCTTTGTTATCAAACCTTGCTGTTCGTTCACCACTGACTTCTTTTAATAAATCAGCGGATAAAATACGCTGCCCTTGGCTATCCGCTTCGGCCATATCCGCCATCATTTCCAGCAGATTTAATGAACGCCTAGCATCCCCATTAACCAACTGAGCAACCATTTTGCGCGTGCTATCAGGCAGAACAACATTTTGCCCTCCAAGGCCACGAGAGGTGTCAGCCAGTGCTTGCAACAATACCTGTTCAATATCATTTTCTTCAAGGGATTTAAGCAAATACACCCTAGCACGCGATAACAATGCAGAATTTAATTCAAATGATGGATTTTCTGTTGTCGCACCAATAAATGTAATCGTGCCATCTTCTATGTGTGGTAAAAATGCATCTTGCTGGCTTTTATTAAAACGATGAACCTCATCGACAAATAAAATGGTTCTTCGCCCTGCACTGCGATTTTGCCGAGCTTTTTCAATGGATTCTCGAATTTCTTTAATACCAGAGGTGACTGCTGAAATACGTTCAATATCGGCTTGTGCATAATTACCAATAATTTCAGCAAGCGTTGTTTTACCTGTTCCTGGCGGCCCCCATAAAATCATGGAGTGCAGATGACCCGCTTTAATCGCACGTGGCAACGGTTTCCCCTCTGCCAGTAAATGCTTTTGCCCAATATATTGCTCAAGGGTTTCAGGCCGCATTCTTGCTGCTAAAGGTTGAAATTCATTCTGCGAAAAATCAAGAGACAGGTTACCCACGATATCCTCTTTTTTACTTCTTAAAATATCTTATATATTAACCAGCAAATATGAATACTGCTGGTTAATATTTTCTCTAATCAATCTTATTTGGTATTTGAGCGCTGGTCATCTAAAGTGACGCCTTTTGGTACTGTAAATTTGAATTTACTTGCATCAACGCGACCATTTTTCTGCTCTTTTAATTGATAAGCGCTAGTTTGGCCATCTTGCTCAACCGCTGAAAACTGCTCAATCGTCCCTTCGGGAGAAACCGTAATGGAAAAACGTTTTAAAGTTCCACTAGTTTGTTTTGGTTTTAAATCAAACGTATTTCCCTGCTGAATGATTGAGTACTGTTTCCAATCTTTCGGGTCGTTACGCGTAATCAGTAAAAATGGCGTATCCTGCGTGGCATCCGCTAAATTAGTCACGGTCACTTGCTCGACAAACGGGTTATAAAACCACAAATTTTTTCCATCAGACACAAGTACACTTTCATCCGGTGATGTCATGTTCCAATTAAATAAATTTGGACGCTCAAGCCATAAGTCCCCAACACCTTCTTGAACCAAATCCCCTTCAGGACTCGTCACCTTCTGCGAGAAGCTAGCTTGGAAGCTATTGACCTTATTCAAACGTTCTTGAAGGTCTTGGCTTGCGTCTGCCAATACTTGGCCAATATGTAAACTTAGGGCTAACGCACCCAATAACATCATTTTTTTCATCGATGAAAGACCTTAAAATTATTACCATAAGAGGTGTTACGTCTTTATACACCCCTTAAATTAAACCAGCAATTAGCACACTAAATTATTAATGTCCCATTGACGGAGGAGCCAGAACTTCACGGTTACCATTGTGCCCTTGCTCACTGACAATACCTTGGATTTCCATTTGCTCGACAATCCTTGCAGCTCGGTTATAACCAATCCTAAATTGGCGTTGAACCCCAGAAATGGAAACGCGTTGTTTCTCAACAACAAACTCAACTGCTTGGTCAAACAGTGGGTCGAGCTCTTCACCACCGCTATCATAACCACCACCTTCGCTATCATCACTACAGGTTGTGATGCTATCAATATATTGTGGTTTACCGCGAGCTTTCCAGTCATTCACAACAGCATGAACCTCTTGGTCACGAACAAAGGCACCGTGTACCCGCACAGGAATTGAAGAGTTTGGTGGTAAATACAGCATATCCCCCATACCTAATAACGACTCAGCTCCACCTTGGTCAAGGATCGTGCGTGAGTCAATCTTACTGGATACCGTAAATGCAATCCGCGTTGGAATATTTGCTTTGATTAGTCCAGTAATGATATCAACCGATGGCCGCTGAGTTGCCAATACCAAATGAATACCTGCTGCACGCGCTTTTTGAGCCAACCGTGCAATTAACTCTTCCACTTTTTTACCTGCCGTCATCATTAAGTCAGCAAATTCATCAACCATGACGACAATGTAAGGCTCTTTTTTCAGCGTTGGATGTTCGACATCCATGCTATCACCGGGTTTCCAATGTGGATCAGGGATTGGCCGCCCCATTTCTTCTGCCGCTTTGATGCGCTCGTTATA
This sequence comes from Providencia sp. PROV205, assembly GCF_028479505.1. Lineage (NCBI taxonomy): Bacteria > Pseudomonadati > Pseudomonadota > Gammaproteobacteria > Enterobacterales > Morganellaceae > Providencia > Providencia sp. PROV205. Next base: position 151,473 of record NZ_JAMPNU010000001.1, on the reverse strand, counting down.
CCCCGCGAGGTTACGTACCCCTAACGCAGACATCAGTTTATAACGGCGTTCCATTTCATTCACACACCAACGCAAAGCATTCGCTGCATCTTTCATGTCAGTAACCACTTCCGTCAATAGGTGCGGGATACCTTCATAAATGGATAACTCGAGCATTTTCGGGTCAATCATGATAAAGCGGACATCTTCTGGTTTCGCTTTATACAAGATGCTGAGGATCATTGCATTCACCCCAACCGACTTACCAGAGCCGGTTGTCCCCGCAACGAGTAAGTGCGGCATTTTCGCTAAATCAGCAACAACGGGGTCGCCTTCAATATCTTTACCTAGCACGATTGTCAGTGGTGACGGATTTTTACGGAAGTCATCGCAATCTAAAACTTCACTTAAATAAACGGTTTGCCGTTTCTCATTAGGGAGTTCAAGGCCCACATAAGGTTTACCCGGTATCACTTCTACAACGCGTACAGCTACGGTTGATAATGAACGAGCAAGGTCACGTGACAATGTTGATATCCGTGCTGCTTTTACTCCCGGTGCTAGGTCAAGTTCAAACCGAGTAATAACAGGACCTGGAGAGAACCCAACCACTTCAGCTTTAACACGATAATCATTTAGCCTTGCTTCAATCAACCTTGCTGTTTGTTCTAGTTTGAACATATCCACTGGCTCTTCTTGCGCTGGCGGACTTGCCAGCAAATCAAGAGACGGCATTGGGGTTGTTGGCTTTGGTAATGGTTGGTCATTACGCACTAAGAACGGGTGGAATAAGCTATCCTGCTGTGGCTGCTGTGGCTGCTGTGGCTGCTGTGGCTGCTGTGGCTGCTGTGGCTGCTGTGGCTGCTGTGGCTGCTGTGGCTGCTGTGGCTGCTGTGGCTGCTGTGGCTGCTGTGGCTGTGCAAAAGTTTGAGTTATTGACGGTGAATTGCCAAGCCCTTCTGCAATATTATTTTGTGGAACTGCAGGTGGAACGGAAGTCGCGCTAAATGATGGCATAAATAATGGGTCAGCAGGCTCATTGTCAACCAAATCATCAACAGGGGTAAAACTATCCAGTACAGAAAACTCTTTTCTTAAATCAATCTTAGGCTCAAAGTCCTCTTGTTCTTGAGAAGAATACGCTTGCGTAAACTGCGGCTGATAGCTGTTATCCAGTGTTGGTGGGACTTCCTCAGGCTCTGGAATTGTATGTGTATTATTAGATTGTTGTGAAGCCGACGCCCAGCGGTGTTCAATCTCTGGCTGCGTAAATGCGCTGGCTTTATTTTCTGCCATTGGCTCATTTTGCAATTGCTCTTCATTAGAATGCACGCTATTTAACGGTGCTTCATAATCAGTTTCATCAACATCACCATAACGTTCGCGTTGCTGTTCTAAAAACTGCGCTCGTAGTAATTCGTCTTGTTGCGCTTCATCATCAGTTGCAGGTTCGTCAGACTCACTTGCAGACCACTGCTGATACACCTGCTCACGTTTAGAGGCCTCTTCTTCACGCCGTTGTAGTTCTGCATCACGTAACGACGGAATGCGAATGCCATATAATTCACGACGCGTCGGTAAACGAACAGGATTAGGTCGTGGAAGCTCTGGCTCCATATTTTGTTTAACTTGAGCATGACGCTCCAGTGCCGCGACTGAAATACCTGCAGCCGCTAATGCAGCCGGGTTAGAAACCCTTTCAGTGACAGATGACGGAATAATGTTTTGCGTTATATTTGAAGGATCAAGTGATGACACTGATGTCGCCTGTGGTTCAAACGCCGCTTGATTAACAGATGTTGCCTGATTATTCGAGTACCCTGGAGAAGCGATATTATCGTGTTTTTGAGGCTCTGTTTGTTGATTATGATGAACACCAAACATCGGTTCTTCTGGTGCAACATACGCAGACGATTGAACTAACGGCTCATTAGCTGTTTCTGATATTGCATCAAAACCAGCACCGAGCTTAGGTTGGTAATCTTCTGGTACTTCAAAATGATATGTGCTCGGTTCATCCACTGTCGAGAAAGCGGGTTCTGGATCTTGTTCTAATTCATTTTGATTGACCGAAGGGATTGGATTTTCTGGCACTGTAATCGCTTCGCTCGTCGTTTTTACCGTTGTTGGGTCGACTTCTGTGACTAATTCAGCCACTGTGGGTGCAGAAAATAAAACATCATCAACATCAATGTGTTCTAAGTCATCATTGGCTCGGTGCTCTGCTTCTTGCGCACGCTGTAAAGCCCCTTCAGTTTCTTCAACATCGTAATCATAATCATCTAAATCGTCTCCCCTTGCTCGATTTGTTAGCAACGTAATCGGGAGAAGGACGGCTGCACCAATTTTTTCTGCAATGGTAAGCCATGACCACCCAGTAAACAGCGTAAAGCTTATCGCCCATAAAAACAGTAATGCTAAAGTGGCACCTAATGAATTGAACCACGGCATAATTGCACTACTAAATACACTGCCAATCACACCACCAGAGGCGAAGTTAGGTAAGTCGTCAAAATTGAGAGCTGCGAGGCCACAAGAGGATAAAATAAGCGCTAGCCCACCAATTAATCTTAATGATAAAGAGAAAAAGTCAATATATCGGCGTTGACTTTCATATTGGAAAATCGCCCAACACCCTAAAAGCAATAATGGAGGGATTGCAAATGCAAGAATACCAAAAGCAGAGAAAAGGATATCTGCACTCCATGAACCAACGCTCCCCCCTAAATTTTTCACAGGGGCATTCCAAGTCGTTTGTGACCAGCTTGGATCTGAAGGGCTGAAGCTCAATAAAGCCACCATTAAGAAGAGTGCGCTCAAGCATATTGCGAGCAAAATAACCTCTAATAGCCGTCTTCCGCTACTTAGTTTTTTAAATTTGATATGTTTATCTTCTGTATATTCTTGGCTCATTATTGTTTCTTTGCTAACTGATGTTCTTGACTAACCTAGGTTTATTCTATCATTAAACGCCTGACTCTGCCTGCTTTACAACGACTAAGGGAAATCAGGGCCTCACCAAAGCACTAAGATGCAGTATTCCATCTAATGTATGATGATTCAATTTCTATTTCTCGTCAAAAATCCTAAATATTTATAGCTTTAGAATCAATAAATTGGAAATAAAACTTATCAGTTGCTAAGTAATTTACGTAAAACACAATAGAAAGGCTCAGATAGTAGCCTGTTGAAGCAGTTAAACGACAAAGCATGATGTTTTGATAAAACAACAGATGGGGTAAGAAAAACGGAACAACGCTGAGTAAACTCAGCGTTGAAACTGCAGTGCGGCAACAAAGCTGAAATGCTGTGCTGAATCGAGGTTAAAAAGCAATAATTAGCGAGTTTTGATCACTAAGCGATTGCTTTGTTTAACTTCTTCCATAACTACATAGGTACGAGTGTCGTTCACGCCTGGTAAACGTAACAGAGTTTCACCTAACAGTTTACGATATGCGGACATATCTGGCACACGCGTTTTCAACAGGTAGTCAAAGTCACCAGAAACTAGGTGACATTCCTGAATTTCTTCCAGTTTTTGAACTGCAGTATTGAATTGCTCAAACACATCTGCAGCGCCACGGTTGAGTGTAATCTCAACAAACACGAGCAAAGATGCATCTAAGTAGTGTGGATTTAATAACGCCGTATAGCCAGAGATAAATCCTTGTCTCTCAAGACGACGTACACGCTCTAAACAAGGTGTTGGAGATAAACCAACTCGTTTAGATAGCTCTACGTTAGAAATTCGCCCGTCTTTTTGTAGTTCGTTTAATATATTCCTGTCGATACGGTCAAGGTCTTTGCCAGGACGCTTTTTATTGTCAATCATCTCTTTATCTCTCTTTCTCTAATTGTTATTTTCTACATCTAAAAATAAGCACCTTAGTCACCACCTCTATTTATTTAGGAATTCGTGTTCAGGAGCAAATTTTATTCATAATGCTGAAGTTCGTGTGAATGTAATTATCACCCACAATTTTTACTTGTATTTTAAATTTGTAAGTAGTGTAAAGTTAATTTTCCAGTAAGAACAAAAATGCGCCATTTCCATTGATCTGCTAGATAATTAACTCTTACACTGATGTTTTCGCAAATGCGCAGCCGATTGTCAAAGCAAATGAATAAAAATCAGTACAAGATTTCGCTTTTTTTTCCAGTAAAACGTTTCGCAGCCTTAATTCAAGATAATTCCTAAAAATTGTGATGCGTGACACAAGCAACTTTTTGTCACATTTTCTTACATTTTGTCGGTATTACCTATTGATGAAATAAGCTAAATGAAACTAACTTACACTTAAACCACTTTTGTTAGCCTCTTATTTCTCCTACAATCTCGTAAATGCTTTTTAGATTAAAGAGGAATTCATGAGCACAACAACACATCGCAAGTTAATCATTCTTGGTTCTGGCCCTGCGGGCTATACTGCGGCTGTCTATGCTGCACGTGCAAACTTAAACCCAGCATTGATTACTGGGGTGGAAAAAGGCGGTCAATTGACCACCACAACTGAAGTTGAAAACTGGCCTGGTGACCCAGAAGGTTTAACCGGTCCAGGGCTTATGGAACGCATGCATGAGCACGCGTCAAAATTTGACACCGAAATCATATCTGACCATATCCAAAAAGTGGACTTAAAACAACGTCCTTTCCGTTTAATTGGCGATGAAAATGAATATACCTGTGATGCACTGATTATTGCGACAGGGGCTTCCGCTCGTTATATCGGCCTACCTTCAGAAGAAGCGTTCAAAGGCCGTGGCGTTTCAGCTTGTGCAACCTGTGACGGTTTCTTCTATCGTAACCAAAAAGTCGCTGTCGTTGGTGGTGGAAACACTGCAGTAGAAGAAGCACTGTACCTTTCTAACATTGCTTCAGAAGTCCATTTAATTCATCGCCGTGATAGTTTCCGCGCAGAAAAAATCCTGATTAATCGTTTAATGGATAAAGTTGATAACGGTAATATTATTCTGCATACCGACCGTACATTAAATGAAGTATTAGGTGATGATATGGGCGTAACGGGTGTGCGCTTAGAGTGTACTAAAACACATGTAACAGAAGATATTCCTGTTATGGGGGCATTTATTGCCATCGGCCACAGCCCAAATACCGGTATTTTTGAAGGCCAATTAGATTTAGACAACGGTTATATTAAAGTGCAATCTGGCACTCAAGGCAATGCAACTCAAACGTCTGTTGAAGGTGTGTTCGCTGCAGGTGATGTCATGGACCATATATACCGCCAAGCAATTACCTCTGCGGGTACAGGTTGTATGGCAGCCTTAGATGCAGAACGCTACCTTGATGGTTTAGCATCTAAATAATCAATAAGTTATTGTGATTTAGATAGGCTTCAATTTTTCCTCAATTGAAGCCTTTTTTATGACCTATGCTAAGCATCTTAACTATTAGTTTTACATATATTTTTAAGACCAAGTTTATATTGTACTTTTTTAATACTGCCTATACTGTTTTTACATAACATTAATTAATATAAGGTGTAGGTATGGGGCAACAATCAGAACGTGATGTCATTCGCGGTTATTCTTATTTTATTATTGTCATACTTGCCGTAATTCAAGGCATCGTCATCACAGCCACGACTGATTACTCTACCCGTCTAGAAAGCCAACTTAGCGCCACCACTCTGTATCTACCTATTTTGCTCGCCATTTTTGTTCCTTCAGCAATAAGTTACCTAATTACCAATGCAAAATCCGCTATTTTCTATCTCAACATTGCTGTCATTATTGGGTTAATTTTCTGGCTCAATTACTGGCATTCCCAAGACTTTCAAAATCCGACAGATGCAGACCCATTCTTCGCCTTTATCACCCTAACTGTTCTACTCTTTTTTATGCTTCCTTGGATGCAATCGTGGCAAACCACAAGAACATGGAAAATCGACTACGGTTGCTTGATGGGGCTATATATTAAAAATACCTTTTTAGGTGTTCTAGCTTCTGCAATAGGTGGGTTACTCACTTTAATCGTAAAAATAGCCAGTTTTCTATTTGGTATTGTTAACCTAACTTTTTTGAGTGAAGCTCTTGATAACGACGTTATCTATTGGGTGAGCTTTGCACTTGGCTTCAATGTAAGTTTAGCTTTTTTACGCGCAACATTGAATGTACAACTCAGTAATTTTGTTAGCTTTATTGCTCGTTTTTTCTTACCTCTTTTAAATATTGTTGCCGTTATTTTCTTGGGTGGTTTCGTTGTTTCTCATTTTTCAGGTTTAACCTCTGCGGGTTTAGGCTCCGCAGTGATGCTATGGTTTTTAATTTTAAACCTCATTTTTATTAATTTTGTGTATGGCGATGGCACAACTCGATATCAATTCCGTGCAGGCCTAAATGGTTTTGTTTTAATTAGCATTATTCTACTCAATGCATTCTCAGTGCTTTCTCTTTATGGCATTTTGGTGCGAGTAAACCAGTATAGTTGGAGTATTGAACGCCTGTATGCCTTTACTATTGCCTTATTCCTATTTGCACTGGTTTTTGCTTATAGCATTGCCATTATCTATAAAAAATCAGCTTGGATGTCCTATCTGGGGTCTATCAATAAAGCAGGAATTTTATCTCTGATTGCCATTATATTAGTTATTAACAGCCCAATAGCTGATTTTAAACGCATCACACTGAACAGTATTCTTGCAGGTATTGAAAATGGCAAAATTAAAGTCAATAGCTCCCTTGCTTATGACTTAAAACAATTAGGTGAAAAAGGACTACAGGCTTTTGAACAACTCAATAAGAACCCTGAATATCAAAAGCTATTCCAAACTAGCCCTTATGAAGAAGAACAGCGAAAACCGCTAAAGTCAGTTTTAATTCAAGCTCAAAATAGCCCTACAATACCCGATAGTTGGTTCGACCTCGGGGAAAACCTTAGCAGTGCATGGTATTGTACTTCACAATACGACCCATACCCATGTGTTGGCTTTATGGCCGATATTAACCAAAACAATCAAGATGATGTGGTTATGTGCTATTCCTACCCAAGTGGCTCTAATATTGATTGCCATATATGGCAACAAACGGAACAAAGCTGGGAGTTAATGGATACGCAAACTCACTCATTTGATACCATAAAAGAAAAAGATCAGGCTTGGGATAATTTATTGAAAGGAAACTTTAAATTGAAACCTAAAGAATGGTTAATGATAGACTCCTCTTCTTAATTCTAATTAAAAATGCAGGCGGCTTAACATTTCTTTGTTAAGCCGCCTTTTCATTACGTAAAAATACAGTAACATCCCAATATTATTACATCTCAAGCTCTACTGAAATATTAAATTTACCTTTACAAAACAATTTGATAACAAAACACAAATCACTTTAAATTACCCACTTTTATTATGCAACATATGGTGGTGAAGCTGTTATGATGTAGCCTAATACTCGAATTTATGGGTAAGATCAAAAACGCAGATTTTCTTATAATCACCCATTGCGTGACCCGATCAAAAAGTTATCGTTCTCATGCGGTTTAAAACAGCCCAGCTGCAATATAACGCATGGTAAAAGCAACGTTAGGTTGGTATTTCCTAACTATACTCAATGACATTAAAACTACACCTGCTAACTAAATCATTATGGATAAATCAAGACAGACTGAATTGGTACGTTGGTTAAAACAACACAGTGCCCCTGCCAAGCGCTGGTTGCGGATCTCTATGTTACTAGGCATTTTGAGCGGATTACTGATTATTGCTCAGGCCTGGTTCTTAGCTGTTATCTTACAAGCATTGATTATGGATAACGTTCCTCGAGAACAGCTATTAACCCCTTTTATGCTTTTGATCTGCGTTTTCGTCTTACGCGCAATTGTCACTTATATACGAGAACGTGTTGGCTTTCGTTGTGGCCAAGTGGTGCGCCAAGAAATACGCACCATGGTACTCGATAAACTTCAAGAACTTGGCCCTGTATGGGTTAAAGGTAAGCCTGCGGGGAGTTGGGCTACGATTATTCTTGAACAAATTGAAGACATGCAAGATTACTATTCACGCTATCTTCCACAAATGTATTTAGCAGGGATCATCCCCATTATGATCCTGATTGCTATCTTCCCATTTAACTGGGTAGCCGCCCTCATTTTATTTGTCACTGCCCCGCTGATCCCGATTTTTATGGCATTAGTTGGCTTAGGTGCGGCAGACGCTAACCGTCGTAATTTTATTGCATTAGGCCGTTTAAGTGGCAGTTTTCTTGATAGGTTACGAGGCCTAGATACCTTAAGGCTATTTTTTCGTGAAAAAGCAGAAATTAAGCAAATTCGCGAGTCAACAGAGGATTTTCGTTCCAGAACGATGGAAGTACTCAGAATGGCATTTCTGTCTTCAGGCGTACTTGAGTTTTTTGCGTCGATTTCGATTGCTGTTGTTGCCGTCTATTTTGGATTTTCCTACCTTGGTGAAATGAACTTTGGTAGCTATGGTTTACCTGTCACACTGTTTGCTGGTTTCCTTGCTTTGATACTTTCTCCAGAGTTTTTCCAACCGTTACGTGACCTTGGCACATACTACCACGCTAAAGCACAAGCTGTTGGTGCCGCTGAAACACTCGAAACGCTATTAAACAGTGAGGGGGAACAAAAAGCTCAACAAGGCACCCAAACACTGAGCAATGAAGCTATCTATATTCAGGCTAAACAATTAGAAATTTTATCCCATGATGGCGTGCGCCTTGCAGGGCCATTAGATTTCAATATTGAGCCACAACAACGTATTGCTATTGTCGGTCAAAGTGGTGCAGGGAAAAGCTCATTACTGAATTTATTGTTAGGCTTTCTACCTTATCGCGGCTCCATCACCATAAATGGCGTTGAACTTCGTGAATTATGCCCTGACAAATGGCGTGAGTTACTGGGTTGGGTTGGGCAAAACCCCCACCTTCCAGAGCAAACATTGATTGAAAATATCTGTTTAGGCAAGCCAAATGCTACAGAAGCAGAAATTAAACAGGCTATTGATAATGCCTATGTTTCCGAATTCTTAGCTCATTTACCTGACGGCCTAAATACCAAACTCGGTGACTATGCTGCCCGTCTTTCGGTCGGCCAAGCTCAGCGAGTTGCCGTTGCTCGGACCCTGTTGAAACCATCTCGTATGCTACTTTTAGATGAGCCCGCTGCAAGCCTAGACTCCCACAGTGAGCAACGTGTCATGCAGACACTTAACCAGCTATCAAGCCAGCAAACGACCCTCTTAGTCACCCATTTACTGGAAGAAACCCTGGATTACGACCAAATTTGGGTAATGGCTAATGGGCAAATCATTCAGCAAGGTAATTACACACAATTGAGTCAGTCAGAAGGCGCTTTTGCCCAGTTACTTGCCCATCGCAGTGAGGAGCTTTGATAATGAAAATTTTATTACCTTTCTTAGCCCTTTACCGCCGCCATTGGTTTTTAATTACGTTAGGCATCATATTAGCAATTGTGACCTTGCTGGCGAGTATTGGTTTACTTACCCTTTCCGGTTGGTTTTTAGCTGGAACCGCAATTGCGGGGTTTCCGGGTCTTTATTATTTTAATTATATGTTACCGGCTGCAGGTGTCCGTGGTGCTGCAATTTTTCGTACCGCAGGCCGTTATGGAGAACGCTTAGTTAGCCACGATGCGACCTTTAAGGTACTTGCTCATTTACGAGTTTTTGCTTTTAGTAAAGTATTGCCCCTTTCGCCGGGGGGGATCAGCCGTTTTCGCCAAGGGGAGTTACTCAATCGTCTGGTCGCTGACGTAGAGACCCTAGATCACCTCTATTTGCGTGTATTATCGCCGATCATTACAGCCTTTTTTGTTACCTTTGTCCTTATTTTTGGTTTAAGTTATCTCGACCCTCGTCTTGCTTGGACACTGGGTGGCATCATGTTGTTCTTGTTATTTACGATGCCATTTATATTTTATCGTGCAGGAAAGCCCATTGGCCGTGAGCTAACCGAATTACGTGGAAGTTATCGCACTATTTTAACCTCAGCACTGCAAGGGCAAGCTGAGTTAACATTATTTGGTGCCACTGAACGTTTTCGCCAAAACTTGCTTAATATCGAAAATAAGTGGCAAGTGCGTCAACAACAGCAAGCGGCCCTCACTGGGTTATCTCAAGCCATTATTTTATTTGCCTCTGGTGTTACAGCAACACTACTTCTTTGGATGGCTGCCGACCATGTAGGGGGCGACACAAAACCGGGAGCACTGATTGCTTTATTTGTGTTCTGTGCGCTAGCGGCTTTTGAAGCATTAGGCCCTGTTGCTGTTGCCTTCCAACATATGGGTCAAGTGATTGCATCTGCTACTCGCGTTTCCCAATTAATGACCGCGAAACCAGAGGTCACTTTCCCAAGTGAAAGCCCTTCAATCACAACATTAGAAAATCTGACTGTCGATAATATTTCATTTACCTATCCAGAACAGCCATTTGCTGTTCTTCACAATGTGTCTTTAACGTTGAATAAAGGCCAACACCTTGCTTTATTAGGCAAAACAGGTTGTGGTAAATCCACTCTTCTGCAGTTATTAACCCGGGCTTGGGATGTTGATAGCGGAACCATTTACTTAAATGGCACGCCTATTAACGAATTTAGCGAAAAATCGTTACGCAATATAATGTCTGTTGTGCCACAACGGGTTCATGTCTTTAGTGATACATTGCGCAATAATCTATTGCTCGCCAATGAACAAGCCTCTGATATCGAATTAAACGAAGTATTACAGCAAGTTGGATTAGGTAATTTATTAGAAAACGAATTAAAGCTTAATGCGTGGATGGGTGAAGGCGGTAGACAACTTTCTGGCGGGGAACAACGCCGCTTAGGCATTGCCCGTGCGTTGTTACATAACACACCATTAATTCTTATGGATGAGCCAACGGAAGGGCTTGATGCGCATACTGAACAGCAGATTTTAGCGCTGCTCAAGGAAAAATGTGCTGATAAGACATTAATTGTCATTACTCACCGTATGCAAGGCTTAGAGGAAATGGATAACATTTGTGTGATGGATAATGGTAAAATCATCGAACAAGGTACCCATCAAGCGCTGTTGAGTATGCAAGGCCAATATTATCAGTTCCGCCAGCGCCACTGGGCACAGCAACCGCTCTGAGGCGTATATGTACCAATTAGATGATGACTCCTATTTGTTTCCTCCCGTGTCTGAAGCGATGCGGGAACCCAATGGCTTATTAGCGATTGGTGGAGATCTTTCATCAAAAAGGCTGCAAGCTGCCTATTATGATGGTATCTTTCCTTGGTTTAATCCTGGAGAGATGCCTTTATGGTGGTCTCCAGACCCTAGAGCCGTACTCATGGTTGGTGAATTACATATTAGCCGGTCAATGAAAAAAGTATTAAAAAAGCAGACTTATCGCATTACTATTAACCATGCTTTCGAGCAAGTTATTGCAGCTTGCTCTATACGCCAAGAGGGCACTTGGATTTTACCCGAAGTGCAAGCAGGTTATTTGGCATTACACCAAGCGGGGATGGCGCATTCCATTGAAGCTTGGTATGGCGGTAAACTCGTTGGAGGCCTGTATGGCGTGAACATGGGGCACCTATTTTGTGGGGAATCCATGTTTAGCAGAATGAATGATGCATCCAAATTTGCTTTTATTACATTCTATTTTCATTTTTTGCGCTATAATGGGCAGCTTTTTGATTGTCAGGTACTTAACCACCATACTGCCTCAATGGGCGCAAAAGAGATATCCCGTAGGGATTTTTTACATATTCTTTACCGGTGGCGTGACAAAGCGATTGACCCCGCCTGCTGGTTACCGCAATCGATTGAAATACCGCCAATTTTCGAGTAACGAATTTTGGTTTTATAGTAAATTTATACCCTCATGTAAAAATAAAGATCGCGTTAAAATGCGACATTTCTTTACTTAGTGTGGGTTTTTGGGCATTATCTTGCCCGTTAAAAATCAGGTTATTAAACTTAGAGGATTAGATGGCCAAAGAAGACAATATTGAAATGCAGGGCACTGTGTTAGATACCCTGCCAAACACAATGTTCCGTGTTGAACTGGAAAACGGTCACGTGGTGACTGCTCATATTTCTGGAAAAATGCGTAAAAACTATATCCGCATCCTGACAGGCGACAAGGTAACTGTAGAGTTAACACCTTATGACCTGAGCAAAGGCCGAATCATTTTCCGTAGCCGTTGATATTCTCTTCAGGCAAGGCCTGACAACCACAGGTGCATTAATACACCTGTGGTCTATTCGTCAGAATACCGCATCCTCCGGAGAGGCCTTGTGCACGCTACTGAAGCTGTATGTCAGTGTGTTACTTTTTTCATCAAGCCCGATACTTACAGAGCCACCATTCGTTAATGAACCAAATAGCAGCTCGTTTGCTAATGGTTTTTTCAGGTTGTCCTGAATGGTGCGAGCCATAGGTCGGGCACCCATCGCTTTATCATAGCCTTTTTCACATAACCAACGGCGAGCCGCAGCGCTGACTTCAATTGAGACGCCCTTCTCATCAAGTTGAACTTGTAATTCCACTATAAATTTATCAACGACCTGCGTAATAATTTCTGGAGTTAATGAGTTAAACCAAATGATACCATCAAGGCGGTTGCGAAACTCTGGTGAGAATGCCTTTTTGATCTCAGACATCGCATCAGTGCTATTATCTTGCTCTGCAAAACCAATAGAACGACGCTGAGTTTCTTGTACCCCTGCGTTGGTTGTCATTACCACTACAACATTACGGAAATCAGCCTTACGACCGTTGTTATCCGTTAGAGTACCATGGTCCATGACCTGTAAGAGGATATTAAACACATCAGGATGGGCTTTTTCGATTTCATCTAGCAATACCACTGAGTGCGGATGTTTAATAACTGCATCCGTCAGTAAGCCACCTTGATCAAAGCCAACATAGCCAGGAGGAGCACCAATTAAACGGCTAACAGTATGGCGTTCCATATACTCAGACATATCAAAACGTAATAGTTTAATATCCAGTGCTTTAGCTAACTGGACCGTGACTTCCGTTTTACCCACCCCCGTCGGCCCAGCAAATAAGAAAGAGCCCACTGGTTTATTTTCTAACCCTAAACCTGCGCGATTCATTTTGATTGCTTCAGACAACGAATTTATCGCTTTATCTTGTCCAAAAACTAACATTTTCAAACGTGAATCAAGTGTCTTGAGTTTGTCTTTATCACTGGAGGAAACGGTTTTTTCAGGGATGCGGGCAATGCGTGCCACGACAGTTTCAATTTCAGGTACACCAATGGTTTTTTTACGTTTACTTGGTGCAACCAGTCGCGTTCGCGCCCCTGCTTCATCAATCACGTCGATGGCTTTATCTGGCAAATGCCTATCAGTGATATATTTAATCGATAAATCCACCGCGGCTTGAATTGCTTTTGCGGTATAACGAACATCATGATGCGCTTCATATTTAGGTTTTAACCCATTTATGATGCGAATTGTTTCTTCTGGAGTTGGCTCTACAATATCAATTTTCTGGAAGCGACGCGCCAAAGCTCTGTCTTTCTCAAAAATACTGCCAAATTCTTGGTATGTTGTAGAACCAATAACACGAATTCGGCCACTTGATAGCAACGGCTTAATTAAGTTAGCCGCGTCAACTTGCCCACCAGATGCGGCTCCTGCACCGATAATCGTGTGTATTTCATCAATAAATAAAATACTTTTTGGATCTTTTTCCAACATTTTCAGTAATGCTTTGAAGCGTTTCTCAAAGTCACCACGGTATTTGGTTCCTGCCAGTAATGAACCAATATCTAATGAATAAATTGTGCAGCCTTTCATGACGTCAGGTACATCATCTTGCTCAATACGCCACGCTAGCCCTTCAGCAATAGCGGTTTTACCGACACCAGACTCGCCAACTAATAATGGGTTATTTTTACGACGGCGACACAATACTTGAATAGTACGCTCTAATTCGGCCTGACGCCCTACCAGTGGGTCGATATTCCCTTTCTTGGCCTGTTGGTTCAGGTTGCTCGTAAAGTTGTCCATATGGTCTTCTGAGACCGGCTGCTCTTCATTTTGCACGCTATTAGAAGAGATATCTTGTTCTGATGACGACTCTTCGCCTTTTATCGTGCCATGAGAAATATAATTAACCACATCTAAGCGGCTAACATCATGCTTACGTAATAAGTACGCAGCTTGGGACTCTTGCTCACTAAAAATCGCCACTAATACATTTGCACCACTGACTTCGTTGCGCCCAGATGATTGCACATGAAAAACAGCACGCTGTAATACACGCTGAAAACTCAACGTAGGCTGGGTGTCTCTGCTATCATTTTCGGGTAACAAAGGTGTAGTTTGCGCGATGAAGTGTTCAAGTTCTTGACGTAATGCAACAAGATCAACCTTACAAGCATCTAAAGCTTCGCGAGCAGAGATATTACTCAGTAACGCTAGCAATAGGTGCTCTACAGTCATAAACTCATGGCGACTGTCTTTCGCTTTCGTAAAAGCTACGTTTAAACTAAGCTCCAGTTCTTGATTGAGCATAAGCACCTCCCAAAATTGATATTAAGCCAAATTAGACTTTCTCTATAGTGCAAAGCAAAGGGTACTCATGTTCACGAGCAAAAGTATTGACTTGTGCCGCCTTAGTTTCAGCAACCTCTGCAGTAAAAATTCCACAAACTCCCTTTCCTTGAATATGGACATCTAACATTATCTGTGTAGCGCGTTCTTCATCAAAAGAAAAGTATTTTTGTAACACTTCGACAACAAAATCCATCGGAGTATAATCGTCATTATTTAATAGCACCTTATACATCGATGGTGGCTGTAAGGTTTGATCTATTTCATCTTTAAAAATGACGTCAGTTTTAAATGTGCCCAGAAAATCACTCATTACTTGCTTGCTCAGTGTTTAACTTCAATTTAAGCATAGTCTTTATTATCAACGATTTCTATCAATCATATTGATAACGTCATAAAACTATACCATTTAGTCACTATGATATTTTTTGTTTATATTGCATTAAATGACAGTGTAGCATGGGAATCATCTTTGCTTCTATGGTTAGCAATCTGTGAACCATATCAAATATTACAAAAAATGAGCGCGATTGATTAGCGAATTCTGAACACTTTCCACTAATTCCTGAGCCTCACCTCTTGACCTTAGAAGGCAATTTATTACAGTATATTTTGTAAACAAATAACACGGTATTTATACTTATTTTGTGTGTGTTTTTTATACATAGCTCTAAACGCAAATATTGGTAAATTTGAAGGATGAAATATGGAGACAGGTATCGTTAAGTGGTTCAATAACGCAAAAGGCTTTGGCTTTATTTGCCCAGCTGATGGCGGAGAAGATATTTTTGCACATTATTCCTGTATCCAAATGGACGGTTACAGGACACTAAAAGCGGGCCAAAAAGTTCAGTTCAGTTTAACCATTGGGCCAAAAGGCAACCACGCTGAGCTTATCATCCCTATTGAAGCTGAAGACAATTCCGCTAATAACAGCGAATCGAGCTAAGCTTTTACTCAATAGAGCACAGTTAATTATTTCAATTACATTGATGAGGCTAATAATTAACTGTGGCTATTCTCTGAAATGACTAAGTACGATTACCCGCTGTTTGCAGATGACACATATCACCATACAGTGCAGTTAATAATGCATATTGTTCAACATCATAAAATGCACACTGATCCGCGGTAAACTCTTTCGCAACTTCTATCATAAATTTTACTGTAGCCGCAATATCAACCTCATGGCTAGCTCCTGTAGAGCAACCTGGCACCACAGTCTCTGAGCAAATAGCGACACCAACCACTGGTGCAGATGTTGATACCGCAGGTTGCAATATACTGTTGATATGATGTAGGCCATTGCCATATGGCGTAATGTCTTGAATTGATAGTGGGAATGTCACCGCTTTTTGGCCACTACTCCACTCCATCAAACGAATTAAATCCTCTGATACGGGTAAAATACAACCATTTTTTACTGTAGGAGACAGTGCATACCCTTTATGATTGAGTAAGCGATTTCCCTTTGTGGTATCTACGGACAAAATAGCATCCGCTTCTGGGATCGCCTCATGTTGATTCATCGTGGCATCTTCAAGGGGGGAGTCCATGAAATCAACAGGTGTATGTGGACGTGTTGGTGCATTTGGGCAAATATGGGTTGTGATCACGACATCGCCAAGTAATCGGTCGCCCTTCTCATGCATTTGTGCCAGTTTAAGCGCTGCTGCAAGTGCGGCAATTGCGCCATCTGCATCAGACACAACACCGATTCGAGAAGGCCTAGCACCTATTCCACCTAAACGCCCGATGATCCCCAGTGTTGGCGCATCTTTATGCTGTGATTTACCTTGTGTTCCAGGAATAAGAATGCGAACAAAATCGCTTTGTCCTTTGTGATCCTTAACCGTTTTAGACATAACTTCAATGTGTGAGAAATCTTGGAACAATGCAACAATGTCTTCACCTTTAACACTAGCGCAATCGATTAGCTCATATACGCAAAGAGTTTGTTTTAGACTCATTGTACTTCCTTTAATTTTTTTTATGGGAGTGAAGAGCTACTTTGAGGTTAACTCGCCTAAAATAACGAGTTAACCTCATTTCGCTCTAGATGAAACCTCACGTAATTGAGGTCTCATTTTTCCTGATGAAGGCGTATTCACGCACTTAAAATACTAACAATATAAATATTTATAATTTACTACTTACTGCTACTACCTACTTCTTACTACTGTTTACTTTTATGAACAAAATAAACTCATGACTTATTTATGCTTTTTTGTAACCAATACGGGTCACCCACCATACAACCAAGATAAGCAGCTTTATGGCAAAGACTCATGGATAACTGTGCCATAACCTCATCATTCATTTGTGTTGCAGGTAAACTTAAGCACAGGGCATATAACGTATTTTGCGCTGGGTCGAAAACTGTACTTGATATTGACGCGACGCCAGCAACAGATTCATCCATCGAAAATTCCCAGCCACGCTCAGCCACTATGTCCAAACGCTCAACTAATTTAGCCTGCTCTTGCTCTTCTTTTAGTTCGCGGCCGATGATTCTTGACCGCTCATTTAGCGGTAACCTTGCTAATAACGCACGTCCCGTTGAAGTCCCCAGTATGGGCAACCGCGTACCCGGCTGAGTGATCACTTGTAACATGCTATTGCCAAAGCGCGCATGAACGACACGAACCATATCATCATCAAGTGCTGATACATAACTGGTAAACCCGCTATCTTTCGCAAGTTCATCAAGTGCTTCAAGCATCATATCGATTAATGGATTCATCCCTCTAGCCCGATGCGCTAATTCCATAATCAACAAACCCGGTCGATATATAGGTGCATTGTTTTTCTTTTCAAGCAATCCGAGTTCAGCCATTTGCTTTAAAAGACGGGAGGCTGAACTTTTAGGCATACCTAACTCATTAACTAACGTTGTCACAGTCAGTTCGTTCCCTGAACGCAGGAACAGTTGGTAAACATCAACAACGCTAGATAAAATACTCATGACCCTGAACCTTGGGTTAATACACTATAACTTTGTGGCTTTCTGTCTCTTAGATAAGGCACATTTAAGCGTGTATGGGCTTGGTTTAAAAAATCAACCTCACCAATTAATAGCTCCTCACCTTCACAGCCCGCTTCACAAAGTACTTGGCCGCGAGGACCTAAAACCTTGCTACCACCAAATAAATGCAGATCTTCTTCATGGCCCCAACGGTTCACCGCAAGTAAGTGAGTTCCATTTTCTAATGCTCGACAGGCGCTGTTAATATCCCAGACATCTCGGTCTTGAACGCACCAAGCTGAAGGCGCTAATAATAATTCCGCGCCTTGTAATGTTAAAATTCGTGCGACTTCAGGAAACCCCATGTCATAACAAATCATGACACCGATTTTACCAATGGGGGTTTCAAACACCGGAAAACTATCACCTCGTCCAAACCACTGTTTCTCTATACCAAAGGCATGAACTTTACGAAAAACGCCACTAATACCATCACACCCCGGGTTCCAAACACCGACAGAGTTATAGATATCACCTAAATATTCACCGCGTTCAACAAAACCGCTAACAATAGTGATATTTAAACGAGTAGCAAGTTCGCTAAATAGCGTATAAGTTTCACTTCCGATGGAATCGCTTAAATCCCACAGCTTGGTAGTCAATAAGTCACCACGGTAACCCGTTGTCGCCAGTTCAGGGAAACAAATCAATTTTGCTCCTGAATCCGCGGCTTGTTGGCACAATTGTGCCATACGTTGTAAGTTATTAGTTTTATTGCCAAGTTCTGAATCAAACTGAGCCAGAGCAACTTTAACTTTTGTACCTGACATGGTTTAATCCTTAATCTAAATGAGACACTTTGCGAAAGTGTACCGTTTCAACACCTTTCGCTTTCGCCTGCCAGCGCATTCCGATCCAATAAGCAACAGCACCAGTAATTAAAGAGTTAAGCGCAGGAATGCCATAGTCAGCGTGCAGCGGACCTAATTCTGATGTCCCCCACCCAACCAGTACTGCGATCACCCATACCACAAGTGTTACTGGGTTATATGCTTCACAGCTCGGTGGCAATATGCCTTGTTCTCGAGTGATATCTAACTCTTTGCGGTCACGCTTCAACAAATAATAGTCAACAACCATGATCCCTGCGACAGGCGGAATGGCTATTCCTAAGTAAATTAAGAAACCAATAAAGTTATCTAAGATCCCTAACATTGAAGCGATAGTCCCAAAAATACCAATCACCCACGTTAAATAACGGCGGTCAAAATGCTTATTAAATATGGCATTTAACAGTGTTGAAAAACCTAACGATGATGAATACAGATTGATATCATTCATTTTTATTGTTGAGAAGATAACAATCGATGCACCTAATAGGCCTGTCAGCGCCATCATTAAATCAAATACTTGGCTTGTACGTAATGACAGCGCCATCAGTACCGCTATCATATTGACCAGTAGCTCACCGAAAAATGTGCCGATGAGCGTCATCCAAAACACATCTTTAGGCCCTTTCATAAAGCGGCTGATATCAGGTGTTGTTACTGCTGCAATAATAAAACCACCAGCAACCATTGTGATGGCCGCAGGCATAGTCATTAATGGCCCGGCGGGTTCAGTGTCATTGATAAGCGTACCAATATCTTGACCTGATAATAAATTATATGTCGCCCAGCCTAACGCAAATAAAAATAGCGGCGTTGAGATATTGGCAGTAATAGATAAAAATCGATACCCATATACTGTTATAACCGTCACCGCAATACCTGTAATAAGTGACCAAGTCCCTGGTGTTAGCACATTAGTCGCTTTATACATACCATCCGCAAAGAAACCATTTTGGACGCCAAACCAGCCCATTAAGGAGATGGCAATCGCGCCACCAATAAGAGCTGAGCCTAACTTACCAAAACCCGCCCACCGAGACAGTAGGCTAATCGACATTCCTTCACGGCATGCAGCTGCTCCAAGCCCCCAGCTGACAACCTGTAAAATTACAGAGCCAAGCATTGTTGCCCAAAACGCCTGCCAAAAAGTTAACCCATAACCAAGAGCCGCACCTAACATCACTTGAGAAACACAAGCTAGCGCACCAATTCGTAGAATTAACACTTCATAGAACGGCCTACGAGCACTTTGGGGTACTCGAGCCAAAGAATAATCTTCACCTGCTTTATTCGCCATATCGCACCTGCTGTGTGGTTGTCTTTGCTTAGTTTTTTACTGGCTTTATTATAAGTTCCATTATATGGAACCGGGTTTCATTTATTCTACAGGGCAAATCATATCTATGATCGATACCAATTCGCAAGCAGAATTTATCTTTTCAGACAGTTTTTTATTATGAAATATTTTAAGAAACGAGGGAATATATAGATTAAAAAAAATATTATTAGAAAATTAAGGAGTTAAAAATAACGCATTTAATTAGCAGAATTTAATTGAGGAACTCAGTTCCAAAAAATGGGACTGAATTTAACCTAAATTTATTACGATACATGCATATACATTTATCGTTGTTCGCAAAACTGATTAACACAAAAAATAGAGCGAAGGAATTTAGTTTATCCTTCGCCACTCAAACATCTCACTGAGAAAAATTATTATGGGTGGCTGTTCTAAAAACTGTCCATGGTTAATTTAAAGTGAGTATCCATTTTTAACCCAGTCTCCACAAAATCTTGCTTTTCAATTGATTCTAAAATATCAAAATGAATATCAATAATTTTTTTATGTTCATCTTGATTGTTTTGGTTCAATAAACCGGCTGAAATAGAGCCTCCTAATGCGCCTCTTAATGCTTTTAACATCAATGCATACAGAGGATTTTGCGACATTTCAGCTAATGTTAAGTGAAAATCAATATCGCTCTCGATGAATAAATCCCAGTCATTAGAAATTAGAAGGGATTTCTGCATTTTATCTGCAATTTGTCTTAACTTGATATAATCATTTTTATTTCCATGCATAGCTGCCAATACTGCAGAATCAACTTCAATCGCACGTCGAAGGCCTAAAATTTGCTGGTAATTAACTTGTTGAGTCACAATAGCATGATTAAAAATAGTTTCTAATGGATTTGAGTTAAGCCTTTGTATTTTCGGTTTTTTACCGCTACTGATATCTAAAATACCTAATATAGAAAGACTCTGAAAAGCCTCGCGAACCACGCCCCTGCTAACCCCTAAACGTTCAATAATCTCTTTTTCACTCGGTATTTCATCACCTGGATTTAGATTTGATTGAGAAATTAAAGATAGAACATAGCTTCTAACTTGTTCTGAAAGTGTTTGTTTTTCAATTAAAGGATGCAATCTAACCCCCAAAATTAGCAATATCCATTTGATTTAAAATCAAAAAAATAATCTTCCTGTGATTGAAGCAATAATAAAACTAGAGTCATATCACAATTCCTATATTAACCCTCTTTTAATATTAAGGCTAGACTGTTAACCTGTATGACAGGTTGACAGCCCAACAGGAAGATTAGGATCGTGAATATAGGAATATAAGATGAATAAAGATAATGATTTGTTTAATAAGATTAAGAAAGAATTACCCGTAGCTCTTTTAGGCGATATCCTAGATGAAATTGGATTACACCATCAGTTTTTGCCTCCTATCCTCAAACCGTTGACTGAGGATATGAAGATTGTAGGTCGAGCAATGCCTGTACTAGAAGCGGACTATATGTTGCCACCTGATGTTACATCTAATGGACCATTAGGAAATCAAGATTTCGGAATTATGTTTGAAGCATTAGATAATTTAAAAGAAGGTGAAGTTTATATCGCTTCAGGTTCCTCGCATAACTACGCCCTGTGGGGTGGATTAATGACGACAAGAGCTAAAAAACTTAACGCTGCGGGCGCTATTATTTACGGCTATTCGAGAGATAAAAGAGAAATACTAGAACTTGATTTCCCTGTATTTTCATTAGGTAGCTATGCACAGGATCAAAAAATAAGAGGGAAAGTATTAGACTATCGAGTTCCAATCAAAATTAATAATATTTTAATTGAACCAGGTGATTTAATTGTTGCTGATGAAGAAGGCGTATTAATTATTCCTAAAAGTGTAGAGTCTTACGTTATTGAGAATGCATTTGAAAAACAAAAAATGGAGAATAAAGTACAAAAAGAAATAGCAAATGGAATGGGTGCTGTAGAAGCATATAATAAATTTGGTGTCATGTGATAAACATAAAAATAGATATGTCTTATTAAATTAAATAATAAACATATCATTATATCAAAGGTGATTTATGTTTAAAAAAATAAGATGGAATTTAGTTTTATTCATTTCTCTTGGAGGGATGATAAACTATATGGATCGCTCTGCATTTGCTATCGCAGCCCCTGTATTTTCTAAAGATTTAAACTTAACACCAAGTGAAATGGGCATACTTTTCAGTAGTTTTTCTATTGGGTATGCTTTATTTAATTTCATTGGTGGATATGCATCAGATAAATATGGTCCTAAAAAAGTTTTTGCCGTAAGTATGGCTCTTTGGTCTATCTTTTGCGGCATGATCGGGGTAACAATTGGTTTTATTTCTATGCTTATTATCCGTACTTTATTTGGTGCAGCTGAAGGCCCCTTTGCAGCAACACTCAATAAAATGGTTAATAACTGGTTCCCTAAAAAAGAAGTTGCCACTGCTATAGGTGTAGCAACTGCAGGTAACCCGATAGGCGGCGCTATTGCAGGCCCTATAATGGGAATATTAATAATTACAACTGGTTGGCGAGTTGCATTCTTTATACTGGCTGCAATAGGTTTTATATGGCTACTTGGATGGTTAAAAATTGCTAAAGACAAGCCAGAACAACATAAGAAAATATCTAAAGAGGAATTAGAATATATTTTATCTGACGATAATAATGTAGAATCAAAAAATACAAGTACGATTTCGAAACCATTATCTTTTTATATAAAGAGCCCGACTATATTAGCAACAACGCTTGCATTCTTTAGTCTAAATTACATTTTGTTTTTCTTTCTATCATGGTTTCCAAGTTACTTATCTAACGTTCAAAATCTCAGTATAAAAGACATGAGTATAGTGAGTATTATACCTTGGCTATTAGGTGCTATTGGAATGGCTTTAGGTGGGATACTTTGTGACTTTGTTTTAAAGAAAACAAATAGACCATTATTCTCTAGAAAAATTGTATTGGTTAGTTGTCTAGGAATATCTGCAATCCTTGTCTTTCTTGTCGGTAATGTAACTAGTGTTGAAAGTGCTGTAGCACTCATGGCATTCGGAATATTCTTCTTATATTTATCTGCTACAACCTATTGGGCAATCCTACAAGATACCGTTGCAAAAAATAATATTGGTGCAGTTGGTGGATTTGTGCACGCAATGGCAAATATCGCCGGTATTTTAGGTCCAATAATTACAGGTTATATCATTGAATGGTCTGGAATGTATAGCATCGCATTTTTTGTGGCAGGAGGAATAGGTATTGTTGGCGCAATCAGTGTCGCATTATATGTAAAACCACTAAATCTCACTAACTAAGAAACTTTCAAATTAAAAGGTTAATAATTATGAAACTAGGATTTGGTTTATATCGACATATGCTTAATGATGAACATTATGCTTTTGCAAAACAATGTGGAGCAACTCATATCGTTGTTCATATGGTCGACTACTTTAACAGTAATGAACGATTTTCACGCAGTGACCAGCCAATCGGTGATAATGATGGCTGGGGAACAGCTATTGGAGACGTCTGGACTGTAGATGAGTTAGTAAAAATCCGTGATCAGATGCAAAAGTTTGGCTTAACATTTTATGCAATTGAAAATTTTGACCCTTGCCATTGGGATGATATTTTGTTCGACGGCCCTAAAAAATTAGAACAGCTTGAAGTCGTCAAAAACATTATTAGAAATGTAGGGAAAGCAGGTATTCCTGTCTTTGGATATAATTTCAGTTTGGCAGGAGTCGCAGGACGAGTTATCGAAAATAAAGCACGAGGAGGAGCTCAAACTGTTGGTTTATCTGGCATCAACGAAGACATTCTAGAGCCAATGCCAGATAATATGGCATGGAATATGAAAATCAATAACCATAGTGATGGTTATCGCCCTGAAACAACAACAGAGCAACTCTGGGAAAGGTTAACTTGGTTCTTAAACCATATTATCCCTGTCGCTGAAGAAGCAGGCGTTCGCCTAGCTGCTCATCCAGATGATCCTCCACTAGAGTTTGTCAGAGGCCAGCCAAGGCTCGTCAATCAACCCCACTTATATCAAAAATTATTAGATATAAAACCAAGCAAATCAAATGCGCTAGAGTTTTGTCTTGGAACCATCGCTGAAATGTCTGAGGGTAACGTTTACGAAGCCGTGCAACACTATGCAAGTCAAGATGCGATGGCATACGTCCATTTTAGGAACGTCAAAGGTAAAGTGCCACACTATCATGAAACCTTCATTGATGAAGGCGATATTGATATGTTGAAGGTATTAACAATATTAAAAGAAAATAATTATACCGGTGTATTAATCCCTGACCATACGCCACAAATGTCATGTGGTGCCCCATGGCACGCAGGTATGGCCTATGCGATGGGATATATGCAAGCATTACTTAAAGTACTGAAATAATATATAAATAATACTCCATGCACTATTTTGATAAATGTGCATGGAGTACTTTATATGTACAATTTATTCCCTCGCCAACGCATCAATTGGGTTCAAGCGAGCCGCATTTCGAGCAGGTAAAAAACCAAAAATAATACCAATGGCCGTTGAACAAACAAAGGCACTGACTAACGCCACAGGATCAAAAGAAAATGTCCAACCCGGTAACGCCATTTGAGCCAATAAGCTAATCCCATACGATAGTCCAATCCCCATTAGCCCTCCCATCAAACATACCAGCACGGCTTCGATGAGAAATTGCTGCATCACATCGCTAGTTCTAGCACCTACTGCCATTCGAATACCAATTTCTCGCGTTCTTTCAGTAACGGAAACTAACATAATATTCATCACACCAATTCCTCCGACCACTAATGAAATAACGGCCACTAGTGTGAGAAATAACTGCATTGTTTGGGTTGTTTTCTCTGCCGTTTTAATAAAGGTATCGAGGTTATAGGTGAAAATATCTTGTTTACCGTGGCGTAATGTCAGTAAACGGATCAGTTGCTGCTCCGCAGTTTTAGCGTCATAACCGTCTTTAACCCGTACAGTAATACTGTCGTAATAGGGCCGATTAAGCACTTTACTATTTACCGTGGTATCTGGTAACCAAATGGATAATGACTTATTAGAGCCAAAAGCAGATTTTTTCTCTTCAAGCACACCGATAACCGTTGCAGGCATATTACCAATGAGCAAGGTTTCGCCAATAACATGTTCTTGTTTAGGGAAAAACCGGCGCTTGGTATTGGCATCAATCACCACCACTTGGGCTCGCCTGTCCGCCATATCTTGAGTAAACCCCATTCCTTCTGAAAACTTCGAGGCATAAACATTAAAATACTCACGCCCAACACCTAAAAGTTGAGCTGATGCATCTAAATTGCCTTTTCTTAACCGAGTTGAGCTATTCAATTCCCCAGAGACAGCGTGGACATAAGGCTGCTTAGCAATCGCGTCAATGTCCGAAGCTTTCAATGACTGCCTATTTTCCGCATCGTCACTACCGAAATCTTTCCCTGGATAGATAGAAATGGTATTGGTTCCGATCGATTTAATATCATTAAGGACCATACCTTGCGCCGCATCACCGATCACCATTATTGATACCACCGACGCAATACCAATGATAATCCCAAGCATCGTCAGTAATGTGCGCATTTTATTGACAACCATGGCACGCCAAGCCATTAACAAAGCTTCGCTAAACCGACCATACATTTGGTTTAATGTAAGTTTTCTTGCCGGAGCTTTTGGTAATGAATTTGTTCGTGTCGTGGCTTTGCTACCCGAGTCATTCAAGATCTCGCCATCTTTAATTTCTACGATACGTTCCGCTTGCTGAGCTATTTCAGGGTCATGCGTGACAATAATTACGGTATGTC
The DNA here is from genome assembly GCF_028479505.1 of Providencia sp. PROV205. Classification (NCBI taxonomy): domain Bacteria; kingdom Pseudomonadati; phylum Pseudomonadota; class Gammaproteobacteria; order Enterobacterales; family Morganellaceae; genus Providencia; species Providencia sp. PROV205. The sequence continues at coordinate 125,912 of NZ_JAMPNU010000001.1, read as the reverse complement.
CTTGGGCACAAAGGTCTTTTAAAATATTCATGACCTCTTCTCCCGAATGGCTATCCAGTGCTCCTGTTGGCTCATCCGCTAGAATTATCTGCCCACCATTCATTAGAGCCCGGGCAATACTCACGCGCTGTTGTTGCCCACCAGACAACTGGCTTGGGCGGTAATCAACCCGCTCTCCGAGCCCTAAACGCTGCAATAGTTGAGCAGCTCGCTCGCGACGTTGGTTTTTACCGGCCCCTGCATATACCGCAGGCACCTCAACATTTTGTTCCGCACTTAAATGGTTTAATAAATGGTAACGTTGAAAAATAAAACCAAAATGTTCACGGCGCAGTTCTGCCAATTGGTCGTTATCTAACGTTGCGACGCTTTGGCCATCAATACAATAATTCCCTTCTGTTGGTTTATCTAAGCACCCAATAATATTCATGAGTGTAGATTTCCCTGACCCCGAAGCGCCAATAATCGCCACCATCTCACCTGCATTAATTTGCAGTGAAACGTTTTTTAAGACCGTAACTTGGTTTTCACCTTCCCCATAGCGGCGAGTGATCCCTTGAAGATCAATTAACGCAGACATAGTTAGTATTCCGTCTCGCTGTGCCCAATGACCACTTTGTCACCTTCATTTAGGCCCTTGATAATTTCCACATACACATCGTTTCGGCCACCAATTTCAACTTGTTTTTTCTCGACTTTATTGCCTTGAAGGATATCCACTTCATAGGTTTGTGGTGAGATCTCATTGCCTAATGCAGATAGCGGTAGTAACAGCACATTTTTACGTGACTCTAATTCAATAGTGACCTGAGCCGTCATTTGTAATTTCAATAAATGTTGCGGGTTGGGTACCTCAAAACGCGCATAATAAAAAATGGCATCATTGATTTTTTCAGGTGTCGGTAAAATATCTTTTAATTGCCCCGCAAATTTTTTATCTGGAGCCCCTAAAACAGTAAAAGAGGCATCTTGACCCGGTTGTAAATAAATCACATCGGCTTCAGAAACTTCGGCTTTGACTAGCATCGTGTCCAAATCCGCAAGCGTTAAAATCGTTGGTGCTTCCTGAGCCGCAATAACCGTCTGCCCCTGTAATGTTTTAATAAAGGTGACGATGCCATCCATTGGAGCCGTAATTTGCGTATATTTTAGATTTGTTTTTGCCGAATCAAGGGTGGCTTGGTTACGCTTAATTTGAGCTTGATAAGTGGCGACTTGCGCTTTTTTTACTTCCACATCTGTTCTAGCTTTATCAAGTTCTTGTTGAGAAACTGCTTGCTGTTTCGCTAGGCTTAAATGACGTTGATAAGTCACTTGAGCAAGGCGAAGCTCCGCTTGAGCTAATGATAAATTGGCTTCGAGTTCACGTGTTGTTGCTTCTGACTCAATAACATCATTTTGGGCTTTTTTGGGGTCAATAACCGCTAATAAGTCGCCTTTTTTAACATAATCGCCCTCTTTAACATACAGTGTTTGTAACTGCCCACTCACCTGAGCCCCAACATCGACTTTACGTACAGCATCGAGTTTTCCCGTTGCCAGTACTTGTTTATCTAAATCGCCTCGTATGACATCTACGGTTTGGAAAACCGCTTCTTTTTCACGATTTAAAAGAAACCCTGCGGTGACTAGGGCAAAAATAATGATTACCAAGTAAACCGGCCACTTTTTTTTAGGCTTTGCCTTCATGTTTTCTTGCTTCCTATGAACAAAAAGAGGGCGTTGCCCTCTAAAATTGCTGACAACTTGTTAAAGGAGGTGGATCCCCAATTTATTGCCAGCTAAAAAACAATTATCAAATTATATATCACTTAAGTTATCAATTGATTCAACATGAGATAGCCATTCTTCAATACTCAATCAACAACGAGTAAAATTTATCAATATCTCTATTAGTTTGCTTTACCTCTTGCCAACCATGCCACACGAGAAAACATAATTTTCAATTGCAGCGGGATACTATCTGGCCCTAATTCTGCGGCTCTATTAACAGTGGCTAGCGCTAAATCCGGTTTCGATGTACGAGAAATTGCCTTGATAATCACCCGCCTAGTTGAAACCTTTGCATTATCTGGAATATCAGCAATTTCATGATAAAGGCTTCTAAACCCTTCACGATATAGGAAATGTTCCATATCTGGTGCTGGCAGCATCGTTAGCCTATCCCTATTTGAGGAATCAATTTTGTTAGCATAATGCGTCGCAGTTGCCGCATATTTACGCCCAGCCTCATCACCATCGGTTAAAACATGCCATTCAATTCCCATCTTATTGGCAAACTTCAGCAAAGGCTTCAAGCCACTTTGCGCAAATGCAATAACTTTTATTCCTTCACTTTCAAAGTAATAGTTACACTGACGTGAGAACTCATTCATCAACCAAATTTCCGTTTCCCCTTCAACTAATAACCAACAACGAGCAAATAAGGCTGATGGGCGATTAAAGCGAATATGGAAAGAAATTTTACGTAACTCTTCAGCACTTAAATCATTTTCATTCAAACGATAAGCTGAAACTTTATTGGTATTGCGAACCAGACGACACAAGTCTTCCAGAGGTGCTAATGAAAGCAGCTCTCCTGAGTTCGTTGTGGTAATCCGCTGCAGAGAAAATAAACTAAATAAGCCCCATGCGATGGAGAGCATAATCGGATGCAAACGCGTTTCTGGATCTTCAACAATAATCAATGGCCGAGCATGCTTATCTAAGTGAATATTACCTTTTGATTGTAATAACGAAGAAAACATTCCTAGAATAATTAATCGAATATTGCGTTGGTTTGGTTTAGCAATTAAGCGACTAATATTATCAAGCGCTTTCCAGCCGCGCTTACGTGGCTCTATTTTAACAATTGAATTATCTGAACGAATAATATGGGAACTTTGCCCTGAAAAGTAATGGCTAAGCAATTGTTGCATCGCATCAATTCCATCACCAAGGTCTTCATCACTTAAGCGTTCAGGGTTGTTGACCAATGCACTGGTTAGTTCCTTAATACGGGCATTAAATAAGTCACGTACCTCTTTTTGCCCTGAAACAATCGTTTCCGGGTTAAGCGAGTGTAAGAATCGAGCATCTCGTAGGCGAATAACCGGATATAACCGAATAATTTCTTTGATATATTTACCTACATTATCCAAAGAAAGCTTATTGCCGCCTGCGTTTAAAAAGTTTTTATCGACGGCGATTGTGCCATCATCTTTAAGCTCTGCACTAACACGATAGAAAATATGTTTAAGCCCATCTCCGTTATCGACCCAAACAGAGCTAAGATTATGAAAACGATATGATTGATGACGCCCTTTTCGACGCTCACCAAATTTTAGAACGATCTGTAATGAGCGGTAACGCGATTCATCATTCCCTGCTGGGTGGTGAAAATCATGAAGACTGAATTGGTAATTTGTATGTTCAGGGGAAAGAAGAAGATCAAGTGCGTCAAGTAAACTCGATTTCCCCCAGGAATTCTCACCGACTAAAACCGTACTATTATTTAGTTCTAAAGAAAGCCGGTTAATCCCTCTAAATCCGTATATTTCCACACGTTCCAGGTACATATTACTCTCTCCTTGAAGTATTTATATTCCCCCTTCAATTTCATCAGTTACCATTACGTACTGAATGATTATGCCAAGTGAAAATATAAAAGAATAATAACCAAAGCTTACCGATTAACCACATTCATTACTATCACAATATATGCTAAATAAAAATTATTCATAACAAAATAGAGAACTATATTGAGCATCCAATGGCAGTGTTATAAAATAGGAAAACTTTCATTTTTAGTGTTTTTGACCTATTTTTCATTGAGACGCCAATAAAAAAATTTTATCACAAAAAATTCTTTTCTTACTCGGCGCTATATCAGGTTTATGCTTCGATAACCTAAATAAAAAAGATAAGCATAACTCTTTGTTTATAGTTACCTAGTCTATGGGTTAACCTTTAAGGATCCGGCCATGTATTCAGGACTTTTGATTATACTGCTACCATTAACACTTGGTTACCTTATTACTATTAGAAATAAACAAATTCTCCATCGAGTACACCAATCACTTAACTCGATGGTATATGTTATTTTATTTCTAATGGGAATAACTCTCGCACTGCTTGAAAACTTAAGTATTCACTTAATTTCTATTTTAATTTATGCCATTACCTTTTTTGGCTGTATATTTTCATTAAATGTTATCTCTTTGTTATTACTTGATAAATTGGACCCTTGGAAAATCCCACAACACAAACAAGAAAAGCCGCCATCTAGGATCAAAATGGTTTTAGAGTCTCTGCAACTTTGTGGGGTGTTACTGTTGGGTTTTGTCGTCGGGTTAACGGGTTTTAATTTCTTACACTATGCCGATAAAGGCAGTCAGGTTGCATTAATGCTGCTGTTGCTACTTGTTGGCATTCAATTACGCAATAGTGGAATGAGTATTAAACAGATCTTAATCAATCGACGTGGAACAACCATTGCATTTGTCATGGGGGTCAGTGCGCTCGCGGGCGGTGCGTTAGCCGCGTTATTACTCGGTCTCCCAGTTAAAATGGGGTTAGCAGTCGCCTCAGGCTTTGGCTGGTACTCATTAACAGGAATTGTCATCACCGATGCTTATGGCCCAGTCATGGGGAGCGCCGCTTTTTTCAATGACTTAGCAAGGGAACTTGCTGCAATCATGCTCATTCCAATTATTATTAATCGTTACCGTTCAACCGCTCTTGGCATTTGTGGTTCAACGTCAATGGATTTTACACTGCCTGTTTTACAACGCAGCGGTGGGGTTTCAATTGTCCCTGCGGCCATTGTTCATGGCTTCGTACTTAGTCTTATTACGCCAATTCTCATGGCCTTCTTTACATAGGTAAAATTTCAGTCACAATAGCCGTTAATTTGCGTGAAACAGGAAATTAACATGACAGATAAACAACGTGTTTTAGTGTTGGGCGCTAGTGGTTATATTGGTCAAAATCTGATCCCTAAACTTATTGAGCAAGGATATGACGTAACAGCAGGCGCACGCCGTGTTGATTGGATGTTATCCCAAGGCTGGCAAGATACCCAATGCATTTATGTGGATCTCCATGACCCTGAAACATTAAAAGATGTCATGCAAGACATTGATATTGTTTATTTCCTCGTTCATAGCATGGCCGACCAAGCCAATTTGGTCGAGCGTGAACGCACCGCCGCTCGTAACGTGCAACAAGTCCTTGAAGGTTCAAGCGTTAAACATGTTATTTATCTTAGTGCATTACAACATGGGCATACCTATTCACCACATCTAATTGCACGACGTTTAACTGGCGATATTTTACGTGAAAGCCAAATCCCAGTTACCGAAATTCGTTCATCTATTATCGTTGGCTCTGGTTCTGCCGCATTCGAAATTATGCGCGATATGGTCTACAACTTAGCCATTTTAACCCCGCCACGTTGGGTTCGTTCTAAATCATCCCCCATCGCCCTGTCGAATATTTTATATTATTTAACGCAATTGGCGAAAATACCAACAACCGAGAACCGAATTTTCGATGCGGGTGGCCCTGAGTTTATTAGCTATCAAGAGCTATTTAAGCGCTTTATTAAGGTCAGTGGTAAACGTCGTTTACTTATTCCTATCCCGATCCCGATTAGTATGATCTCGGTGCATTTCATCAGCTTGATCACCTCCGTCCCCCCATCAATTGCTAAGGAGCTAATCCAAGGCTTGCAGCACGACCTTCCGGCAGATGATAAAGCGTTACGAGAGCTGATCCCACAAACCTTAGTCTCTTTTGATGATGCCGTTAGAACGACTTTAGCAGAAGAAGCCGATGCCGTTGATAACGCAGATTGGGGGTATGACCCAGAAGTCAGAAAACGCTGGCGCCCCGGTTATGGCTATTACCCAAAACAAGCGGGAGCAACCCTTGGAACAACAGCCAGTTCAGAATCGCTCTGGTATACGGTGCAACAAATCGGTGGAAAAAACGGCTATTTCTATGCCAATGGTCTGTGGAAAACCCGTGCCATCATGGATGACATGATGCTGAATAAAGTGAAGTACGGCCGCCCCGACCGTGAAGAGCTCCAACTCGGTGATGAAATTGATGGCTGGCGCGTGATTAATCTTGAACCAAATAAACAACTTAGCTTGTTATTTGGTATGAAAGCCCCAGGGCTTGGCCGCTTAACTTTTACTATTCATGATAGCGGGAACCGCCGTTCAATCGATGTTCGGGCATGGTGGCATCCAGCTGGCTTTTGCGGCCTACTCTATTGGTTTGCCATGATGCCTGCCCATTTATTTATTTTTAAAGGCATGGCAAAACGCATCAGTGAACTGGCTTTTGAACGAGATAAACAACTCGCTAAAGAACAGCAAGCAGAGCAACTGACCGTTAAATCAGACTAATTTTAGCGTAAAAACCAAATTTTTATGCAGAAATTATTGCATAAATATGCTCATAGGATTAATATCGCAGGTAGTGAAAAAAGATATTATTGGTACACATGAGCATTCAATTAAAAAACATCAACTGTTTCTATGGTTCCCATCAGGCACTCTTTGATATCAATCTAGAGTGTTCTGCTGGTGAGACTATGGTATTACTCGGGCCAAGCGGAGCAGGTAAAAGCTCGTTGTTACGTGTCCTCAATTTATTAGAAATGCCACGTTCAGGCCACTTAAACATTGTGGGTCAGCAATTTGACTTTTCTTCCGCTCCAGATGCGAAAGCGATCCGTGAGCTGCGTCAAAATGTGGGGATGGTATTTCAACAATATAATCTATGGCCTCATTTGAGTGTCATGGACAACTTAATTGAAGCACCTTGTCGCGTGTTAAAATTGTCAAAACAAGAAGCGCAAGCAAAAGCCTCTAAACTATTAGAACGCTTACGGTTGTCGCAATTTGCTAACCGCTACCCATTACACTTATCAGGTGGGCAGCAACAGCGTGTTGCGATTGCAAGAGCGCTAATGATGGAACCAAAAGTTTTATTATTTGATGAACCAACCGCTGCACTTGACCCAGAAATCACCGCTCAAGTTGTTGATATCATACGTGAACTATCTGCAACTGGGATTACACAAGTCATCGTTACTCACGAAGTGGAAATTGCGCGAAAAACCGCTAGCCGTGTCGTGTATATGGAAAACGGCCATATAGTAGAACAAGGGGATGCAAGCCATTTCACTGCACCTCAAACAGAAGCATTTGCAAATTATCTGTCACACTAATAGATATAGGATTAAGCAATGAAAAAAATTATATTAGCTGCACTGCTGGGCGCTGTAACCCTATCTGCAACTGCTGCGGAAAAAGAAACTATTCGTTTTGCAACAGAAGCGACTTACGCACCTTTTGAAATGTTCGATAAGAATAACCAAATCGTTGGCTTTGACGTTGATTTAGCCAATGCAATGTGTGAAAAAATGAATGCAACCTGTACATTTACTCACCAATCTTTTGACAGCTTAATTCCTAGCTTAAAATTCCGTCGCTTTGAAGCATTAATGGCAGGTATCGATATTACCCCTGAGCGCCAACAGCAAGTAGATTTCACTGAGACTTACTACCCTAACTCAGCGGAATTTATTGCCGTTAAAGAAAAAATCAGCTCAATAGACCAATTAAAAGATAAAAAAATTGGCGTACAAAACGGAACCACTCACCAAAAATACATCATGGAACAACATAAAGGGATGACAACCGTTCCTTATGATAACTACCAATCTGCTATTTTAGACTTACAAAATGGCCGTATCGATGCCGTTTTCGGTGATACCGCAGTCGCTGACGAGTGGTTAAAAGGGAAAGGTAATGAAAACTTAGGTGCAGTTGGCGAGAAAGTCACTGATCCACAATACTTCGGTATTGGTTTAGGTATTGCCGTTCGTAAGGGAAATAAAGAGCTGCTGGATAAAATGAATAAAGCCTTAGCAGAAGTTAAAGCAGACGGCACTTATGATGCTATCCACAAAAAATGGTTTCAACAGTAATCGATATAATTAATGAGCAACTTTCTATTTTTAACAAGTGCCGCCGGTATCACCGTCGGCCTTGCTGTTTCTGCGCTGATTTTGGGTTTGGTTCTGGCCATGCTGTTTACTGCATGGGAGTCTGTCCGCTTTAAACCAATTGCCTTTTTAGGGACCTGCTGGGTCACTTTGATCCGCGGTTTACCTGAATTGTTAGTGGTTTTATTTGTCTACTTCGGTACATTGCAATTCATCAATCTACTCGGTGATGGTTTTGAACTGAACCTCGGTTTTTGGCAAACCACCATCCAAATCGACCCAAGTATTTTCTTTGCTAATAGCGGCGAATTTGACTATACCCCATTTGTTTGTGGCGTTATTGCGCTAGCCTTATTATATGCATCCTATGCATCTCAAACGCTTAGGGGCGCATTGAAAGCCGTCCCTTATGGTCAGTGGGAAGCAGGTTTTGCATTAGGTTTAACAAAGCGCACGATCTTCTTTCGGTTTATCATGCCACAGATGTGGCGCCATGCCCTTCCAGGACTAGGTAACCAATGGCTGGTATTATTGAAAGACACCGCATTAGTTTCACTCATCAGCGTCAATGATTTGATGTTACAAACTAAAACCATCGTTAACCGTACTCAGGAACCGTTTACTTGGTATGCCATTGTCGGTTTGATTTACCTTGCAATTACGTTAGTCAGCCAGCTAGTCCTAAAGCGTATTGAGCTACGTACCACCCGCTTTGAGCGAGGTGAATCGAAATGATAGATTTAATATTAAAAATATTACCGGGACTTCCAACCAGTTTGTCTCTGACGTTTAGCGCACTCATTGTGGCTTTTCTGTTAGCCATATTATTCACCTTAATTTTGTCGCTAAAAACGCCAGTGATCTCTCAAGCAGTGAAGGTCTACATTACACTGTTTACTGGTACGCCGTTATTGGTACAATTTTTCTTAATTTATAACGGCCCAAGCCAATTTAAATCTTTGCAAGATTATCCTATGCTGTGGGAGGTTATTTCCACACCCTGGGTCTGTGCAATGGTAGCCTTAGCTTTAAATAGTGCAGCTTATTCCACTTTATTATTCCACGGCGCAGTTAAAGCCATTCCATCAGGTCAATGGCAGTCTTGCCAAGCCCTTGGGATGAGTAAAATGCAAACCATGCGAATTATTTTGCCTTATGCCTTCAAACGCTCGTTATCGTCCTATTCCAACGAAGTGGTATTAATTTTCAAAAGTACCTCACTGGCCAGTACCATTACCATGCTAGATGTCATGGGATACAGCCAGCTTATCTTTGGTCAAACATGGGATGTCATGGCATTTGTTGCTGCGGGGATTATTTATTTAGTGGTCAATGCAATTTTAACAGTGCTAATGCGTTTAATTGAACGCAAAGCGTTGGAATTTGAGCACAGAGGCTAACTTTATCTCAACTTAGATGGCTTAAAAAATAGAAAGCTTGGTATTAATACCAAGCTTTTTTATACAATTGACTAATTAGTTACCCGTTGTAATAAGGTCAATACCTCATAATGAGACGTATGAGGGAACAAATCAAACAACTGCACCTTACATACGTGATACCCCGTTAACAACTGTAAATCTTGCGCCATGGTTTGCGCGTTACAGCTAGAATACAGGATATATTCAGGCTGCATATGAGTAAGGTAATCGCATAATTCTTTACCAATCCCTCGACGTGGTGGATTGACTAAAATAAGCTGCGGGATATCTTGATTCGCTGTAGCAAAACGCGTTGAATCGAGGGCTTTAAACTCAACATGCTTTAATCCAAGTTCATTCGCTGATTGCTGTGCGCTCGCAATCGCTGGCGCACTGATTTCTATCCCTGTTAAGTGAGTGTCTTTTTCAGCACAATGCAGCCCAAAGCCGCCCACGCCACAAAACAGATCCCACAAGCTATCGATATCTAACGCTTTAACCCATTCCCTCGCGGTTTGGTATAATTTTGCAGCCACTATAGGATTCGTTTGGAAAAAACCTTGTGGCCGAATAAATAAAGGGACTTGATTAAACTCTTCACGAAGTGTGCGCTGCTCCGTTAAGAAAATCTCATCCTCACCTTCAAGTATTGCCATATGCACTGGCTGAATATTGGCAGTAATCACCTCAAGCTGTGGCAACTGTGCTTGTAGCCACGGGAGCGCATTTCTTAATTGCTCAATTTTTTTCTCTGAGCGCAAAACAAACCGTAGCATGAATTTTCCAGAGTGATGACTTTGGGTTAATAATAGGTATTTTAATTCACCGCGTTTGCGCTCAATGTTATAAGGCGTCAGGCCAGCCCTAGCGATAAAAGGAATTAAAGATGCGAATACGTCAGAAAACTCAGCTGGGTATAAAGGACAGTCAGTCAGGTCAACGCCCTGTCCATCATGGCCGATAATACCTAAAACAGGTTTTTCAACACTACCACTAACCACCATTTTGGCCTTATTGCGAAAAGCCATCAGTGGCCCTGTGGCTGGAGGCTGAAATAGAGAGATATCAATAGCTGGCAAAAGAGCCTGTAGTTGGCTCTGTTTTTCAATAACTTGCTGTTCAGGCGTTAATGTCAACCATTGGCATGAATGGCACTGCCCTGCGGCATATTTTTCACAGTGCATAACAGAGACTTAGTGGATAATTATCGAAGGTTTGTCGTCAAGGGAATGCTCAGAGTCTTCATCAACATTGTCATCATCTTCGCTGAAATCATCCTGACTCGCATACAGCAAATTATTGCTAAAGATTTCAAATACAATGGCTGAAATTTGGTCTTCTGCTTGCTGTAAAAAATGGCCGAATTGACGATACGTCATCCCTGCTTCTAATGAAAATGATTGGCTAACAATCAATTTAGGCAAGTTTTCATTGTTTATTTCAAGGAAAACTTTCGCTGTTAATGAGCTGGCATTGATTTGGCTGATATTCGCCACTAACGTCACAATCGCTGTCGGTTTAAGCTCAGCTAATGCAGATAACACCAAAACATTATTTAAAATATCGAGCTTCGCATCAAAAATACCGTCGATATTTTGCATATGGGGTAAATGTAATGCAGAGCAGGAATCACACTCGAAATAAGAGGTTTTGAGTTGGTCTAGCCATTCACGTAGCTTAGTGATGTCAGGGTAACAAATAGAATCCATGGGCAATAACCTTCTTCAACTCAAAATAGTCGTGCAATATCGATTTGTTAGGGTTTTGGCACATTTCCCCCTAACGAAAAAAACGAATAATTCTCACATATTGTAGAGCGAAACACCAGTAAAACTGCGCTTAATCTACTTATTCATCAGGTTTATTCAGGTTTATTATCTACAGAGTCTGACTTTTTAGATGCGCTCTTTTCTGGCTGTTTATGATCAATACCCAAAAAACTCAGACCATGAATTGCTCGCCAGACAATGTTGATCATTGCAGGCACCAAACAACCAATACCGACCATAATCATGCTCACGATCACCCCTGACTGCATTAAAGGCTCTGGCAGTGTGATGTAGTCATTTAGTGCTAACAAAACAATAATAAGCAGAATGATCCCCACACCTTCTAACACGATAATGGGCTTTGGCATATCAGCCAATGAACGCATTGTCCCTTTAGATTGAGGTTTATGACTCATTCTTTTTCTCCTCTCATTATTGTGTCTCTTTCTCAAACTGTGAATTATATGCCATACCTATAGGTATAACAGGAAAATTCGACTTTTATTTCATAAGTTATATAGGCATAGTATTGAGCATTGCAATTAGAATCTGAGCTCAAGATAAAAAGGAGATACTATGTATACTGTTATTTTTGGTCGTCCTGGCTGCCCATACTGTGTTCGTGCAAAAGAACTCGCTGAAAAACTGAAAAATGAGCGTGAAGATTTTGACTACCGCTATGTTGATATTCAAGCTGAAGGTATTTCTAAAGAAGATTTATCTAAAACTGTCGGTAAACCTGTTGAAACCGTTCCACAAATATTCATTGATGAGCAACACATCGGTGGGTGCACAGATTTCGAAGCTTACGCTAAAGAAAACTTGAATCTATACAAGTAATTAGTCACATCCGTTTTTCATCCCAACAAGCAAAGTTGTTCACTTATTTATAGGTGTTAACACTTTGCTTGTTCTTTTTGTGCTATTTAAGCCAAATTTAATAAAAATATTGCACTTTTTTTCATCTAAGTGAGAACTTTCTTTTTTAGACGGGGTCTTAATTAGTGCCACTGCTTTTCTTTGATGTCCCCATATTGAGGAGCCCGATAGCCAACTGTTTGTTTTCATGCTATCGGGTTTTTTGTTTCTAACGGCTGGGTTCGCCTTGCAATGTAATGATTAACCTACGCTTTCCACCATGATTTCTATGTTCACATAAATAAATCCCCTGCCACGTTCCCAAATTTAAACGCCCTTTCGTAATCGGAATCGTTAAACTTGCACCCAATAAACTGCTTTTTAGGTGCGCAGGCATATCATCACTTCCTTCATAATCATGCTTATAATAAGGCTCATTTTCAGGAACGGCCTGATTAAAAAAACTCTCGAAGTCTTCTCTGACAGTGTAATCCGCATTTTCATTGATCGTTAAAGATGCCGATGTATGTTGAATAAAAATATTGGCTAAACCAACCTTAATTAAGCTAAGTTCAGGAAGCTGCTTGAGAATTTCTTCTGTCACTAAATGAAACCCTCTTACTTTTGCGCTAAGTTGTATCTCTTTTTGCCACCACATCACTTCTTCTCCCTTTTACTTATCTAAGTCTGTTACTGCACTAAATAATTATTGAGTAATAGTTAAACCGCAAGTAAATTTGTCGCACAAAGCTTTCAATAATAAGACAAAGGGACTTTACCTGCTCATTAAGAAACTTTAATCTCCCTTTAATACCTATTCTGTCTTACTAACTATCTGTCCGAGGTACTGAACTGTGCTGGAACAACTTAACCTTGATCTATTCAATTTGATCAATGCTACTCCAGAAACTGCAAGTGGAACCATTGCTGTAGCTAACGTGATTGCAAAACGCTTAATTCTGTTATTTCCACTATTTACTGTTGCTTGTTGGTTTTGGGGCGCCCAGCCAAATATGACTCGCCAACGTGCCTTTGCCTGCAAAGCGGCCATTGCTATTGTCATTGGTTTAGCAATTTCGTGGTTAGTAGGCTATTTCGCGCCGCATGACCGCCCATTTGTCATGGGAATTGGCACCAATTTCTCTGAACATAAAGCCACGCCTTCATTCCCGAGCAACCATGGCACGATTGTCTTTACATTCGCTTTCGCGTTTCTTTTCTGGCTAAGGACCTGGGTAGGGCTTGTCATGATGATCCCCGCTATTGTCATTGCTTGGTCGCGTATTTACCTCGGTGTTCACTGGCCTTTAGATATGGCAGGCGCCTTTATACTTGCGATTGTCGCATGCGGTTTAGCTCAAATTCTCTGGTCTATTGGTGCGAATAAAATTCAATCACCTATTACTCAGCTATATAGTTTCATTTGTGCCCCTCTTATTCGTAAAGGTTGGTTTCAGCCATAACAACCTATATCCAAATACTGGCATTAATTAATGCCAGTTCATTTCCCATGATAAAAACTGAGCTAGATCAAAGTTTCTGTTTATTTTTATATTCAGCATTAAAATCTTTTTGAAGTTATCAATAAAATTATTAAAACAATCAGTTAACAAATATTTTGTTACCTATTTTAATTATTTTTTTCGTTGCGAAAAAAGTGGCAAATATAAGCATGAAAAAAATTCAAATTAATTAATATATAGCACTATCTCTTCCAACTCCCAAACTAATTAATCACGCAAAGAACCATTCTAAAAACCAAAACAATAACCATAATTATCAACATATTACTGAGAAATAAAATCGACTGAATCGTACTTCCATTACAGTACAGTTCAATATTTATATTGATATGGATGATATTTTAATCAGCTCAATTTTAATCATTAATATAATAATATTTTTTCAGCAGAATTTAATTCTGTCAAAAATTAAGAAAATCTAAACTTATTTAATTAGCATTTAGCCTCTAATAAAAGCAAGCCTAACGCAAATTTTATTAACATTTTTATAAAATATGATTATCTATCGCAATCTAAGGAGATATTTCTCTTTTGAGATAATGATCACGGCATTTTATTCTGGTAAACTATAAATTCACACCCTCAAAATCCACTTTTAAAAATTTATGATAAAAATGCAAAACTGATTGAAAATAAATTTAGACCTAATATTAGTTTTATTTCCAATCAGATTGTTACGCAAAAGAAAACAATTGTTATTGAGTAATTGTTCGTACCAAAAGATTAAAAGTTCGTAATGCATTTGCCGTTACGCTAAATGATTTTTTTTTTGACTTATATTTTCGGAGACTATTATGGATGCAACAAAAGTTGGTTCCATCGACAAAACAGCCTCGCAAACAGTAACTAGCAATGCTTGGCGCAAAACTGACACAGTATGGATGCTGGGTTTATATGGTACAGCTATCGGTGCTGGGGTACTGTTTTTGCCCATCAACGCAGGTATGAGTGGTTTATTACCTGTTTTACTGATGCTGGTATTAGCCTTCCCAATGACATTTTTTGCTCACCGTGGGTTAACACGCTTCGTTCTGTCTGGTTCAAAACCGGACGGTGATATTACTGAGGTCGTAGAGGAGCATTTTGGTCGCACAGCAGGTAACTGGATTACCCTACTCTACTTCTTTGCTATTTATCCTATTCTTCTTGTTTATGGTGTTTCCATTACCAATAACGTCAATAAATTCTTAACCGAATTATTAGGCGTTGGCGCACCACCACGCTGGCTACTTGCCTTGATCCTTGTAGGCGGAGTGATGGCGATTGTGGCATTCGGTGAGAAATACATCGTAAAAGTCATGAGTATGTTAGTGTTTCCATTTATCGCCGTGCTGGTTGCATTCTCACTGTATATGATCCCACATTGGTCTGGTGATGTACTGAATACATTAACTTGGGAAGGTATCACTGAAGCAACAAAAAATACCGGCGGACAAAGCATCTGGGTCACTATTTGGCTGACAATCCCAGTGATGGTATTCGCATTTAACCACTCGCCGATTATTTCTGCTTTCTCCGTTGCAAAACGTGAAGAATACGGTGATGCAGCTGAACAAAAATGTTCACGAATTCTTGCTTCTGCACACATTCTGATGGTGCTGACCGTTATGTTCTTCGTGATCAGCTGTGTCTTTACCTTATCTTCAGCAGATCTTGCACAAGCTAAAGCACAAAATATCAGTATTCTTGACTACCTGTCTGGCTATTTTGACCAGCCATTCATCAAATATGCAGCTGCAATCATTGCCTTTATCGCAATTATTAAATCTTTCCTAGGTCACTACTTAGGCGCACGTGAAGGTTTCAATGGCTTGGTTGAGCGTGCTTACCGTGCAAAAGGTAAAACAATTGATGTTCGCAAGTTAAACCGTGGTACTGCTATCTTCATGTTAGTCACAACATGGATAGTAGCAACATTAAACCCAGGTGTGCTAGATATCATCGAGAGCCTCGGTGGCCCAGTAATCGCAATTTTACTGTTCTTAATGCCAATGTATGCAATTAGCAAAGTACCTGCGATGCGTAAATACTCAGGTAAAATCAGTAATATATTTATTGTAATTATGGGTCTGGTCGCTATCTCTGCGGCAACATATAAGTTATTCTTCTAATTGAAGCCACTAGGTAGCGTCCTAAATGGAAGCTACCTAATTTCAATGACTTTCTACAAAAGGAAGCACTGAATATGATTAGTGTATTTGATATCTTCAAAATTGGCATCGGCCCTTCAAGTTCCCATACCGTCGGCCCAATGAAAGCGGGCAAACAATTTGTTGACGACCTTATCCAGCAAGAAATACTCACTCGCACAACACGAATTGCAGTTGATGTTTATGGTTCGCTCTCTTTAACAGGTAAAGGCCATGCAACGGATATGGCAATTATTATGGGCCTTGCGGGTAACTTACCGGATACCATTGATATTGACGCTATTCCTGCTTTTATGCGTAATGTTGAGCAAACTGAAAGGCTCTCCCTTGCTCATGGGCAACATGAAGTTGATTTCCCTACTGAAGGTGGCATGAATTTTCATACTACCAACCTACCGCTCCATGAAAATGGAATGAGTATTACAGCATTCAGTGGTGATGATGTTATTTACAGCAAAAATTACTATTCTATCGGCGGCGGTTTTATTGTCGATGAAGAACATTTTGGCCAGTCAGACGAAAATGCCGTTCAAGTCCCTTATCCATTTAAATATGCGGCTGACCTGCAAAAACACTGTAAAGAAACCGGTTTATCGCTTTCCGCGCTCGTGATGCAGAATGAATTAGCACTGCGTAGTAAAGAAGAAATTCAGCAATATCTCTCATCCATATGGGATGTCATGAAAGCGGGTATTGAGCGCGGTGTCACAACTGAAGGCTTATTACCTGGCCCATTGCGTGTTCCTCGTCGTGCAGCGGCTCTACGTCGCCAATTGGTCACAACAGATAGCACTAATATGGACCCAATGGCGGTAATAGACTGGATCAACATGTATGCCCTTGCTGTTAACGAAGAAAATGCAGCGGGTGGTCGTGTTGTAACAGCGCCAACTAACGGTGCTTGTGGCATTATACCTGCCGTTTTAGCTTACTATGATAAATTCATTCGCCCGGTGAATGAAAATTCCTATACCCGTTATTTTTTAGTTTCCGGTGTCATTGGTGCGTTATATAAAATGAATGCGTCAATTTCTGGTGCAGAAGTTGGTTGCCAAGGGGAAGTGGGTGTTGCTTGTTCGATGGCCGCTGCGGGATTAGCCGAGCTAATGGGCGGTAGCCCTGAGCAAGTCTGTATTGCGGCAGAGATTGCCATGGAGCATAACTTAGGCTTAACCTGTGACCCTGTTGGTGGACAAGTACAAGTACCTTGTATTGAACGTAATGCCATTGCTTCCGTTAAAGCCGTCAATGCAGCCCGTATGGCACTGCGTCGCGTCAGTGACCCACGAGTTTGCCTCGATAAAGTCATTGAAACCATGTATGAAACGGGTAAAGACATCAACGCTAAGTATCGTGAAACCTCCCAAGGCGGCTTAGCGATTAAACTGGCTCACTGCGAATAGTTTGTGTCTTAATCACCTCGATAAAAATGCCTGCTAATGCAGGCATTTTTTGTTCACATCATTTTCATTTAATCATTATTAACCGAAAATGGCACTCCACCAGCCACTAATCGTTTTCATGATGTAATCCCAAATACGACCGAAGAACCCCGCTTCCTCAACGGCACTTTTTGCAACTAAAGGGTGCTGTTCGATGACTTCATCATTAAGAATAAAGTTAATCGTACCTACCGCTTGGTTCTTAGCCAGTGGCGCTTCAAGTGAATCATTGGTCAGTTGAATATCCACTTTTAAGTTTTGCAGCTGCCCTTTAGGAATAGTAACAGAAACATCATCGGCAACGCCTAAATCAACTTCTGAAATATCACCAAACCAAACGCGTTGTTTTTTCAGTGTAGCATCAGCCTTAATTGGCGTGACAGTTTCAAAGAAGCGGAAGCCCCATGTCAGTAATTTTTCACTTTCAGAAAAACGCACACGGTCACTTGGCGCCCCCAACACGACTGAAATCAAACGCATATCACCTTCTGTTGCAGAGGCGACTAAGTTATGGCCTGCTCCACTCGTGTGCCCAGTTTTTACGCCATCCACTTTTAAATTTTGGTTCCATAACAGACGATTACGGTTTGGTTGACGAATTTTATTAAAGGTAAATTCTTTTTCCTTGTGCAGTGCGTATTCATCAGGCACATCGCGGATCATTGCTTGGGTTAACAATGCCATATCCCGCGCTGTACTATATTGCCCTTCTGAATCTAGACCATGAACCGTTTTAAAATGGGTATTCTTTAAACCAATCTTTTGCACGTATTGATTCATTAAACTCACAAATGAGTCTTGGCTACCTGCAACATAATCGGCAAGAGCAATACTGGCATCATTCCCTGACTGGATCACAATCCCTTTATTTAGATCCAATACAGAAACACGGTCTTTAGGCTTTAGAAACATCAAAGAGGAGCCTTTAAGAACAGGGTTACCCGTCGCCCACGCATCTTCCCCTACTGTGACCATGTCTTGTGGCGTGATTTTCCCTGCATTGACGGCCTGGCCAATCACATAGCTGGTCATAATTTTTGTTAAACTTGCGGGATCTAAGCGTTCATCTGGATTCCCAGACGCTAAAATTTTACCGCTATTATAATCCATCAAAACAAACGCTTTTGCATCGACTTGAGGAGCAACCGGTGTCTGCGCCGCATAAGCACTGGTACTTACGGCAACCAAAAGACTCAACCCAATTCCAGCTCGGCGGGTTTTTAAAGACAACATTTTCTTACTCATCGGTTATTCCTTCACTTAATTCTGTACATTTAAATTACTGTCATTGACTCAACATCACTAAACGAGAACCCATCGCTGTGACAAAATTTGATAACTAGACCTAATATAAGACTTTAATTTCACTGAGGCCACTGATAACAAATAAACATTTGCCTCTGAGTAAATTTAATCTATCTTAACCATGGTCGATGCCAAAAAATCAATTTAGGAGACTGCCATGTTAACTGTTTGGGGACGCGTCAACTCTTCCAATGTCAAAAAAGTACTTTGGTGCTTAGAAGAATTAAATATCGCTTACAATCAAAAAGATGTGGGTGGCCCATTTGGTGGGCTAGATACACCTGAATATATAAAAATGAATCCAAACAGCACAATTCCAACTCTACAGGATGATGACTTTGCGCTGTGGGAATCGAATGCGATTTTACGTTACCTTACGGAAAAATTTGATCATTCTCACTTATTACTCGCACAAGACCTACAAGAACGAGCGGCCGCTGATAAATGGATGGATTGGAGTGGTGCTAATTTATTCGACCACATTAAACAGATGATGAACAAGATTGTTCGTGTCCCAGAAGCAGATAGAGACCCAGAACAAGCTAAAATTATTTATGGCAATATCAACCGGTTACTAACCATTGCTGATAATGCATTAGCTAACCAAGCCTATTTCAGTGGTAACAAATTTGGTATCGCTGACATTGCTATCGCACCACTATTTTACCCTTGGCATGAAATTGTCACGCAGCGCCCTGAATTTAAAAATTTGGAGCGCTGGTACCAGCAACTGACCACACGCCCTGCGTTCCAAAAAATTGTCATGATCCCGATTAAATAATCACAGGGTCATATTCATCAAACTTGGGTTTGGGTACTGGTATTCAAACCCGAGTTCTTGGCAAATTTTATTACCGTTAATGGTTTTCCCCACTAACGTATTCTTCTCTTCAATAAATTGAGGCGGGGTTAACCCGATAGATTGTGCTGCATGAGTATAAAATTCGGCTCGTGTTGGGTGGACGGGCGCACAGAGGTTATAAATATGTCCCCCTTGCGGTTGCTGGAGCAATAATAAAATGGCGGCAATCACATCATCTTGATGCACCATATTCACAGGTTGGTTTGCCCCCTTAACCCCAGTTTTCCCCGCTAAAAAACGTCCTGCATGGCGTTTTTCACCGACTAATCCCGCTAATCGCAGAATATCCACCGATATGTTCGGTAACTGATGCAACCACTGTTCTGTCGCCACCAAGGCTTTAGCTGATTCCGTCACTCCATCCAATGGGCTATTTTCAGTCATTTCGCCATTTTGTTCCCCATAAACTGCCGTAGATGATGTGAAAATAACTTTAGGCACCTGAAATGCTATCGCGCTATTTACCAGTGCTTCAACCGCGGTCACATAGTATTCAGTATTAATTTTAGATGGAGGTAGCAAAATGATGATAGCATCACTTTGTTCCATCAATTGTGCTAAATCATCGTCATCACATTCAAGTTCTGGGGTTAATTTCAATGCATAGCACTCTATTCCTACCGCTTGAGCGGCTTCAATACCATCTGGTGTTGTTTTAGTTCCAACCACATGAATGCCTTGAGACAATAAGGCCTGAGCAAGAGGTAACCCAACCCAGCCTAACCCGATGATAGTGACTTTCTTCATATGATAACTCCCCAATCGTTCAACTGACTGAAATTAATCACAGAGTAGCTGAAAACCATAAAACTTCCGAATACAATTTCTGAGGGATTTATCACTATAAAAAGTGAACAACTAATTATTATTGGTTATTTTTAAAAAAAAGGTTGCATTCATAGGGGGAAATCGGATAGGTTGAATACCAATGAGTATTTAGTTAGCACAATGAATGTTTAGTCATTCACTTAAATAACAGAACGGAAGACATTATGAATCGTATTTCACGCAACCATCATCATCACCATCATCCTGACTAGTCTTTCGGGCGATGTGTGCTGGAAGACGTTCAACGAATCTTCCGGTGGCTGAAATGCGAATTGAGAGAACCCTCGGAAGATAATCTTCCGAGGGTTTTTTTATTCTTGAACAAAGAGTTACTAAACAAAAAATTTTAAAGGGATAAGGGTAAAGTCATGTTGGATAAATCACGTTTACGTATTGCAATACAGAAATCAGGTCGTCTGAGTGAAGAATCAAGAGAGTTACTTTCTCGCTGTGGCATCAAAATCAATTTACAACAACAACGTTTGATTGCTTATGCAGAAAATATGCCTATTGATTTACTTCGCGTTCGTGATGACGATATTCCAGGGCTGGTCATGGACGGTGTCGTTGACTTAGGGATCATCGGTGAAAACGTTCTTGAAGAAGAGTTATTGAATCGTCGTGCTCAAGGTGAAAACCCACAATACAAAACACTACGTCGCCTCGATTTTGGTGGGTGCCGCTTATCTCTCGCTGCCCCATTAGATTTCAACTATACCGGTGCAGAGTGCTTAAATGGCTCACGTGTTGCAACCTCCTACCCACACTTGTTAAAACGCTATTTCGACCAAAAAGGCATTCAATTTAAATCATGTCTGTTAAATGGTTCAGTCGAAGTCGCTCCGCGCGCTGGCCTTTCTGACGCCATCTGTGACCTCGTCTCTACAGGTGCAACACTTGAAGCAAACGGCCTAAAAGAAGTGGAAGTCATCTACCGTTCTAAAGCCTGTTTAATTCAACGCGATGGTGAAATGTCGCCTGAAAAACAACAGCTTATTGACCGTATGATGACCCGTATCCAAGGTGTCATCCAAGCGCGTGAGTCCAAATACATCATGTTGCACGCGCCAAGTGAAACACTCGAAGAAATCATTGCCTTACTGCCGGGTGCTGAACGCCCAACTATTTTACCGTTAGCAGGCGAACAAAGCCGTGTGGCGATGCACATGGTGAGCTCAGAAACGCTGTTCTGGGAAACCATGGAAAAACTCAAAGCGTTAGGGGCAAGCTCTATTCTTGTCCTGCCAATTGAAAAAATGATGGAGTAAGCCGTCATGAAAATGGGATTTAACCAACCTGTTCGCTGGTCGGCTTGTAACCAAGAGCAGCAAAGCGCTTTGCTGCTTCGCCCTGCAATAGCGGCTTCTGGTAGCATTAGTACTGCGGTTAGCCAAATTATTGACCAAGTCCGTAACGAGGGCGATACCGCCCTCAAAGCACTGAGCCGTCGTTTCGATAAAACTGAAGTCGAAACGGTGCGTGTTCCTGCAAATGCTGTTGACGCAGCAGAGGCTCGTCTTGGTGATGAAATCAAAACAGCAATGAAAACAGCGATTGGCAACATTCGTCGTTTTCACGAAGCCCAAAAACCCACTCCGATTACAGTGGAAACACAGGCAGGCGTCGTGTGCCAACAAGTCACACGCCCAATAGATGCAGTCGGTTTATATATTCCAGGGGGGTCGGCCCCTCTGTTATCAACGGTCATGATGTTGGGAACCCCTGCGAATATCGCTGGCTGTCGTAAAATTATTTTATGTTCACCTCCACCTATCGCCGATGAAATTTTGTATGCAGCGAAACTGTGCGGCATCAGCGATATTTTCCAAGTAGGTGGTGCGCAAGCGATTGCTGCAATGGCATTTGGTACCCAAAGCATTCCTGCGGTTGATAAAATTTTTGGCCCCGGTAATGCCTATGTCACTGAAGCAAAACGCCAAGTCAGCCAAAGCCATGATGGAGCAGCCATTGATATGCCTGCGGGTCCTTCCGAAGTGTTGGTCATTGCTGATAACGGTGCAAACCCCGCATTTACCGCATCTGATTTGCTATCTCAAGCAGAGCATGGCCCTGATTCACAAGTTATTTTATTAACTGACGATGAAAGCTTTGCCCAACGCGTGATTGAAGAAACAGAAAAACAATTAGCGCAACTTTCACGTGCAGAAATAGCGAGAGAAGCCCTGAGTGCCAGCCGTGTCATCATCGCTGACTCCATCGCTCAATGCGTTGAAATTAGCAACCGTTATGGCCCTGAGCACTTAATACTGCAAACTCGCAATGCCGATGACCTGGTCGATGCTATCACAAGTGCCGGCTCTGTGTTTGTTGGCGACTGGTCGCCAGAGTCGGCTGGCGACTATGCATCAGGCACCAATCACGTATTGCCTACTTATGGATATACCTCAACCTATTCAAGCCTTGGGCTCGCTGATTTTATGAAGCGAATGACAGTCCAAAAGCTGTCAAAGCAAGGCTTATTAGGCTTAGCCGACACCATCGAAACGTTAGCTCAAGCAGAGCAACTCACGGCTCATAAAAATGCCGTTACCTTACGCGTTAACGAACTAAAAAAACAAAATCAGGAGTAAGTCATGAGCCAACCATTTAATGCCGCCAGTCTTGCACGTGAAAATGTTAAAACCATGACACCTTATATGTCTGCACGACGTCTAGGGGGAAATGGAGACGTTTGGCTCAATGCCAATGAATACCCGATTGCACCTGATTACCAATTCAGTGAACGTAACCTTAACCGTTACCCTGAATGCCAACCGGTTGCGGTGATCAATAACTATGCGGCTTATGTCAAAGTTAAACCAGAACAAGTGCTCGTTTGCCGTGGGGCCGATGAGTCCATTGAGTTGCTGATCCGCGCATTTTGTGAACCAGGCAAAGATGCGGTAATGTTTTGCCCGCCAACCTATGGCATGTACAGCGTCAGTGCAGAAACCTTTGGTGTTGAACAAAAGAAAATCATGGCGTTGCCAGACTGGGCATTAAACGTTAATGCGATCCGTGAAAATCTATCCAATACCAAACTGATTTATATTTGCAGCCCGAATAACCCAACAGGCAATATCATCGACAATAAAGATTTACGCGAAGTGCTAGATATGGCTGCGGGCCGTGCGTTAGTCGTCGTCGACGAAGCTTATATTGAGTTCTGCCCACAATACAGTGTAGCAAGCTGGTTAGCACAATATCCAAACTTGGTCATTTTAAGAACCTTATCCAAAGCCTTTGCATTGGCCGGTTTACGTTGTGGTTTCACCTTAGCCACCCCTGAAGTAATTGAAGTGCTATTAAAGGTTATCGCCCCTTATCCTTTATCAACCCCTGTTGCGATGATTGCAGCTCAAGCTCTTGAACCACAAGGCATTGAGACAATGAAAAGCCGCGTAACAACGATAACAGAAAACCGTATTGCACTTCGTGAAGCGCTGCGCGACTTATCGGTGGTTGAACACGTTTATCCGAGTGAAACTAACTATATTTTGGTACGTTTTACCGATGGTAATAAAGTGTTTAAAGCCCTGTGGGACCAAGGCATTATTTTACGTGACCAGAGCAAACAACCCGGTCTCATTAATTGCCTGCGTATTACTGTTGGGACAGAAATAGAAAATACCCGTGTTATTGAAGCTATTGCAGCACTTTGCTAATTAGGAATGACTCATGAGCCAGAAAATTTTATTTATCGACCGTGATGGAACATTAATTACCGAGCCGCCAACCGACTTCCAAGTTGATAGCTTAAGTAAACTCGCCTTTGAAAAGGCGGTTATTCCTAGCTTACTTGCTCTGCAAAAAGCCAATTACCGCTTAGTGATGATAACCAATCAAGACGGCTTAGGCACCGATAGCTTCCCAACCGCAGATTTCGAGCCACCGCATAATTTAATGATGCAGGTATTTGAGTCCCAAGGCGTTAAATTTGATGAAGTGTTAATTTGCCCACATAAGCCTGAAGATAACTGCGTTTGTCGTAAACCTAAGCTCCAGTTAGTCGAACGCTATTTAGATAGCAACGTGTTAGATAGCGAAAATAGCTATGTGATTGGTGACCGTGAAACAGACATTCAACTCGCTAAAAACATGGGTATCAAAGGGTTACGTTATAGCCCAACAGAACTTGACTGGGAAGCTATCACCCAGCAATTAACTAAACGCGACCGCCATGCACTGGTCAAACGCGTCACAAAAGAAACCAATATTCAAGTCGAAGTCTGGCTGGACCAAGAAGGCGGCAGCAAAATTAGCACTGGCGTGGGCTTCTTTGACCATATGTTAGACCAAATCGCGACTCACGGTGGTTTCCGGTTAAACATTGAGGTCAATGGCGACTTGTTTATCGATGACCACCACACCGTTGAAGATACCGGTCTTGCACTAGGTGAAGCGCTGAAAGTGGCACTTGGAGATAAACGCGGTATCGCACGTTTTGGTTTCGTTCTCCCAATGGATGAATGCCAAGCGCGCTGCGCGCTGGATATTTCTGGCCGCCCACACCTTGAATACAAAGCCGAGTTTAAATACCAACGCGTCGGTGACTTAAGCACAGAAATGATTGAGCACTTCTTTAGCTCGCTTTCCTATGCGATGGGCTGCACGTTACACCTGAAAACCAAAGGGAAAAACGATCACCACAAAGCAGAGAGCTTATTTAAAGTTTTCGGCCGCACACTGCGCCAAGCAATTCGTGTTGAAGGGGATACGTTACCTAGCTCGAAAGGGGTTCTGTAATGAACGTTGTCATCCTTGATACCGGCTGTGCAAATTTAGCCTCTGTAGCCTATGCGGTAAAACGCCTAGGCTATGACCCTGTGGTGAGCCGCGATACCAACACTATTTTACAAGCCGACAAAGTCTTTTTGCCCGGTGTCGGTACGGCTAGCGCAGCCATGGAAAAGCTGACTGAACGCGAATTAGTACCGTTAATCAAAGCACTGACCCAACCAGTATTAGGTATCTGTTTAGGTATGCAATTACTCGGTTCTTTTAGTGAAGAAGGCCAATCTACGGTGCCACTACTGGGGTTAATTGATAGCCCTGTACAAAAAATGGATGCCAATGGGCTTCCTGTTCCACATAGCGGCTGGAACCAAGTAAAAGCCCTAGCAGGAAACCCACTGTTTCGGGATATCCCTGATAACGCCTATTTCTATTTTGTACACAGTTATTCGATGCCAATTTCCAGTAATACCATCGCACAAACTCAGTATGGCAACCCGTTTAGTAGCGCGGTGAATCGCGATAACTTCTACGGTGTCCAATTTCACCCAGAACGTTCTGGCACCGCAGGCTCACGCTTGATTCAAAACTTTTTGGAGATGTAATTACCATGATCATTCCTGCATTAGATTTAATTGATGGCACGGTGGTGCGGTTGCACCAAGGGGATTACGCCAAGCAAACTGATTATGGCAATGACCCGCTCCCACGTTTGCAGCAATATGAAAAAGAAGGGGCAAAATTATTGCACCTCGTGGATTTAACGGGAGCTAAAGACCCACAAAAACGCCAAATTTCACTACTCAAAAAATTATTAGCAGGCGTCAGTGTTCCAGTACAAGTTGGTGGTGGTATTCGTACCGAAGAAGATGTTAAAGCCTTACTGGAAGCTGGAGCGACCCGTGTTGTCATTGGCTCAACGGCTGTCACTAAGCCTGAGCTGGTCAAAACGTGGTTTGAGACCTATGGTGGCGAAGCCATTGTCCTTGCCTTAGACGTACGTATTAATGACCAAGGCATAAAAGAAATCGCCATTAGCGGTTGGCAGGAGAATTCAAATCTAACGTTAGAACAAGCCATTGAAATATATCGTCCTTATGGCTTAAAACATGTCCTTTGTACGGATATTTCCAAAGATGGAACATTGGCGGGTTCTAATGTGAATTTATACCAAGAAATTAGCCAAAAATTCCCTGATATTGCTTTTCAAGCATCGGGCGGTATTGGGGATTTAGACGATATCGCGGCTATTCCGCCATCTGGTGCAGCCGGCGTAATTGTTGGCCGTGCATTATTAGAAGGTAAATTCACCGTTGCGGAGGCAATCAAATGTTGGCAAAACGCATAATTCCTTGTTTGGACGTTCGCGACGGCCAAGTGGTTAAAGGTGTCCAATTTCGCAATCACGAAATCATCGGTGATATTGTTCCATTAGCACAGCGCTACGCCCAAGAAGGCGCAGACGAACTGGTGTTTTATGATATTACCGCCTCTTCTGATGGCCGAGTGGTAGACAAAAGCTGGGTTGCCAAAGTCGCTGAAGTAATTGATATTCCTTTTTGCGTCGCGGGTGGTATTAAAAGTGTCGATGATGCCGCACAAATTCTCTCTTTTGGTGCTGATAAAATTTCCATCAACTCCCCGGCATTATCCGACCCTACATTAATCAGCCGTTTAGCTGAACGCTTTGGCGTACAATGTATCGTTGTTGGTATTGACACTTGGTTTGATGAAAGCACAGGTGAATATCTCGTTTACCAATTTACCGGTGATGAAAAACGTACCACACAAACCACGTGGAAAACCCTTGATTGGGTAAAAGAAGTGCAACAACGTGGCGCGGGTGAAATTGTGTTAAATATGATGAACCAAGATGGTGTACGCCAAGGGTATGATCTACAACAACTCAAGAAAGTCCGCGAAGTCTGCCAAGTGCCCTTGATTGCCTCTGGCGGTGCAGGCGAAAAAGTGCATTTTCTTGATGCCTTCACTGACGCAGGTGTTGACGGTGCTTTAGCCGCTTCTGTATTTCATAAACAAATTATTAATATCGGTGACTTAAAACAATACCTAGCCGAAAACGGAGTTCAAATTAGAGTATGTTAACCACAGAACAATGTAGCCAACTTGCATGGCAAAAAGTCGATAACCTGATGCCTGTTATCGTACAACACGCCGTTTCAGGTGATGTGCTAATGCTTGGGTATATGAACCCTGAAGCATTAAATGTCACCTTAGACAGCCGTAAAGTCACCTTTTTCTCTCGCACAAAGCAACGTTTGTGGACGAAAGGCGAAACCTCCAATAATTTTTTAAATTTAGTGGATATCTACCCAGACTGTGACAACGATACGCTGCTAGCTCTCGCGTTACCGGATGGCCCAACTTGCCATAACGGCACACAAAGCTGCTTCGCACCCGCACAAAGTGACTGGGGCTTTTTGTTTGAACTAGAAACCTTGCTCAAAGAGCGCAAAACTGCTTCTCCTGAAAGCTCTTATACCGCGCGTTTATATGCAAGTGGTACTAAGCGTATTGCGCAAAAAGTGGGTGAAGAAGGTGTTGAAACCGCATTAGCGGCAACCGTTAATGACCGCGCAGAATTAACCAATGAAGCGGCTGATTTGATGTACCATTTAATGGTATTACTGCAAGACCAAGAACTTGATTTAAGTACGATAATCAAACGATTAAAAGAGCGTCACCAGTAATCGATAAACTGCCAGCCTCGCTGGCAGTTTTATTTTATGGGTGCAAAATATTATCAATTTGTGCATCACTCAGCGAAATCCCAAAAAACTTCAGGTAGAAATCTGCTGTCTCTTGTTTCATATCGATATCCGCAAAGCGCTCTGGGTAAAGAGTTTGCGCTAACCACAGAAACTGTAATGCTTCTTCTGAGGTTTCACGGCACCACCAAAACATCCCTTTTGGGTTGACATACACCTGTTGATTTTTTACCGCGCTAATGGCTTTCCATTGGGAAGACGTTCGGATGATATTGGCATCTTCTTTATTCATTGCAACGATTACATCGGGATTGGCCGCAATAATCGTCTCCAGTAATACCTCACCTGAGTTATTTTTCTTATCCGAAAACCAAGTTTCAGCCACATTTTTGGCTCCCGCCAAATCCATCCAATCTTGATTTAACGAAGGGCGCCCCGAGGTAAATAACGTATTTCCCATACTATGATAAACCCTACGTTTTTCTGTATCTGTTAGCCCGACTAAGCGTTCATTTACCAACCTGACATTACGGTCAAAATAGCGTTGATATTCAAGCGCTTTATTTTGTGCATCTGGTCCTAGTTCTTTTGCTGTCGCTTGAACTCTAGCTTGTAAAGCTTGCAATGAATTTGCAGGGTACTCTACAACTTTTACCCCTGCACTTTCCAATATGTCCCGTTGAGGGACTTCCATGCCTTTCGCCACAAACAATAATTGTGTACGCAAAGAAATTATTTGCTCTGGATTTAATTGGTTGCTAATACTGATAACTGGAACATTATCAATATTGGGTAACATTTGACGAAATAGTGGAATTCTTTTCGCTATCACCGATGTACCAACGATTTGCTCGCCATAACCCAACATCATAATAATGGTATTTTGTGCTGGCCACGGTGTTGCAATACGCAACTCGGGGTTATCCGTTTTTGCATTTAACAAGCTACTGACTAGTAGCCCGGCAAGCAAAATAATGGATTGTAAGAAAGTTATTTTTCTCATCTTAATGCCCCTTCTTTACTTCATAATAAAGAAGGGTGCTCCTTACGTTTATTGTTACGACCATTAAAAATCAAATGTGATGGTTGCGCGGACTTCACGGCCAGAGCCTAAGAATGCGCTATTTCCACCACCTTGGCCGTTATTACCTGATGGGAAAATAGATGCCCAATAACGTTCGTCAGTGACATTATCGACCGATAGGCGAATAGTGGTAGGAATCTGGTTGATTTTTGTACTATAGCGAGTTCCTAAATCTAACGTCGTGTAGCTACCAATCCAACTTGAGTTAGTATCATTTGCCGCTCGCTTACCGGTGTAATGTACATTTGCACTGTAAACCAACTCAGGCATAGCTGGCAGCGCATATTCAACTAGCATATTAGCTTGGACTTTTGGAACTCCAACCACTCGTTTGTCCCGAGTGGTTCGAGAGCCTGTGTCTTTCAGTTTAGGGTCTAAAAATGTTATGCCGCTATAAACGTTTAACCCCTGCCACACATGACCTGTAGCGGTTAACTCAAGCCCCCTATTCACTTGCTTACCTTGTTCACGAAACACACTATGACTATCCACATAAGCAAATGGCCGCTCTAAATGAAACAGTGCCGCACCAAGGTTTAAATCAGCCACATCAGCTTTAACCCCAACTTCATATTGCTTACTACGATATGGGTCTAAAGTCTGCCCTTCATTTTTAACGCCTTGTCCTATCGGAGCCGTATCCCCTTCCTCCAATGAGTCTGCATAACTTACATAAGTCATCAATTGTGGGGTGATTTTGTACATCACGGCAGCATTTGGGCTTAACCCCTTGGAGTTAGTTTGGCTGGTTTTATGGTTCTGTTTGTCAAAACTACGACTTTCTATCCAACTTTGGCTAAGATAAAACATCGCTGACCATTGTGGGTCAAATGTAACGGTATCGCCGATAGTGATACTTTGTTGACTATTTTCCGCAGATTTATAGCGTGAGCCACCCGTGTAAATTTTACCATTTGCAGGTTCTATCAATGAAGATGGGTGGTACATATTCGTTGAGCCAAGGTCATAAGCCGTAGCAGCTCCCTTTGCACTATAAATAGACCAAACATAACCATTCGTCGCGAATGACAAATCGTGTCCAATAGACCCCGTGTCTACATGGCCATTAAGTGTCACTGAATTACTAAGTACACGAAAACGCCCAGAAGCCGGAGAGTCACGGAGTGAGCGCTTAATATCACCTTTATCATTGACCAACATACTGGTCACCGTGCGCATCGCTCTATCTGCTTGTTGATATCCGACTGCGGCATTCAATGTCCAATCTTCATTAAAATCATGAAGTAAGCGAGTGCTCACTGTATCTGTAGTTAAATCATTCCCCGCAGTGTGCATAGCTAAATTTTTATCTTGCGGATTAGGTGCTTTTGGTAAATTAATTTTAGGACCATAGCTGAAGCTCCCCACATAACCTTTTTGTACAAAATTATAGTGGCTAGCATTGAGCTGTAACTGTGTCCCCGGTTGAATGTTCCAATCAAAGGCAACAGAAGCCAACTTACGACGTAGAGTGCTATCCTTTAAATTTCCCGTTCCTTCTTCATCCATTAAGTTTAAACGATAACCAAAGCGCTTATCTGTATCAAAATACCCCCCAAGATCAACATGGCCGCTATAGGCATTACGGCTTTGATAACCTAAAGATAAGCGTTGAATATCTTCAGGGCGTTTTGCCGTGAAATTGAACTGACCAGCCGGGCTAGAAGGGCCGTACAAAGACCCCGTGAGGCTATTAATAATGTCCACCCTATCCAACATTTCAACCGGAAATGCCGTCGTTGAGACGACATACAAGCCATCTAACCGACTATTAGCTACGACACTTCCTTGCATCCCACGGCTTTGTGGACGTCCCACATCCATTCCCCCACGTGCTTGCATTTGGGTACTCGGGGCATATTTAAGTAATTCACTGATACTTTTCGCTTGCTGGTTATCAATCATTTCACGACTGATTGTTGTTGTGGAATAGGGAGTATCAATCCAATCCAAATCCCCTAACGGGCCTAAATCAATTTGAGAGGTAAAGAAGCCCGCTCCGGCTTGAGCTTCTGTTGTGACATCCCCTGAAGCCGCTGTCACCAACATTTTGTCTTGCTTGGAGCTTGTAAGCTGCTCAGAGACTTGCGCAGCAACAATTGATGGGGCGATCCCTGCAATAAGAGGTATTAGAATATATAAATTTATTTTACGTTTCATGTTATCTGTTTTCGTTATATAAAACTTTATATTACCGAGAATAAAATGCACCGTAAATGATCAAACTCAATTCTTAACAATATGTATTCTCATTATCCTATTGAAATATTGTTTTATAATTATTTGAATTTATTAAAAATAAAATAGCAGACAGAATATCCAATAGATAAAATCACCATTCAGATAGCAATACAGATTAAAACAGCATCTGATATGCAATTTAAAAAATTTCCCAACCCTATGATTTTTAGTTCATTTCTTTTTACGATTGTATCTCTCAATGAACTTGATATCATTCCCTTCTATTGATGTGGTTTTAAAGGGAAAAAACGGTGTCTGAAAATTCTATTTTTTTGCAACTCACACAATTACTTGATAAAAATAATGCAAAATATCGGGTGATGGAGCATCCTACGGCAGGTAAATCAGAAGAAGTGGCAAAAATACGTGGTACGCAACTTGGGCAAGGGGCAAAAGGGCTAGTATGCCATGTAAAAGGAAATGGGATCCGCCAACACGTATTGGCAATTTTACCTGCTGATAAACAGGCTGATTTAAGTAAGGTTGCCACAGCAATTGGTGGAACCCGCGCATCTTTAGCAAGCCCAAAGGAAGTCGATGAGCTCACTCAATGTGTGTTCGGGGCTATTCCACCTTTTAGTTTTCACCCCAACTTAAAATTAATTGCTGACCCGCTATTATTTGAACGTTTTGAAGAACTCGCCTTTAATGCAGGTACATTAGAGCGCTCTATTATTTTAAATACAGAAGATTATCAAAGAATAGCCACACCGACTTTAGTTGAGTTTATTCGCACAGAAGAAAATTAGTTTTGTATTAAAAAAGGGTATTCCACAGAATACCCTTCAATAAAAAAACTAACTAATCAATCGCTGATCATATTCCTGACTGGCATTTTTTAATGCCACAAAATCGGAACCACAAATAAACCGCTTTAGTGCAATAAATTTCTCTTCTGGCCAACCATAAATTTTCAATGCGAGTAATTCAGTAATAATATCTGGCGAAAAACGATGTTTTATTACCTTTGCAGGGTTTCCACCGACGATGCAATAAGGCTCAACATCTTTAATTACCACGCTATTCGTTGCGATAACTGCGCCTTCACCAATTTTAACACCAGGCATAATAAAGGCACGCATGCCTACCCATACCCCATCACCAATGATTGTATCCCCTTTTCCTATATAAGCTTCCTCAATATATTCAAGAAATGGATACAAACAAAACCAATCCATGCGATGTGTATGGTTTCCCCCCATTAAAATAACAGCTTCGCTACCAATACAAACGTAATCACCAATATAGAGTTGGTCGACATCCCACGCTAATTGCCAATCTCGACTTTGTTCGTCCCCCTGTAAATAGCGCACAACTGAATTTTCAAACCCACCATCCCAGCAGTCACTATAGTAGCTATGTTGGCCTTTAACATGAATGTTAGGATTTTGTACGACTTCGTGTAGCAGTTGATATTTTGACCAATGTTTTTGATTCATGGTAATAAAACCCTTAATTTGTTTATCGTTACCATAGAACGCTTTCTATGGTGATGTATCCGCGTTCAAAACACATCACACTGAGTAATCATTGGTTTTTTTAGTAATGAGTTATTCATTTTAACCTCACTAATTTTAATAAATTTAGTTTTCTAACTAATGGTTAGCCTTCCAATGCTTAGAGTATCATTTAGGAGTAACTATTAAGCAATTAATCTTTTTTTTAAAGATATTTTATTTTACCATCAATTACAACTTCTAGCTGCTTCCACGAAACAATAGATAGAGAAGATAATATTGCATGCTGAATAAACACTTAATCCCCGTCTCTCCTTTATTATTTATTAATAGCTTAAATAACTACACACCATCAATTAAAGACAATTATTCATTTACAGATACTAAAAATGAATTTAATTCTATTATCGATTACTTTCATTTAATATCCGAGATAAATAAATCCTTCGATAACCTCTCATTTTTACAAAGTGAAAAAACAAAACATTATTTCAATAACAACCGACATACTAGTGATGTAAAGGGGGAGTTAAAAGGAAATGTATTTTTCGCTCAAGCTAATATTCTTCCAGCCAAGATCCATATCGAAGGGGACTGTAAACCTAAATTAGTTAAAGAGCGAAAAACTTTAATTATGTTTAAGCCACATGCATACATCCCTGAGGCTAATGATATTCAATTAAACATTTATGATAAAAATAATTATTTAATAATGAACAAGCCATTATCCCCTCCTTCCAAACTACCCAAATTAGCCAATAATAGCATAAGAGAAACTAATTTATCATCTCATGATTTTAAATCATCGGTAAAATTTGACCTCATCATTAGGTCTAATAGTGAATTAATTGAAATATCGAAAAATCAAAACCACTTACATGAAACGATATTAAATAATAATAAAATAAATTTAAAGCTCAACCATAACAGTATAGAAAAACCATTTATTCTTCATAACAATATCAGCTATAAAGGTAAAACTATAGCATTACACAATACTAATAATAATGAAGTTGAAGTTAACTATGGTAATAACACCTTAACACTACCGGCAAAATCAGCCACTCGTTTTATCTGCGATGAAAATGGATATTGGCTAACAAAAAATGATGTAAAAAAAATAAAATATTACAGCCCTCCTAAAAAAGCACACCCAAATACGCTTCCAGTTATCGATTTTGAAATTGGTAATCTACCCGACATAGATAGAGAAAAAATAGATGCAGAGTTCTTTGAGGATATCTTAGAAAAAAACTCCACCATAAAAATAACTAAAATGGATTATGATAGAATCAAAAAATTCACACTATCGCAGAATAAAAATTTTGCATCTAAAAAAATCATATTTACATCAGAAGCTGAAGAATCCACGTTCATCCAAACTAAAAATAAAGTTTATGAGCTAAAAAAAGACGGGTTATTACTATTCCATTGTGATTTAAATGGAGTATGGAAAAACATTTCAATTACTGATAACAAATCAATAATTAACAACTCACACCCTAGTAAATTCGCTATCACTCTAGATGAAAATAAAGCGATTATTGAAATTTCTAAAAATCAAAAACATTTCAACCAATTAATAAAAAACAATAATTCGATGAAAATATCAACGAGTGATGGTAATTGGAGCCATGACTTCACTCTTAATAAAAATGATGCATTTCATAATAAAAAAATACTGTTTAGCTCGAATGCATCATATAGCAGCTACATTCATTATGGAAAAAACACCTTACAGTTACAAACAGGTGAAAGCATCCTTTTTGTCTATGACTTAGATAAAAAATGGGTTCCTATTAATAAAAATAGTAAAGAAAGTTTTATTAATAACTTAGAATATATCGAAAATACATGGTCTACTACAGTCCCCAAGGAATATATCCATCCAGAGATAAAACTTGAATTTATTTATCAAGGTCAAAAAAGCATGTTATCTCACATTGATGTAGGTGCGCCAAATGAGTTACTCATTAATACTTTTGATATTGGGTTGCTTACACCACCAAGAGACACACTTCTTTTTCTAGATAAATTTGAACTGAATCGTCAATATTATCAAACGATCCCAGTCAAAAAACTCATTGTTTCTCGTTACGAACCTATCCATTTATTAAAAGTGGTTATGCCTGACGGTCAAGTTTTTACAGATAAAGCCCCCGATGAAGGAGGAGGCCATAGTGGTAGCATGAGGGAGTCGATCACTAAAGACTTTTATGCTAATGGCGTTAATATGGCAAATTATGGTGTAAATAGCTCGGCTCCAGATTCTGATTCTTTTGTTCCAACATCCCAGATAACTGCCTATAACTCTGTTGGAATGTATAAAAATGGTAGAGTCGTCCACGGCTGGTCTGGTGGTGGAGGTAAAGCGACGTTAAATAGGACAGATAATAACGAGCTTAGTCATGAATTCGGCCACAATTTTGGCTTAAGTGATTATTATGGGGGAGATGAAGGCGGATCTCATACAACCGCAAATAAAAAAAATTCAACTTGGCTGTGGGATTCAGATAATAACTATTTTATTCCAAATACATATCAAGATGGTACATTAAACCATGATGCAATGAGTGGAGGTGAAGCTTATGATACTCGTTACAACGTTTACACTGCTTACACCCCTAACTCCTTTATTGCAATTCAAAAAAGATTGGAAAATAACTATGTATTTAGTCCTGAATCAAAAACAGGGTATAAAAAATGGGACCCAAAGACAAAAGAGATGGTAGATACATATTTAGAACTTTCACAATTTAACGCCATCGAGTTTACTGCAGTAAATGGTTCAGACATTACAATTAATGATTTAAATTCACTATTAGAAAAAAGCAGTAATGTTAATATTTATAATGGGAATGGTTATCACGCCCCGAAAATTAACATTCCACTCGCAGATAAAAATAATAGGAATTCTGTTTTAAGAATACAATCATCTGCAGATTGGGATAGTGAAATTCATATTAACAACCAAATTGAATCAATCAAGAAAAATGATTCAATATGTTATATTTCAGATGGCTACACTTGGAATCGAAACGATAACAATAAAACAATTCTCTACAAAATTCCCTATAAACAAGGAGTACCTGTAGTAACATTAATGGGCTTTTATGACCCTAAAAAAGTCATCGATAGCTATATCTATCCTTCATTATATGGATCATATGGCATGGTTTATAACTGCGATAAAGAAATAAATACTCGCATTCCATATTTAGAGGTTATTTTAGAAAATGGGACAACAAGCCAGTACCAACTTCATAACTTCCGTTCAAATGAGGATATGATGAATAAATTCCATATTAATATTGAACGAAGTTTAAACCCTATAAAAGCTAATCTTTATATTGATAATAAAATTGTGCATTCTAGAGAAATTGAAATCAAAAAGAACAGATTACTGACAACGATTAATGGCGAGATTGCATAATATTATCCAAGTTATCACTAATTATCTAAGCCAATTAGTGATAACTACATATAACATATTGAAATAACAATATTAAATTGTTCTCGTCGAGGCTGATTTAGCAAGCAATAAGCTCGTTTTTCTTGCAAGTAAACCGAATAAACATCCAACTAACATAACTAACGCCAATGACATTTTTGGCGCGATAGGCAAACCGATAGCGCAAAGTCCCAGTGTCGCTCCCCCTGCCATTTGAACAAACCCCACTAAGGCAGATGCGGTGCCTGCTTCATTACCAAACGGTTCTAAAGCATAACTGGTTGCCGTTCCCATCATAAAGGCCAGCCCTGTACAAGCGCAAGCGACAGGTAACATATAAACTAACCAATGGCTTTGTATTTCTATCGGTAATACGACAAAACCTAGCAATAACCCTAAGCAGCCAAATGCCATCATTGAACTACCAACTAACAAACAAGTTGGTCGCCCTATTTTATGAATAAAATAATTAGCGATATAACTGGCAAACATGATCCAAAAACCATTAATACCAAATACAATAGAAAACGCGAGCGGAGTTAACTGGGCATCCCCCATCAGCACAGTAGGGGCAAGAGAAACATAAGTCAACGCCATTCCCATCGTACCCGCATTGACTAAGGCAAACACCATAAAGTGGCGATCCCCCAAAATTCGGCCATAGGTTTTCAGCGGGATAACTTTTGCTTTTGGCAAATTAGCCGGGCGAGTTTCAGGTAAAAAGGCAACAATCAGCACTAATATGACTAACGCATACAAAGCAAGAAACCAAAACGGTGCTCGCCAGCCCCACGCTTCTGCTAACAGGCCTCCGAGCAACGGAGCTAACGCAGGAACAATATTCAATGTTCCATTCAAAAAACCAAAAGCACGAGCCGCTTCCGTGCCATTCATACGGTCACGCACACAACTAAATGCCACTACCGAAGTACAACAGACTGCAACCCCTTGCAATAAACGCGAGGCAATAAATACCACGGGGGTTGTTGCTGCAATAGCAACACCTGCACCAATGATGTACAGCACTATACCCAAAATCGCGATAGGTTTTCGGCCATACCTATCCACTAATGGGCCTGAAATTAACTGCCCTAAGCCTAAAACTAAAATAAACAAGGCAATTGTAGATTGGATCACCGACTCACGGCTTCCTAAATCCTTCGCAATATCAGGTATTGTAGGCAAATATAAATCAATCCCTAATGGGCCAAGTAATACTAATAAAAGTACTAAGATAAGAAAATTACGCATAAACCATGCCTAGACTCGATAAATGTAGTTTAGAAAATATTAGATGTAATAAATAATAAAAAAACAAAAATCACCGTATAATTAATGAGTTACTTATAATTATAAATTAAACATTTTACGGCTCTTCAAAAGTGAAAAAAGGCGCTAAACCTAGCGCCCTTTGGGTTATCAAAGATTAATGATAACGAATTTTATTCCATCCACTCAGTATGGAAAACACCGTCTTTATCAGTACGCTTATAAGTGTGAGCACCGAAGTAGTCACGCTGTGCTTGGATTAAGTTTGCAGGCAATACCGCTGAACGGTAGCTATCATAATAAGAAATAGCCGCGGAGAATGTTGGTGTTGGGATACCATTTTGTACGCCGTAGCAAACAACATCACGCAGTGCTTGCTGATATTCATCAGCAATTTGTTTGAAGTATGGCGCTAACAGTAAATTGGCAATTTTCGCATCTTGGTTATACGCGTCCGTAATTTTTTGCAGGAACTGCGCACGAATAATACAACCTGCACGGAAGATTTTTGCAATTTCACCGTAGTTTAAATCCCAGTTATATTCTTCCGATGCCGCTTTCAGCTGTTGGAAGCCTTGTGCATAAGACACAATTTTACCTAAATACAGCGCACGGCGAACTTTTTCAATAAAGTCTTTTTTATCGCCTTCAACGGCTTTCAAGGTTGGACCCGTTAATACTTTGGATGCCGCAACACGCTGATCTTTTAAGAAAGAAATATAACGCGCAAAGACAGATTCAGTAATTAAAGTTAGAGGGATACCTAAATCCAGCGCACTCTGGCTAGTCCATTTACCAGTACCTTTATTAGCAGCTTCATCGAGGATCACGTCAACCAGATATTTCCCCTCTTCATCTTTTTTCTTGAAGATATCTGCAGTGATTTCAATTAAATAGCTGCTCAGTTCACCTTTGTTCCACTCAGCAAAGATGCCCGCTAATTCTTCGTTACTGAGGTTCAATGACCCTTTTAGTAATGAATAGGCTTCTGCGATTAACTGCATGTCACCATATTCGATACCATTGTGAACCATTTTCACATAGTGGCCCGCACCGTCTGCACCAATGTAGGTCACACAAGGTTCGCCTTCCGCTTGCGCTGCAATTTCTCTTAAGATTGGCGCAACTAATTCATAAGCTTCTTTTTGGCCACCTGGCATAATTGAAGGGCCTTTCAGTGCGCCTTCTTCACCACCAGAAACACCAGTACCGATGAAATTAAAACCTTGCTCGGATAATTCACGATTACGACGGATAGTATCAGTGAATAAGGTATTACCACCGTCAATTAAGATATCCCCTTTGTCCAGATGAGGAGTCAGCGAGGCAATTGTTTTGTCCGTTGCTTCACCCGCTTTTACCATCAACAAGATGCGGCGAGGTTTTTCCAGAGAGTCAACAAACTCTTCAATCGTATAGTTGGGAACTAATTTTTTCCCTGGATTTTCGGCAATCACTTCGTCTGTTTTATCTTTAGAACGATTAAAGATAGACACTGAGTAACCACGGCTTTCAATATTGAGCGCAAGGTTACGCCCCATGACTGCCATTCCGACAACACCAATCTGCTGCTTTGACATGAACAACTCCTGTCTGATTAGGACTAAGTCAGCCTCGACCGTGCTGACATTCTGTTAACGGGATCACATATTAACCTAGGATTGGACAGCATGGTAGTTATTGATGCAATCGATGACGTATACAAGGCCATTTTTGTCAAGAATTGTCCAATTAACGTGATTTTTTATTGATATTTCATTCAACAAACCGCATTATTCATTCGTCGGTATAAGCCGTCATATCAGAAGGTAAAACAAACTGTATGGAATGGATCGCAGATCCTTCGATTTGGGCGGGCCTCGCTACCCTTATCGTTCTAGAAATCGTTCTTGGTATTGATAACCTCGTCTTCATCGCCATTCTGGCCGATAAGCTCCCGCCAAAGCTGCGTGATAGAGCCCGTGTAACTGGACTTTTATTAGCCCTGATTATGCGTGTAGTTCTTCTATTTAGCCTGTCATGGCTCATTACCCTCACGAAACCAATATTAACTCTCTTTGATCACGCCTTTAGTGCTCGAGACTTGATCATGTTAGTGGGTGGTTTATTCCTCTTGTTTAAAGCCACAATGGAGTTAAACGAGCGGTTGGAGGGGAAAGACGAACACACCAATACCCAAAGAAAGACATCGAATTTCTGGGCTGTTGTTGCACAAATTATTGTTCTTGATGCCGTATTCTCATTGGACTCTGTGATCACCGCTGTCGGTATGGTTGACCATATCGGTGTAATGATTGCTGCTGTAACCATTGCAATGGTATTAATGATTTGGGCAAGTAAACCGTTAACTAGCTTTGTTAACCAGCACCCAACCATTGTCATACTGTGTTTAAGCTTCTTACTAATGATTGGTTTCAGCTTAGTTGCCGAAGGTTTTGGTTATGCCATTCCTAAAGGTTATCTATACGCTGCAATTGGCTTCTCTATCATGATTGAAGTCTTAAACCAATTTGCCCAATTTAACCGTCGTAAGTTCCTAACAGGCTCTCGCCCACTACGTGAACGTACGGCAGAAGCAGTATTACGTATTCTTAGCGGTAATAATGAGCGTGGGGAATTAGACCCTCACACCTCAAACCTTATCGCAGATAATCAATCGGTTTTTGACCCTCAAGAACGTTTGATGATTGCTCGCGTACTTGGCATGGCCCAGCGCAACGTTGAAAGTATCATGACTTCGCGCCATGATGTGGACTATCTCGACATTAATAAATCTCCTGCAGATTTACTGCAATTAATGGAGAAGAACCCACACTCACGTTTAGTTGTCATCGATGAAACTATCAGCGATGAACCTGTCGGTGTTGTGCATGTGATGGATTTGGTTAAGCAGCAATTAAAAGGCCAGCCATTAAACTTACGTGCGCTAATTACCCAACCATTAATATTCCCTGAAGGGTTATCACTATTAAAAGCGTTAGAGCAGTTCCGTAAGGCGCATACTCACTTTGCCTTCGTTGTCGATGAGTTTGGTTCTATCGAAGGTATCGTGACATTGACCGACGTAATGGAAACCATCGCAGGTAACTTGCCAGTGGGTGATGAAGAAAATGACTCTCGCCACGACATTCAAAAACTGGATGACGGTACCTGGATTGCCAATGGTTTTATGCCACTTGAAGACTTGATCATGTTTATCCCGATGGAATTAGACGATAAGCGTGAATATGAAACTATTGCAGGTCTTTTAATGGAGCACTTACAGCGCGTTCCAGAAGTGGGGGAACAAGTCACCATCAATGGTTGTATCTTCCAACCTCTTGAGGTTAACAGCCACCGCGTCAATAAAGTGTTAATCACTCCACCAGCCCCTGAAGGGGATGGTTATGAGTTTGAAGATGACTAATTAGCACGTGCTTTTTGACTAAGTACCAGCCTATATGGCTGGTATTTTTTTGCCTAAAAACCGCAGATATTATCCCTTTAACCATTAACAATAAAAACAGTAGCGTTTTATTAAAGATAATAACATTGAAACACTGAATAATTCGACCAGTAAAATACAATTAACTTTAATAAAGGCCATGTTATGAAAATTAAAACTCCTCAACAAAATACAAATATCCAGAATGTAAATAGAAATACAAGTAATTCATCGAAAGGTATAAGTGGACATACTAACAACGTTAGTAACAATAATCAAAAATGTCCTGTTACTACATCAGAAAAAACCGTTAATAAAAAAGATGTTAAACAACTGAATAATGCCATTACAAAGCTGTTAAGTGATATTACTTCAAAAATTAACGATTTTAAAAACAACAAAGAAAATGGGGCATTCTCTAAGGATAATATCAAAGATTTTGGGGACAGATTAGATACTATACAAAAAGACATCTTTAAATATCAAAAGCTGTTAAATAGCTCTTCATACAAGCATCATAGTTCGAAGCAAAAAACACTCGATCGTGCACCAGGTCAAGTAAAAAACGTGGAGGCTCAGATAGCAAAGTTAAAAAAACAAGATAATGTCAGAATGAATCAGACTCACCAAACTTACATAGATAATAGTGAAAAACATGATAACCTTCTGATGGGCAAAAAAACACTATCCAAATTTGAATTATAAATTATTACCATCAAATGGAGCCACTTATTTTAAGCGGCTCCATTTTTATACTATTCATATATGAAGCATAAATTTATCTTCACAATGAATTCAATAAATCATTGAGCCCTTTATTTTCTTCTTTCTTTAGGAAGTTACCAATAGCTTCTTTAGCTTGCGTCCGTAACTCATTACGCAGTAGTTTTTCCACATCTAATTGGTATTTTAAATTGTGCCAGCTGCCATAAATTCGCAGAGGAATAGTCATAGCTTGCAACTGTTGAACTAAACGTGAATCACCGCCCCATCCATTAGAAATATTAACCCCTAAATTGACATCAATGGTTTCATTAGGAATATTCATCCGACCTTGTCCGCTAATGTTAACTAAGGGTGAGACCGCATTCATAGAGGAAATATTCAAATTACCTTTATTTAATTTTCCTGTCACAGTGAAGGAATCAACCTCAGTGAAATTTCCCGAATTGACGGGTGCATTAATCTTATTGGTTACTCTGGAAACGGATTGCTGAATTAATAGCGGAATATTCAGCCCCTGTAATTTTGCGTTTCTTAGTTCAAAATTAACCGGCCCTTGCCATTGGTTTTTCACTGCATAATCGTCATAACCAACACCGGATAACGCAGCATTGAGTGAAATAACCCCGCTTAGTTTTTGTGGCATATTGAAAGCATTTAATAACGGTGTTAGGTCGATATTTTTTAGATCTGGTTTTGCTGAAACATAAGCAGGCGTTGAGCTGTAATTAAACGTCACAGGCAATGAAAAATCACCACCAAAGGCTTTGCCTTGTAATTTTGAAACGGTCAGGCGTGGTGTTTGGTTCTGCGCCTCAAAAATGACGTCGTTTACTATCATTCCACGATAAATCAAATGATTTATCCCTAGGCTAATATTCGCGGTAAAAGTCTTTAACCCTGATAAGTCATACTGCTGAGGATTAGAGCCTGAAATCACAGGTTTAACACCAACGCGGTTATTATTCGTTTCTATTTCTGAATTAATATTTGCCGAAGCGGTGCCTAATAAGTTATCTAAATCCAGTTTATCTGCGGCTAGTTTAATAACAATTTGCGGTGTGTCTGTTAATTGGATACTGGCATCCCCTGATAAGGCGCTTTCATTGGCCGTTATTGCCAGCTTGCTTAAACTCGCACTTTCCACCTTCCCTTTGGTATATAGAAAATCACCCGTTATTTGCCCTTCAATCCCACTTTCAGGTAAATCGACACCACTCAATTTATAGTCGAATTGAGTTAACGCCCCACTAATTTTTTGATTAATATCGGATAAGTTAACATCCGCACGTAAATTAAATACAAACTCTTGTTGGTTTTTATTCAGATTTCCACTGAATTTAACCGCTACCTGATTTTTATCATTTTTCTTCAGTGATAAATCAATATTACGCAGGTTAAATTCATCTTTAGCTGTTTGCCAAATAACTAAACTATTAGAAATATTAATTTTTTCTATATCTAATAACCAGCTACTTTTCTCTTGTGAAGCCGCTGCTGTCGGCGCACCACCTGGTGCTACAGGAGCGTTATGGTGAGTTTGGATTTCGCTCTCTGGCGTTTTTCGGATAACAGCGCCATCGATAACAATTTGCTCAACAGAAAGCTTATGGGAAATAAGTGGCCATAATTCAACATCTAAACGCATATTATCGGCACTTAGAATAGGCTTAGCGGCATTCGGTGCGGTAAGGGAAACTGGCCCAGTAATAATGCTTAAAGTTGGCCATACATGCCAACGCATGTCGCCGTTGAACTCGAGTTGATAACCACTTTTTTTCTCTACTTGTTCAACAAGATAATGACGAAAATCGTTCGGGTTCACTAGCATTACAAGTGTTGTTAGCCCAGCGACAATCACCACAAGTAAAATAATCAGTGTCGTCAAAAAACGTTTCATCCTTCCCTCTCTTTAATTCCGCTTGCGCTCGCCACAAAAATGAACTCACACCTATCCCTGAAAATGGGCGGAAATTACCTATTTAATATCCATTAAAACGCAACAATTTCCGCAAAGTTCACCGGTTATCAGTCTTCGCTGATACGGCTACCAACAGCACCTTGTTGGTTTTTATATTTAGCATCTTGCCGGCTATTATAGGGGCGATCAGCACTACCAGATAACGGCTCAAAGCTTAAAGCACCAATCACCATACCAGGACGCAACGCTAACGGCAATTTACCTGAATTGTAGAATTCTAGCACGATTTGACCATGCCAGCCGGGGTCAATTCGATGTGCGGTTACGTGCACCATCAAACCTAATCTCGCTAATGAAGAACGCCCATCTAACCAACCTACAAGGTTATCAGGGAGCGTAACAGACTCAAGCGTCACTGCAAGTGCTAATTCTCCTGGGTGCAGAAAAAATGGCTCATCTTCATCAAGAACAATTTCATCGCTCATGACACGATCTAATGCCGCATTAACCTCATCTTTAGGGCCACTAAGGTCAATAAATGCAGCCGTGTGTCCTCGAAAAACGCGGAATTGATTTCCTAAACGAACATCTGCAGTTGCACCATTGATTCGTTCAACTGGTGGGCGTGGG
Source organism: Providencia sp. PROV205 (assembly GCF_028479505.1). Taxonomy (NCBI): domain Bacteria; kingdom Pseudomonadati; phylum Pseudomonadota; class Gammaproteobacteria; order Enterobacterales; family Morganellaceae; genus Providencia; species Providencia sp. PROV205. The sequence goes on along the minus strand of NZ_JAMPNU010000001.1, from coordinate 82,089 downwards.
CTAATCACTAATTTACCATCATCCATCCATTGAATAATATCGCGGTCACAAAGACGCATGGTTGTTTCCCCCTTCATTATTTTAATTTCTGCGCGGTTTAATCTTGACAGAATTCGCCAATTTTCGCTTTCAAAATATCAATCGCTACACGGTTTTTCCCCCCGCGCGGTACAATGATATCGGCATATTGCTTTGATGGCTCAATAAATTGCAAAAACATTGGGCGAACCGTTTTATTATATTGGTCAATAACGGAATCAAGCGTTCTGCCCCTTTCATTTACATCACGTTTAATACGGCGCATCAAGCAAATATCGAGCGGTGTATCAACGAAAATAGAAAAATCCATTTCACCACGTAAACGTTTATCTGTTAATAACAAGATACCTTCAATGATAATGACTTTTTTAGGTTTAAACGTGATGGTTTTTTGTTTTCGTGTATGAGCGACATAGTCGTATTGTGGAATTTCTACTGCTTGACCACTTTTCAGTGATTTAAGATGTTCATAAAGCAAACTGTGGTCCATCGAGTTGGGATGGTCATAATTTACCTTAAGGCGTTCTTCCATTGGGATCTCGGTTTGGTCTTTGTAATAGCAATCTTCTGGAATAACACCGATATTATGATCACCGACCTGTTCTCTTAACTCACGGTATAACGTGCTTGCAATTAAGCTTTTGCCAGATGCAGAGGCTCCCGATATACCTACAATGGTACAGTGATGCGCTATGTCAGTCATAAAATGATAACCTGGTTGAATATTAGAAATGAAAATACACAACAGTAAAATGTCATGTTGGCGGAATTATAGGGGGTAATGGCGTGTTGTTCCAGCATACCTCAACAAAGTTCGCTAAAAAAACACCCATTTGAGAGGAAATGCCGTAAATCAAAGCGTACAAAATGTCATTTATACACTAAAACTGTTTTTTTCCTTCTAATACTGCAATGCGATTTTCAATCGAGGGGTGGGTTGAAAACACAGAATCCCCTTTATTAAAAATATAAGCGGCTTTTCGGTAAGCTTGCCCAGTCGTGCTGTTATCATATTCATGGGTTTCATGGTTACCTGAGATTTTTTTCAGTGCGCTTATCATGGCTTGGTTATCTGAGGTCAAATCCACCGCTGCGGCATCTGCCATATATTCACGGGTACGAGATAAATAAAAATAGAGGATTTGTGTTATCCACGGTAAAACAAAATTCAGAACTAATAGGATCATTTGCGCTTTATTCGCGGCATTATTGCGGCTGCGCCCTGCCGTACGAATAAAAATCTGACTAAATAAATTAGTCACGGTTAAAATCACGTTGGCCAAAATGCCAACATACAAGGTTAATTTCGAATCACCATGAATAATATGGCCAACTTCATGAGCAAGAACCGCTTGAACCTCTTGTCGATTAAGCGTTTGCAATAAGCCTCTTGTCACTCCCACAAGTGCATTTCGATTATTCCATCCTGCGGCAAAAGCATTCGGTTCATCCGTTTCTAAAATATATAAACGGGGAATATAGCCTAAACTGGCACTTAAACTTAATTCTTCAATAATATTGAAAAGTTGCTTCTCTTGGGGACTGTTCGCATTTTCTTGGGTGATTTCTCTGGCATTCATCCCTGCTAACATCATTTTATGGCCTCTAAAATGAATATAAACTAACCCAAGGAAAGTTAAGCCTAAAACAATAAAAGTAGCGATAGGTAATTCATGGAATGTCACAAACATCATTGCATTATCGACTAAATCCAATTGCTCATTTGGATGCGTTGCAACATCAGCCAGTAAGCCAATGATTAGCATTAAAAAAATATAGCTCATCACCACCAAACGTGTACGAATATTATTTTTACGAATGACGTTTCTAAAATCCATAATGTGACCTGTTATCTACCGCTCATAAAATATCGGAACACCATAAGGCATTCCGATGATTTATCACTTCAAAGGCTAAGCGCTTTTTAATCGAAATTAATACGACGAGATTCCTCAGTCTTAATGGTTTCTTCATCAAGACGCCAATATTCCTTTGAAATTTTTAAGCTAGGAATAATGCCAACAATTAGCGCTGCTGGCATAGAAGCAATATACGCATTATAAGTTTCTAATGAACGGTTATAACCACGTTTAGCAAATGACAATTTATTTTCTGAAGAAACAATTTCTTCTTGTAAATTTGCCATAATGGCATCAGATTTTAGCTCAGGATAAGCTTCAACTGCGACATTAATCGCCCCACTTGTCACCATTTTTGAAAGCGCATCTTCGGCTTCACGGGCTTTATCCCCTGTCGCATTTTGTGCTTGCGTCCGTAGCTCAGTAATTTTACTGAACACTTCGGTTTCATGGCTTAAATATTTTTTAACTGTTGCTAATAAGCTATCAAATACTTTTCCACGACGATCTAATTGAACTGAAATCTCTGTTTCACTCGAAATAACAGCTTCTCGCAATGCAACGATACGGTTATAAAAATAAATAACGATCAGCACCACGACAACAATAAAAATTAAAAATTTCATAGTCACCTTTTCGGGTTACCCGTAGAAAGAAAACTGATTAAATAAAAGATGTGGCTATTCTACGCGAACATGACTCAATAAAGAAATGTTCCGCGAACAATTCAGAAAAATAGAAGGTTAAAAGAAACGTGTTTAGTAAAGAAAAGCATCAACAATAAATAAGGCTATCCAGTGGTAAAACTAAATAGCCTTTTTGCTCTATAACTAATTAAGCTGCAACCAGTTAAACGGCACGGAAAGAAATTTCTGTTGGGATCTTATCCCCTTCCCAATACATCAAGGCTGAAATACCTGAAGCAATTTCACGGTAGATATCTGCAAATTCACCTTCTGGATCACGCATGACAGTAGGCTGGCCACGGTCAAGGTCTTCACGTAAAGAGATATGCAGAGGCACCTGCCCCAATAATTTAGTATGGTATTTCTCGGCTAATTTCTCAGCACCACCGGTACCGAAAATTGGCTCAACATGGCCACAATTACTGCAAATATGCGCGCTCATGTTTTCAACGACACCCAGTACTGGGACATTGACTTTCTTAAACATCACGATGCCTTTCATGGCATCAACCAAGGCGATATCTTGTGGTGTTGTCACCACCACCGCCCCTGTTACAGGGATGTTTTGGGAAAGTGTTAATTGGATGTCACCTGTTCCTGGTGGCATATCGATAACTAAGTAATCCAAATCAGGCCATAACGTGTCCTGTAGCATTTGCATTAATGCTTTACTTGCCATTGGGCCACGCCAAACCATGGCGTTGTCATCCGTTACTAAGTAACCGATGGAGTTGGTTGCCAAGCCATAGGCCATAATTGGCGCCATGTGCTGACCATCTGGAGAGGTTGGGCGCTCTAAGGTAGTGCCTAACATGTTTGGAATTGATGGGCCGTAAATATCCGCATCCAAGATACCGACTTTTGCCCCTTCTTGCGCCAGCGCGAGCGCTAAGTTCACAGAAGTACTGGATTTACCAACACCACCTTTACCTGAACTGACGGCTAAGATATTACGAACACCATTAATACCCGGCAAATCATTCGCACGTTTTAATGTGGTGATATCATGGCGCAGTTTCCATTCAACAGCATGAGCCCCTGTTTGTTGCTTTAATTCAGCGGTTTTTTCACTAATTAAAGTTTGAAACGGCCCTTTCCAAACGAATGGCATTACTAATTCGACATGCAGCACGTTGTCCAACATTGCACAATGATGTAACGCTTTGATAGAAACCAAATTACGTTGCAGTGTTGGGTGTGTAAATGAAGCCAAAACTTTGGAGACTTGTTCAGTCAGCAGTTCTGGTTTGTTCTGCTCGGGGGATTTATCGTTCATCCCGGCTCCTTTATTTATATTTTTGAACTATGTATATCCTAGAATAAGTTACAGAAAATTGGGCGGATATACTTTGACTGAGATTAATCATAACAGAGAACAGGAAGAAAGTTATTATATCGAGATAGGAAAAGCCACGAAGAGGTAAAAATTCTTTTCAAACAAATTTCCAATTAATATTTTATACCCCTAGCAGCGATGGTTTTGATCGGTTAACATCAAAGACCCTTTTCAAATAATGGAAGTAAGAAAGTTACTATGTCTCAAGTCGCGAATAAATTACTGGTAACCTGTGCGTTACCCTATGCTAACGGTTCAATCCATCTTGGTCATATCCTGGAACACATTCAGGCTGATATTTGGGTCCGTTATCAGCGAATGCGCGGCAAAGAGGTTCACTTTATCTGTGCCGATGACGCGCACGGAACTCCAATCATGCTTAAAGCTCAACAGCTTGGCGTAACGCCAGAAGAGATGATTGCGGCAGTGAATCAAGAGCATCAGAACGATTTTGCTGGTTTCGCCATTAGTTATGATAACTACCACTCCACACACAGTGAAGAAAACAAAGTTTTATCAGAGCTGATTTACGGGAAACTGAAAAATAACGGTTTTATTAAAAACCGCACTATTTCACAGCTTTTCGACCCAGAAAAAGGCATGTTTTTACCGGATCGCTTCGTTAAAGGCACTTGTCCAAAATGTAAAGCCGAAGACCAATACGGTGATAACTGTGAAGTGTGTAGCGCAACCTATAGCCCAACAGAGCTGATTAACCCACGTTCAGTGATTTCTGGCGCCACACCTGTCATGCGTGATTCAGAACATTTTTTCTTTGATCTTCCTGCATTTAGCGACATGCTTCAAGCGTGGACTCGCTCAGGCGCATTACAAGAACAAGTCGCCAACAAAATGCAAGAATGGTTCGAATCAGGCCTACAACAATGGGATATCACCCGTGATGCACCTTATTTCGGTTTTGAAATTCCAGATGCGCCAGGTAAATATTTCTATGTCTGGTTAGATGCCCCTATCGGTTACATGGGCTCCTTTAAAAACCTGTGTGACAAACGCGGCGACCTCGACTTTGACGAGTTTTGGAATAAAGATTCGAAAACTGACCTTTATCATTTCATTGGTAAAGATATCGTCTATTTCCACAGCCTGTTCTGGCCCGCTATGTTAGAAGGTAGCCAGTACCGTAAACCGACAAATCTATTTGTGCATGGTTATGTCACCGTCAACGGTGCAAAAATGTCTAAATCTCGCGGAACATTCATTACCGCCCGTTCGTATTTAGATCATTTAGATGCTGACTGCTTGCGCTATTACTATGCCGCAAAACTGTCTTCTCGTATTGATGATATCGATTTCAATTTGGAAGATTTCGTACAGCGCGTCAACAGCGACATCGTCAATAAAGTGGTTAACTTGGCATCACGTAATGCGGGCTTTATTGCTAAACGCTTCAATGGCAAATTATCGGCAAATCTGGCTGAGCCTGAGCTATACCAACAATTTATTGATGCTGCTAACGTTATTGGCGAAGATTTCAGCAATCGTGAGTATAACAAAGCGATCCGTGAAATTATGGCATTAGCCGATATCGCAAACCGCTATGTTGATGAAAAAGCCCCTTGGGTTGTGGCAAAACAAGAAGGTAAAGATCAAGAACTGCAAGACATTTGCTCGATGGGCATCAACTTGTTCCGCGTTCTGATGACTTACCTGAAGCCGGTTTTACCCGGCCTCACTGAGCGTGCTGAAGCCTTCTTAAATAGTGAACTGTCATGGGATGCGATTAGTACCCCGTTATTGAACCACAGCGTCGCTCCGTTCAAAGCGCTGTTTAACCGCATTGAAATGGCAAAAGTGGATGCAATGGTTGAAGCTTCAAAAGAGAGCATTAAACCAGTACAACAACTCACAGGGCCACTCGCTGACGACCCAATTCAAGAAACCATCACTTTTGATGATTTTGCGAAAATTGACCTGCGAATTGCATTAATCAAGCAAGCTGATTTTGTTGAAGGTTCAGACAAACTGCTGAAATTACAATTAGATATCGGTGGTGAAACGCGCCAAGTATTTTCTGGTATTCGCTCCGCTTATCCAGACCCTAAAGCTTTAGAAGGCCGTTTAACGGTGATGGTTGCCAACCTCGCGCCACGTAAAATGCGTTTCGGTGTTTCTGAAGGCATGGTAATGGCTGCTGGCCCTGGCGGTAAAGATATCTTCTTACTCAGCCCTGATAGTGGTGCACAACCCGGTATGCAAGTTAAATAACAACGCATTAAATTGAGTTGCTATTCATCAAAAATGGAGGGTTAAAGACTCTCCATTTTTTATTGGCTTTTTATTGTGATCGGTAGCACAATAATAAAGTTAATTGTATGATGAATAGATATTACATTACAGGACCAGTCTCATGTCATTTAAACAGGTACTGATAACGGGATGGCAGTATTTGCGAGCTTTCGCAATACTCTACCTTTGCCTAATTATTGGAAACCTTATCTCAACACTACTTCCATTCTCCATCCCCGGCAGCATTGTCGGCATGTTAATTTTATTCATATTGCTTGCGTTACAAATTATCCCCGCGAAGTGGGCACAACCCGGTTGCAGCATTTTGTTGAAAAACATGACCATCCTGTTTGTTCCTATTGGTGTTGGCATAATGAATTACTATGAATTAATTAGCCAACAAATGGTTCCTATTATCGTTTCCTGTGTGGTTAGTACCTTAATCGTTATGGTCGTTGTCGCCATCAGTTCCAACTATATTCATAAGGAACGCCCTGTCGTTGGGGCTCAACCTGATGACGTTCCTTTACCCCCCGAAGACCCAATTTCTTCGGTCATTAATAATGATAAAACTAAGGGGAATGAATAATGTTAGAACATATTTGGTGGTCATTGCCGCTGACTATTGTGGTGTTTTATTTGGCTCGTAAGTTGTCGACCACATTTAAGTTACCGATTTTAAACCCACTATTAATTACTATTGCGGTATTGATTGCGCTATTGGTCGTCACAAATACTTCTTATGAGCACTATTTTGCAGGTAGCAAAATACTCAATGATTTACTACAACCCGCAGTCGTTGCGCTCGCTTTTCCACTTTACGAACAAATGCACCAAATTCGTGCCCAGTGGAAATCTTTATTAAGCATTTGTTTTGCAGGTAGTTTAGTGGCCATGTTCAGCGGTGCTGCCATCGCATTATGGTTGGGGGCAACCCCGGATATAGCGGGTTCTATTTTACCTAAATCGGTAACTACCCCTATTGCGATGGCTGTCGCTGATTCGGTTGGTGGGATCCCTGCGATTAGTGCCGCTTGCGTGTTGTTTGTTGGGATCTTAGGCGCCATGTTTGGCCATAGCTTATTTGATGTACTGCGTGTACGAACCCACGCCTCAAGAGGGCTCGCGATGGGAACTGCTTCCCACGCCCTAGGCACTGCCCGCTGTGCCGAAGTGAATTACATTGAAGGTGCTTATAGTTCCCTTGCATTAATGACCTGTGGGGTTATCACCTCGCTTATTGCCCCGTTTATATTCCCTGTCATTTTACATCTTTTTAGCTAAGCTTAATTCATTAAGCCAATAACCAAATATATGGGTAAGAGGAGTTCAATAGCCTCTTGCTCATACGCACACTGATAAAATATGAGATATATCTCACAACAAAAGAATATGTTTCATATATTACACCCAAAATAGTGACAATTATCACATATAGTTCTACGTATTATTGAATAGAATAAAAACAATTAAATAGGGAGAGTAACTCATGCATTCAAGATTTAAGGCCGCTTGGGCCGAGCTTCCAGAAAAGTTACAGTCAGTACTTAGACCTATCATTGATAAATCTGATTTTCAAGGCATGTTAACGGCGGAACAAGTTAAACAGATTAAAGCTGAAACAAGTGTAGACGACGCTGAGTTAGCCTTTGCATTATTGCCTTTTGCTGCTGCCTATGCCCTCACTCCTATTTCCCATTTTAACGTGGGTGCAATCGCACGTGGAGCAAGTGGTAACTTGTATTTTGGTGCCAATATGGAATTTAGCCATGTATCAATGGGCCAAGTGATCCATGCAGAACAGTGTGCAGTGACACACTCTTGGATGAAAGGTGAAACGCAGATTACCTCAATTACTGTAAATTACACACCTTGTGGCCACTGCCGCCAATTTATGAATGAATTACGTGAAGGTGGTAAAATTATGGTGAATTTACCAGGCCGCACACCTGCGGTACTACACCACTATTTACCCGACTCATTTGGGCCGTCTGACCTCAATATTACCACTTTACTGCTAGACCCTGTTGACCATGGCTATAAAAACCAAAGCCGTGACCGGTTATTAAGTGCAGCAATTGAAGCAGCAAACCAATCTCACGCACCATATAGCCAATCCCATTCAGGAATTGCGTTACAATTAAAAGATGGCTCACTGTTTACCGGACGCTACGCAGAAAATGCCGCATTCAACCCAAGTTTACCGCCACTACAAGCCGCTTTAATTATGATTAACCTTGCAGGTAAAGATATTCACGCCATCGACCAAGCTAAGTTTGTTGAAAAACAAGATGCAATTATCAAACATTGGTATGTTACCGAAAATACATTACAGGCATTGGGTTGCCAAAATATTGAATTAGCTTATTTGGATTAATTTTATATTTATTTAAATATAACGGTTATTGCTGGGAGCTTGAATAAACAGCAATAACCGTATAGTTGCTATTAGAACTTTAATCTTGTTCACAAAACCATTTACCTGCAAAGTGGCCATCCATAATAGAACTCACTAGTTTTGATTAATATATGCCCTAGTAAGTGAATTCATTAAACAATTTTTCTGTTTCATTTATCGTCTCTTCTAATGTAATAACTAAAGGGATCTTTCGCATTTTTTCTAGCCAAGCTTGGCTTTGTTGCTGTTTTATCGATGCAGATTGCGCGGCTTCTTCTTTCATGTCTAGCCAAATGCTAGCAAATAACGCTGATTCACCATTAAGTGATTTATTAGAAAAGCTATTTAATAGTTTCCCTATAATTTTATTCTGTTTATCTATAGATAATACTTCAAATACATCTTTAAATAACCAACCTTCATAAGGAATTCCTGTATTTAACATCGCTTCTTTTTTTATTTTAATAAATTCTTGATGTGTAATATCACCAATTGAAATGTTATCACTTTCTTTCCGATTTTTCATAATTCGTCCATATGCTAATTTTACTTCTTTTTGATACCGACTCCGTTTTTCACTGGTAAATGACTCACCCCGTGCCTTCATATGATTATTTAAAAATTCTTTTTCTAGATAAATAAAAATACTAAAATATTTATCATCCGAATTATTAACCTTTTGAATATTGTCTTTATCAGTAAAAGCATAACCTTTATTTAAAAGGCTTAAACATGATGAAATTATAAAAATTAATGTAATAATAGATTTAGATTTAAATGATATCATGAGAACCCCTTCGATTTTTATTATAAAACTTTGAATCATTAATCATTTCTTCAAACATAAAATCTAACTTTCTCTCTAGCTTATTGACTAAAGCAATCCGCCTCATCTTCTCCAGCCATCTTTTGCTTTTAATTTGCTTGTCTGATAATGGTTTAGCGGCTTCCCTTACCATTGCATACCAAAGCAACATGAATAATTTAGCTTCCTTCGCAGGATCGTTGTTATTCATCACAAAAATGAACTGTTGCCATAGTGTCTCTTTGCTTCTCTCATTAACAACATCCAGAACATCTGCCAAAATCCAAGCATTGTATGGCATTCCCATCTCATTCAAATTCTCGCGATAAAAAACCATAGCTTCTTCATAGCCAAATTTTCTTACAAATGCTTCCTTTGGATACTTTAAGAATTCTAATATTGGGTTATTATCTTTTTCACCCTTAAAAATAACTAATTTTTTTCTATCAAATATTAAATTCTTAGATTCAGAAAAGTATAACATCTGTAGCATAAAGAAAAGACGTGGCGTTTTAACACCTTTTTTTTCACAAAAACTAATTATATTCTTTTTATTATATTTTACATTATTTCCTTGAGGATTTTGGCAAGCACTGAGAAGAAAAACTGAAAGCAAAAATATTAATTTATAATTCATATACATCCTTGTTATTCATAAAGTTAGAAACCAATAATCTTAAAAACAATTATGTAAAAAAACATTGCCCACATACAAACAAACATCAGCAATCACCATTCGATTACAAATAATTAAAATAATTTATTTTATTATAAGTGGACTTTTTAAATATTAATTAAAACTAAAAGATCCTCCAGAAGAATAACCACTATAACTAAATTCAGGTATACTTGGCATTGAGGGTATTGAGTATTTATCATCAAATGAGTCCATTGAATTATTCATTGATGACATATTGTCTCTTAAATTATCAATCATATTTTCAAAATGATGGTTATTTCTTATGGTATCTGTAGGGAAGTCTTTAAATCCGGAAGTTCCCGGAAGAACAACACTCGGGCGTTCTAGATAATAATTTGTTGGTGTTTCATTATCCTTAAACCTATCAAGTAGGTTTGTTGTACGAGGTGCTAATTGTCTATTCGGTTCGGATTTTGGATAAGTGCTTTCCAATATCGATTTATCTACCATATTGTGTGGATACTTAATTGGAGGTGTTGACTTGTTGTTTATTGATGGCATATTTCCCCTTAAATCATCAATCATACGATCATAATGAGCAACATCTGGTTGATAATTAACTGATGGTGAATCAAATAAGCCTGTTTCTGGTAATATATAGTCAGGTCTTTCTAAATAATATTCAGACAATAGATTTTTATGTGTAAATTCCGTTTGGCCACGCCAATCTGTTTGTACTTGAAATGATTCTAAATGTTGTGAAGGATAATCCCAAAATGAAAAACGCTCTGTTCCTCTATCAATTAAAGGGTTTCCTGTATTATATAGAATATAATTATTATATTGCATGTTATCGATAGTTTTCGAAGAAAAAAATGCTCTATATGCTTTTTTTGCTGTTATATTTAATCCATCTATAAGATTATCAATATCAATGGCTTTTCTCATCCAATTATGAATTTTAGGTTGATCTTTTGCTGGAGACTCCTCTAAGCGCTCCAACATAAAACTCATCGTGTTCAAACTCAATAATGTTTCTTTTTCCGTGTCTCCTATTGAATTCAAAGCTGTTTGCCAATATGTTTCCCTATTTTCTTCAGGCATAACATCAAATACAATTTTTAACGTCCATGCGTCTCTAGAATAATCTAAATTATCAAAAACATCGTTATGAATTTGCATTGCTTCAACATGATTAATATCTCCTTTTATTATAAACCCTTCATTATGAAACCTACTATAAAGAGTGACAAGATACCTTTCTGCCATTTTGAATCGAATTTTATCTTCTATATTCTCAATTTTTTTCCCATTTTCTAATTTAAACTCATCTAAGTGATTCATCGCAAAAGCACCTAAAAGAGAATCACCTTTAACCACACTATTTGCTAGCTTCGCATAACGGTCTCCTTTACTTTCTAAATAATCATACATAAGCTCTGGCCTTTTGCTAACCATTAAAATTCGGGTAGCATTAGATAAATCTGTTGATATTAATTCTAAGTTCCCCTGCCTACGACCATTAATATTCATATTTTAGTCCCTAATTTTTAATACGTTCTGATAAAAATAGCCTTACCTTGTCTTGAATAGTTTCCCAATTAACAAGATTTGAAAATTCAAATGAAACACTATATTTAAGACCAAACTCAGGCATTAATGATAATAATTTACAACGCCGATAACTATCATCTAACTGTCTCCATGAACACTCCATTAAAACATTGACTTCACCATTATCTTCATCCCAATAGTAACCATACTTTATTATATTGACATCCACTTTATTACCATTAATATGTTTAAACTCAATAGAAACCTCATTAAAATAAAGTTCTAATTCCTCATCATAATATAGTTCACCCTTTCTTTTAAGCCTCCCCATATTTAGGTATATATTTTTTTTATGACTGAAATATTTTTCAGGGTCACTATTTAATGGCTCAACATAGACTTCTATCATTTTAACATCATGGCTGACTTCACTAAATGGCTTTAAATCTGGCCATGACATCCTCATTGGCAGAATTCTAAAATTAGCCTCACACCCTTTTTTATTTTCAATAAACCTTGGGTCAAAATAACTATACCCTTCATATTCAGCAAATAAAAAAACATACTCGCTAGGAATTTCTATAATATTCTTATTAAACTGCCCACAAACAAAGCCCGGTCTATTTTCTGCATAAACATTTATAGAAATTAATAATAGAAATACATTAATAATTAACTTAAATATATAGCTGATAAAAACACCAAATTCCATAACTTCACCTATTGAACTAATTTAATAATAATTAAATTATAAAAACTAGAATAATAAAATATAATTTCCAATCATGATTTAAATGATATAATTACGCGCTCAAGTCTATTAAGCCATCTTTTGCTTTTTTCGATCTTATCTAAATCCGATACATTTTTCATTTTATTCCAAAGAAATAAAAATACTTTTTTTTCACTTTCATGGGAATCATTCGCCAATGCATTTAGCATGTCATCCCAAATTTTTTGATTAGTTTCATGATCTAAGACATCAAAAACATCTGCAAAGAACCAAGCATCAAAGGGCATGTCACAGGCTGCAAATGCTTTTTTATTTATTTCAGCAGCCTCTTGATAACTAATATCCCTGCGAGTCGTAGTACTGCCATTTTCAAAACGTTTTAAAAGCACTTCTAGATGAGCTAATGCGTGTTCATAATGGTATTTATTAAAATCTTTATTTAATAATGGTTTATTATATTCAACCATCACTTGCTTCATATATTCTCTAATCAAAATAATAAAAATACCTATTTCTTTCTTACTATTATAAGAATTTTCAATATTATCTGATTTTACTTTCTCTTTTTTGTTTGTTAAAAAGCCATTTCCATATGACAGATTGCAAAGAGAAATAATCAATAATATGAATATTATTAATATGTTTTTAATTTTCATCTATGATTTACCCCAAGATTGAAATATAAATTAATAACCCTAAGCTAAAACAGTTAAAAACATGCAGCAATATATGATATTTGAAAATATAATTTCGCTTACAGTAAACTAATTTTTTCACTCACTAACTCATTAAAAATAGAGAAAAAAACATTAAGAAAATTTATCCATAAGGAAGTTAAACCATTGTTTAAAAACCCGCTGAGATAAAAAGAATTCATTCATACTTGGCTAACCGTGATCTACCTACCGTAATGAGTATGCTGTTATCGGCTTTCATTCCCTTTCGCGCTTAAACTCCTTATCATATGCACAATATTTTTCAGTAAATTTTTTAACGCTTTTTTATCATTATTTACTGTACATATTTGCTGTTTAGCTTAGGATCTACCCTGACTTTGTTGATTAATCGTCCGAAGAGTGATATTTCATGGAACATGAGTACGAAACAAAACGCCCTCTCTATATACCCTACGCTGGCCCAATTTTGCTTGAATTCCCTTTGCTGAATAAAGGAAGCGCCTTCACCGAAGAAGAGCGTGCAAATTTTAACTTGCATGGTTTACTTCCTGAACAAGTTGAAACCATCGAAGAACAAGTTGAACGTGCCTACCGTCAATTGATTGATTTTAAATCAGATATTGATAAACACATTTATCTGCGAAATATTCAAGATACCAACGAAACCTTATTTTATCGCCTTATAGATGCCCACCTGACAGAAGTAATGCCAATTATCTATACCCCAACCGTGGGTGAAGCTTGTGAGCATTTCTCTGACATTTATCGTCGTGCACGTGGTTTATTTATTTCTTATCCAAACCGTGAATACATCGACGACATGCTACAAAACGCCACCAAACAAAATGTGAAAGTGATTGTTGTTACCGATGGCGAACGTATTTTAGGCCTTGGTGACCAAGGTATCGGCGGTATGGGTATCCCAATTGGGAAACTCTCTCTCTATACCGCTTGTGGGGGTATCAGCCCTGCTTATACTTTGCCTATTGTTATTGATGTAGGAACCAACAACCCACAGCGTCTGAATGACCCTCTATATATGGGATGGCGCCACCCACGTATTACTGGTGATGAATACAACGAATTCCTTGATGAATTTGTCCAAGCAGTAAAACGCCGTTGGCCAAACGTATTGCTCCAATTTGAAGACTTCGCTCAGAAAAATGCGATGCCTTTATTAACCCGCTACCGTGATGAGCTTTGCTGTTTTAATGATGATATTCAAGGCACTGCATCCGTTGCATTAGGTAGCTTAATTGCCGCCAGCCATGCTGCAGGCAGTAAGCTAAGCGACCAACGCGTGACTTTCTTGGGTGCCGGTTCCGCAGGTTGCGGTATTGCAGAGCAAATCATCGCCCAGATGAAATCCGAAGGCTTGAGCGACGAAGAAGCGCGTTCACGCATTTATATGGTTGACCGCTTTGGTTTATTAACCGATAAACTGCCTAATTTACTCGATTTCCAAGCTAAGTTAACGCAAAACAGTGAGAATTTAGCCAGCTGGGATGTTAACAGTGACTCAATTTCACTGTTAGATGTCGTACGCAATGCCAAACCAACCATATTGATTGGTGTGTCTGGCCAAGCTGGGTTATTCACAGAAGAAATCATTAAAGAGATGCATAAGCACTGTGAACGCCCTATCGTGATGCCATTATCGAACCCAACGTCACGTGTTGAAGCTCGCCCAGAAGATATTATCAATTGGACTGATGGAAAAGCATTGGTCGCAACAGGAAGTCCATTTAGCCCAGTATCTTACAAAGAGCAAGTGTTCCCAATTGCACAATGTAACAACTCCTATATCTTCCCGGGTATCGGTCTTGGTGTGATCGCCTCTGGTGCTAAACGCGTTACTGATGGCATGTTAATGGCCGCCAGCCGCGCTCTCGCCAGCTGTTCACCTCTTGCTAAAAATGGTGAAGGTGCGCTATTGCCTCTGCTATCTGATATCCAAGATGTTTCTCGCATTATTGCTAAACAAGTTGCCAAAGAAGCACAAGTTCAAGGTGTGGCAACCGTCACATCGGATAGCGCTCTTGATGAAGCCATTGAACGTAATTTCTGGAAGCCTGAGTACCGTACTTATAAACGTACTTCGTTTTAATTTGTCATAACGGTATTGATTGAAAGGGGCTCTTTAGAGCTCCTTTTTTGTTTTTTATAGCTCCCGAAAAACGAATGTCTGTTTTCTCAGATAATGATAAATTGCGCTAAACAAATCACTTATTTAAGATAACGGCCATGGCTGATTAATAGGATATTGACATGACTGGCGACCTCAATGCTGCTATTCCACAAAAACCTAAGTTTTCCCTATGGGCAATAGCTCTAACGCTTTTTATTGTAGCACTGAATATTGTTGTTTATTTTTATCAACTCAATTATGCCGCCCCACTCGATTCTCAAGAAAATAACTTATTGTTATTTGGTGCCAATGTTTACCAACTTTCATTAACGGGGGATTGGTGGCGCTATCCAGTTAGTATGGTATTGCACTCAGGTGGTATGCACCTTGCTTTGAATACGTTGGCTTTGTTTGTTATTGGGATTGAATGCGAACGTACCTATGGGAAATTTAGGATGCTCGCGATATACCTATTTTCAGGTATTGGCGCGGCATTTTTTAGTGCTTATTGGCAATACAGTGAAGCCATTAATGCAGTAGCGAACCGAGCATCAATGAATGCGTGGAATAATTTATATTTACCTGATAACACAGTGTATATTACCGTGGGTATTGGCGCATCTGGCGCTATTATGGGGTTAGCTGCCGCTTCTGTAATTGATTTATTAAAAAGAATTAATACCCCAAGTCTCTCTCTTGAAGAACGCAACCAATTAAAACGCCCGCTATATAATATTATTGGGATGATTGCGCTAACTCTCATCAATGGTTTGCAGTCAGGTATTGATAACGCTGCTCATATTGGTGGTGCTGTACTTGGTGCGGCTATTAGCGGTGCTTTTGTGCTTGCGCCACAAGCAACATTTCGGGCAAAACTGCTTTCTAGTGGCTTAATTGTACTTATAGCTGCCACCTTACTGGCAATGACACTCAGCCAGTTTTCTTCCTTACAAGACGAAGACCTAAACTATGAGCGCCAGTTTATTTACCAAGAAATGGCAAAAGAACTTAATCAGCAATAAAAAATACTGTTTTTTGGTAAGAGAGCAGTCCTATTATTGATGCCGCCAATAATAGGACATAAATCTAGAAAGTGAATAAATTCATTGTCATCATAACTGCGCTACAGGTAATTAATAACAATGTAATGTATTGGAAAGTGCGTTCGGATAAACGGATCAGTAAATATTTAGCCAGTGGCATCACAATCAATGCCCCCGCACACAGTATCAGCGCCAATTTTAAATCGGTATAACCGTCTTGCGCATAGGCCAAAGCAGAAGAGCCAGACAACACAGTTGTTACAAAAATCGATGTGCCAATTGCTTGCTTAATATTCAGTTGCATATAGCGCAACAACATTGGGAGAACAACCACCCCACCACCAACTCCAGTTGCACCAAGTACAACACCCGCTAGAACAGCTGGCACAGCCATGGATTTTAGCTGATCTCCTTTTGCCGCTTCTTGTTTGATGATCGAAACAAAAAACATTCGCTGAACAAATAAATAGAGCGAAAAGATAATGGCAGCAGCCACTAACAGGTTAATACCCCACTCGACTTGTTTTTCATACCCCGGTAATCCCCCAAGCCATGTCACAAGCAAACTAGAAAGAAAGGTGCTCGGCAACATAATCGCTAATACAATGAGCGCACCTTTAAAGGGGATATTGCCTAAGCGAAAATGCATATAAGAAGAAGAAACCTTCATTAGCATCGAAAGGAAATTGGCCGTGGCTACGGCTGCTAATGCATTCAGCCCAAAAAAATAGGTCAGTATCGGTAATACAATCACACCACCACCGACACCCGTTGTGCTAATAATCAGCCCAATAAGTGCACCTATCGCTAACTCCGTTACAATCATTAACTCTTGCCTTGTATCAGTGCGCGTCGCCCTTTTTGTAATGCTTCATTTGCATCACTATCTGCTAACGTGAGGTATTTAAAAAATAATGTATCGAAAGTAATCATCTGTAACACTTGGGGGGTGATGATGCCTAATTGGGAATGTTGCTCATCATAAAAATAAGGCAAGGCGAAGTCCGCTAACTTTATCGCTTCATCTTGACCAAACCGCGTCAGTGCGACTGTCGGGCAACCTGTTTCTTTTGCAGCTCGAAGCATGCTATTGATTTCTTGAGTATTTCCACGCGCTGTTACCGCAATTGCAAGGTCTTCCGGCCCCAAATTTGCCGAATAACTTAGCTGAACATGCAAATCATAACTAAACAGTGCGTGTTTATTAATGCGAACTAATTTATGGAAAATATCACTGGCAACAATGGCTGAAGACCCGACACCAAACAGCACGATACGTTTGGCCTGAAACATTTTTTGCGCGATGGTATCTACGACAGATGGCTCAAGTAAATCCAGTGATTTTTCAATAGCCGAAATAAACATTTGCCCTGTTTTGGCGATAATCTGAGAAGTATCATCGTGACGACTCAGATTACCGTATAAACTTTCCGCTTTGTGTTGCTTCTCATCCGACAAATAATCGACTTTAAATTCAGGGTAGCCACGGTAACCCATTTGGCGAGAAAAGCGGATAACAGATGCACTACTGACCCCAGCCGCTTGTGCCAATTCCGCTGCATTCATCGCAATAAGGCTTTCGCGATTATCCAACAAAAATGTGGCAATACGTTGTTCTGTGCCTTTACCGCGTGTCTGCATGCTTTCCAGTTTTACCGTCAGTGTCGACATGGCTTTTCCTTCTAATTATTTTTCTGGATCAGTGAAGCCTATTATCATACTGGCAATGAACCCGACAATCCATGCACCCGCAACAGCAATTAAGAAATCCAGGATTTGGCCATCACCCACTAATGGAATTAATGATAACCCTGCTGTTCCAAAAGGAATGATGATCCCGACATGGAAGAATGCCATTAATGCCCCGCCAGCCGCGCCACCAATACAACCCGCAATGAATGGTTTACCTAATGGCAATGACACACCGAATAATAACGGTTCACCGACACCAAAAATACCCACAGGCAACGCACCGACTAAGGTTTTTTTCAAACGTTGGTTTTTGGTTTTTAAATAAACCCAGAAACACGAGCCCACTTGCCCCATTCCGCCCATCGCTAAAATTGGGAACAAGTAATTCAGGCCAAAAGTTTGCAAAATTTCAGCATGAATTGGGATCAAACCTTGGTGTAAACCCGTTAGTAATAAGAATAAGAAACTGCCGCCTAAGATACCGCCAGTCGCCACGGCGCCACCGCCACTATTTAATAAAGCGACAGAAACCCCTTGAGCCAAAATCTGGTTTAAGTAATGTCCTGCGGGTTGGAACACCACAATTGCGACCATCGCAGAGACTAAAATGGTCACAAATGGCGTCACGATAAGATCTAAGCTTTCTTTAATGATACTTCTAAACCACACTTCAAATTTAGAAGAGAAAACGACCACCATCAGTACCGCAAAAATCCCCCCACTACCTGGGACTAATTTCGAGCCAAATAAGGTGATATCCGCTAAACCTGGCATCGAAAGTAGCCCAGCCATGACCGCACCAATTGAGGTGGAAGCACCAAGCTCTTTCGCGGTATTCACCCCAATCATAATTGAAAGATAAACAAATACTGCGCTACCAATCAATTTTAATAACTTAAATAACTCAGGGAATTGGTCGACAACACCCGGAGCAACCAAGCGGACGATATTGATTAGCCCCATAATAAGACCGCAACCAATCAGAGCTGGAATGGTAGGGACAAATATAGCGGCTAACGTATTTAAAGTACGACGGATCGAGAACGCTTTTTTTTCTGTAGGCTTAGCCGTTTCTGTTGTTGAGGACGAACTACCTTGCATACGTTTGTTCATCACTGAAAAGACTTTTGCTGCGGTTCCCATCCCAACAATCACTTGTTGCTGTTCACCATTGAAAATCACGCCTTTTACGCCTTCAATTTGCTTCAAGGCCTCAGCATCGAATTTGCTATTATCTTTTAAAACTAAACGGATACGCGTCATACAATGAGTTAATGTTGCCACGTTCTCAAAGCCGCCCGCATATTTTTCTATTTCTCTGGCGAGTACTTCCAGATGTTCTATCTTATTAGCCATATTATTCCCCCGGTGTTGGCTAAGCTATATGCTAGCTTTCCATCACGCTATCCCCATTTATTAACGGTGTGTATCTAACATGCTGTCCAATGTGGTATTTGGATGCTGTTGAACGATGTCCGTCGCTTGCTGTGCGTTGATTTGTAACTCATGCATTAAAATTGCGCGTCGTGGATGATAATCCACTTGTGCCAATAGCTCTGCTGCGGTGTGTTCATCAATACCGCAGACCTCACTTACAATTCGTTCTGCGCGGCGCAGTAATTTGATATTACTCGCAACAACATCAACCATTAAATTAGTATGAATACGGCCTAATTTCCCCATCACACAAGTACTTAGCATGCCTAAAATCATTTTTTGCGCAGTACCGCTTTTCATGCGAGTCGAACCTGATAACACTTCAGGGCCAACATCGGGGGCAATCGCCAATTTTGCTACTTCGCTGACTAGCCCTCGGCCTCGCGTAGTAATTGCCACCGTTAACGCACCGATTTCATTAGCATATTCAATGCCCGCTAAGGTAAATGGTGTGCGTCCGCTGGCTGCAATACCCACCACGACATCTTTGGCACAGAGTTGGCGTTTTTTTAGCTCTTCAATCGCTGACTCTACTGAATCCTCAATATTTTCAACCGCTTTTAGCATGGCATTTTGGCCACCTGCAATAATCGACTGCACCATTTCAGGTGAAGTGCCAAATGTGGGTGGGCATTCTGCACTGTCTAACACGGCTAGCCGGCCACTGGTTCCCGCCCCAATGTAAAACAAGCGCCCACCTTGTTTTAAGCATCCGGCAATCGCGTCAACCACTTGGGCAATCGCGGGTAGAACGGCCTGAATGGCCCCTGCAACGGTACTATCTGCTTGGTTAATAACCTTCACCATCGAGAGTGTATCCAACCGTGAAAACTGTTGTGTTTCCTGATTGAATTCATTGTGTAGGCAGTCACTCAGAGTATTTTCGGCTAGAGACATTAAAACGCCCTCATGAAATTTAATTTCATTAAAAAATACATTAAATGAATTTTTATTTCAATTTAAATCACTGCAATTTTGTACAACTTAATTGCGGGTTATGATCTTTCTCACAATAATAGGTCTGTATTGAAAAAATACCGGTGACGAAAGCCACCGGCGATAGCTCTATTTTACGAACTTACAGGTTCCGAAGGCAGATGGGATGTGAAAATCAGGTTTAACAGAATCAGGTTTGATCCAGCTAATCCATTTACGCACTTGCTTAGGTTCACCCGCGCTGAACTCCCCACGTAAAATGGCACACATTAGTGTCTGCTTGTCTGCGTCTTGCCATAAATTAAGTTTGGTAAATTCATCCAAATCAATTTTTCCCGTTAATACATAACCATTTGGCGTTATTTCACCCACGGTTTGTAATGTCTCCCAGTTCCAACTTGGGTCAACTTCACGGTAATAATTAGCTTTTGCATCGAAAGTACGTCCTTTCGGGTCCATTTCAGCCGTGTAATAAGGTTTTAGTTCAGGGCTAGTCGCAAAAAAGAGTTCGACTCGGTCAGAATCTAACACCGCTTGGTCTTTATCTGGGTTATCACCTAACTGAATATCTTTATCATCTGCAATAAAACGGAAATATAATGCGTCATCACTCCACAAAGCGCGAAAATCTGTTTTGGGAGCCGCTTCCTTTTCCCATGGGTACGTAAAATCGGTTAATATTTCTGCTTTTTCCCAGACTTCCGTACTTTTAGTCGCATCATTGAGTGATTTTAACTGATCGGTATGATTGATTTGGTACTCTTTCGCTGCCACACTCGCGGTAACAAACACAGCACTCGCGGCTAATAATGTCGTTAGTTTCATACTTTCCTCACCTATCTAATTAAAGATCTGCTATTCACAAAAACCCGTCAAAGAAACAATATTTCACTTCAAATTAAAAATATAGAATTAAAATTTCATAATATATAGCTTCATTCCATAAAAACTACCATGATGTGAAGCGAATCACTCTTTGATGAGAACGTGATTTACCTTTTTCATCCAATGTCTGATTAATTTTGATTCAATTATTAGGCTTAATATTAGTCAACTTCGATTAGTGTGCAGACATTGACATGACTTTACGTTACGCGACTTGCGTCACTAATTTAAGTCAAGTAGCCTAGAGACACAGGCCTACTGAGGCTGACAATTTCGGATTATGACTCTTTATTATCAAGGCTAGGACATGAGGAAACGTCTGTTTTTTGGTCTTATTATTCTTGCAGGGATCGCATTTACGACCATAATGTTGCTTGATCGCTGGATAAGCTGGGATACCGCCCCCTATATCTATGAAGATGTAGAAAAATTGCCTGCGCGCGATGTCGGGATGGTACTCGGCACATCCAAATATTATGCCTCTGGTGTTAATAACCTCTATTATACCTATCGCATTAAAGGCGCAGCGGAGGCATACCACAGTGGAAAAGTGAAATATTTGCTCCTCAGTGGTGATAATGGCGCTCATAATTACAATGAGCCAATCAACATGCGCAAAGATTTAATTAAAGAAGGGGTTCCAGCCTCCAAAATTGTGCTCGATTTTGCTGGTTTTAGGACATTAGACTCCGTAGTACGCACTAAAAAAGTGTTTGATACCGATAATTTTACGATTATTACCCAGCGTTTTCATTGTGAACGTGCGGTCTTTATCGCCAAACATAAAGGTATTGATGCGCAATGTTTAGCGGTTCCGACACCTTCTGGGATGTATAGAGTGAGAGTGCGTGAAGTGTTTGCGCGGCTAGGCGCTCTGGCAGATTTATATATCTTAAAACGGGAGCCTAAATTTTTAGGTGAACAAGAATCGATCCCAGCCCCGATTAAAATGCCAGCCGGAATTAAAGGCTATCCGGCGGTTTCACCGGATGAAGTCAATAAATTGAAGTAGATATATAGGTAGATAAATACTCATCTACCTATTAACTTTGCTGTTAATTTGCGCCAACACCATTCAAGTGGGCCTTGTCTGAAAAACATCAGCCAATAATAAGAAAACAATACATTTATTCCCCAAATAATGGGAACCAAGACAATTAATTCAACCCGCGTGAATTGACCAAAATAGCCTAATTGGTAAAACAGTGTGGTACAAATTAGCGTTTGCAAAATATAATTACTCAGCGCCATCCGCCCCACATATTGCAGCCCATGGATTACCTTGTTATTTGCGATTTTTTCCCAAAAACCATACACCAAAGCGATATATCCTAAAGATTGGAATGGAATAACTAGCTCATTAATAATGTAACCAATGATTGATGTTGAAAAATAACTCCAATTAAATTGGCTTTGCATGTATAGCGAAACTATTTGGACCAATATCGATGGCAAGATAAATATGTAGGCTATTTGACGGTAGTGTTGAGCGCTAAATTGCCCTTGTAACCAGCCATTTTTCATTAACAGTGCGCCAATAATCATCAATGCCGCTAATTGCCAGCCATATTGGATAACCAACATTTCAACCATTTTGAGCATCTCTGACGCCCGATAAAGCACACCATCCATTCCCCCCGAGGTATGCATCACATATTCAAATGCCAGTTGCTCATCCGAGGTTTGCCAAAAACCGGAGGGATCTATACTACTTCCCAACACGAGCAAAATAACTAACCCAACCAAATAGATTGATAGTGCTATTTTCAATAATAAACTATCATCATATTGATTAAGCAAATAGGTCACTAACAAGCCGGTTAATGCATAAGCCAACAGAATATCACCATCCCAAAAACCAACCCCATGGATCACCCCGAATAGGGCTAAAACAGATAAACGGCACTGGTTCCAACGAAGAGAGCGAGAGTGTAATAAAGCAAGCGTTGCCCCAAATAGGATTGAAAAAATCGCGAGAACTTTACCTTGAAAAAGGACATTGAAAACACCCCAGAGGTAAGCCTCTGAATCGGATGTTGTATTGGTATAGTAAGGGTTTAAATACGCTGCTTGTGGTAAAGCAAATGCAAAGATATTCATTAGCAGAATACCTAAAATTGCTATACCACGAACAGCGTCAAGTTGG
Source organism: Providencia sp. PROV205 (assembly GCF_028479505.1). Taxonomy (NCBI): domain Bacteria; kingdom Pseudomonadati; phylum Pseudomonadota; class Gammaproteobacteria; order Enterobacterales; family Morganellaceae; genus Providencia; species Providencia sp. PROV205. Next base: position 58,848 of record NZ_JAMPNU010000001.1, on the reverse strand, counting down.
TCAATGCGGCTTGACGGTGTCGTTGTTGTCATAAATTATAAGTGACGAACTGCACGTAAAAATTCTTGCCGTGTATTTTGGCTTGATTTAAATAACCCACCAAGTGACGTTGTTGTTGTTGCACTTGTCGCGTCACGAATACCACGAGCTTTCACGCAATAATGCACCGCATCTATGCAAACTGCCACATTTGTTGTTCCCAATAATGTTTGCAAAGCAACCAAAATTTGCTGAGTTAAGCGCTCTTGCACTTGTGGGCGCTGTGAGAAAAATTGCACAATGCGATTAATTTTCGATAAACCAATCACTTTGTCTTTTGGAATATAGGCAACCGTAGCCTTTCCATCGATCGTAACAAAATGGTGTTCACAGGTACTTGTTAGCGTGATATCACGCACCGTGACCATTTCATCCACTTTCATTTTATTTTCAATCAAAGTGATTTTTGGAAAGTTTGCGTAATCAAGCCCTGAAAAAATTTCATCAACATACATTTTTGCGATACGACGAGGGGTATCAGCTAAACTGTCATCGGTTAAATCCAAATTCAGCAGCGTCATGATCTCTGTCATGTGCCCTTCAATCAGTTTCTTACGTTCGTCGCCTGACTTTGGCTGGATACGTAAAGGCGTTTCTAAGCCTCTAGCCTCCAGCGCGGCATGAACTAATTCGGCCTCTTTACTCAGAGATGACATGTGAGCCTCCACAAATGGTATTACTATTTTTATAAAATGCAGGTGTGCGGTACTCTAAAACAGCAGGTACAGATAATCCAGCACAACATAGATAATTGCCGTGAAATAATTGCATTTAACCCTGTAATTCATTCACCCAATGATTACTTTCTTTAAACGGTTTAACACCTTATATAACGTGATTTTTATCACACTTTCTCTCAATCCTTTAACCTTGAATGGTGAAAAACCAATAACCCGCCAATAAGTAACACAATACATAACCTAAGCATTAACCATTCTGTGCATAATTTTGTTTGTGATAATGCCACCTTACTGGTTAAATCTGACCAAAAGCTATCTGTAATCAATTTCTATTCATTCACCCACTAATGGATTTCTGCCATAATATGCATTACGAACACATTTTAAAGCCTCAAGGCAGATAACAATAATGAGGGTCATTATTTATGGATCAGTGTCATACTAACGATTTGATTTCTCTAGATGTTGCATTGGAAAAATTACTATCTCAAACGAAAACCGTCACAGATACAGAAATCATTCCACTGACCTCCTCTGCACAGCGCATCATTGCAACAGACCTAATTTCCCCTATCAATGTTCCGCCATTTGATAATTCTGCGATGGATGGTTATGGCTTACGTTTTGCCGATTGGGATGGTAAAACGCCAATGCCTGTGGCAGGTAAATCATTTGCTGGCAACCCGATGGAAGGTGAGCTCAAAGCGGGTTGCTGCGTGCGTATTATGACGGGTGCTCCAATTCCACAAGGTGTGGACACTGTTGTCATGCAAGAGTCTACAGAACAAACCGAACAAGGGATTATATTCACCCACCCCATCAAACAAGGCAGTAATATTCGTAAAGCTGGGGAAGATATTGCCCAAGGCAGTGCGGTGTTCCCTGCAGGAACCTTACTTACCACTGCTCAGCTACCTTTAATTGCTTCACTGGGTATTGCAGATGTCACCGTATATCGTCGCCTTAAAGTTGCCGTTTTTTCAACGGGTGATGAACTGCAAGCGGTCGGCCTTCCTTTAGCTGATGGGCAAATTTATGATACTAACCGCTTTACCGTCCGTCTGATGCTTGAAAAACTTAACTGCGAAGTGCTCGATTTAGGTGTGATACCGGACTCGCCAGAAAAACTCAAACAAACCTTTATCGAAGCTAACCAACACGCGGATTTAGTGATCAGTAGTGGTGGAGTTTCCGTGGGTGAAGCCGACTATACCAAACAAATTTTGGATGAATTAGGCACGATTGGTTTTTGGAAGTTAGCTATAAAACCAGGAAAACCCTTTGCATTTGGCAAGCTGAGTGACGCTTGGTTTTGTGGGCTACCGGGGAACCCCGTTTCCGCAGCACTCACCTTCTACCAATTGGTTCAACCGCTGATTGCTCGTCTTTCAGGGCACAGCCAATGGCGTGCCCCGCTACGCTTTAAAGTTCCAGTTACCACCACATTGAAGAAAAGCCCGGGCCGTTTAGATTTTCAACGAGGAATTCTAAGCACCAATGAGCAAGGACAGTTACAAGTCGCCACAACGGGTCACCAAGGCTCACACGTGTTTAGTTCATTTAGTTTAGCTAACTGCTTTATTGTCCTTGAACGAGAGCGTGGGCGTGTTGAAGCAGGTGAAATGGTTGAAGTCGAAATGTTTAACTATTTATTAAAAAGTGAATAATAACTGTGCAAGAGCTTAGCGATCTGGAAATGTTGCGGTATAACCGCCAAATTATCCTCCGTGGGTTTGATTTCGATGGGCAGGAAAAACTTAAGGCTGGCAAAGTGCTAGTTATTGGCCTTGGCGGTTTAGGCTGCTCTGCAACACAATACCTTGCTGCTGCCGGTGTCGGTCATCTGACATTGGTGGATTTCGATACTGTGTCGTTATCTAACTTGCAACGGCAAATTTTGCACCGTGACGCCACCATTGGTACACCCAAAGTTGATTCAGCTAAAGTGCAACTTGCTGCCATTAACCCACATATCCAAATTGACACCGTCAATGCACAACTAGATGATGCTCAACTTGATGAATTAATCATGCACCATGATGTGGTCTTAGACTGCACCGATAACGTTGCCATTCGTGAACAGCTTAATCGCCTGTGTTTACCACAGAAAAAACCACTAGTTTCAGGTGCTGCCATCCGCATGGAAGGGCAATTATCTGTTTTTACTTATGAAGAAAGCACCCCTTGTTATCACTGTTTAAGCCGTTTATTTGGTGAAAATAACTTAACTTGTGTTGAAGCCGGAGTTATGTCCCCTTTAGTTGGTACCATTGGTACGCTAGAAGCAATGGAAACAATTAAATTATTAGCTAATTATGGGAAAGTTAATTCAGGAAAAGTATTGTTATTTGATGCAATGACTATGGATTTTCGCCAATTTAAACTTAGCAAAGATCCCCACTGTGAAGTCTGTTCTAAAGGCTAACGACTAAATTTTCGGGCAAGTTGTTTTTTCTCATCACTCAGGCGAGGCTTTTCTCGCCTTTTTCCCATTTTCATCACACCAAAATTAGGAATAATCCGAAAAAATAATTTAATTGTCCTTTCACCTTATACTATCTCTCTTTTGTGGTGCTTGATGGTTTAAATATCACCACTGTTTATTCTTTTGATAAAGTTACTGAGAGTATGAATATGCAATTCCCTCCTTGCCCGAAATGCCAGTCTGAATACACCTATACTGATAACGATATGTATATCTGCCCTGAGTGCGCGCATGAATGGAATGATGCCGAGCCTGTAGCTGATATTGATGAATTGATTGTAAAAGATGCCAATGGCAACCTGTTAGCTGATGGTGATACCATCACGGTTATTAAAGATCTTAAAGTCAAAGGCAGCTCTTCTATGCTAAAAATTGGTACCCGCGTTAAAGGTATCCGTTTGGTCGAAGGCGACCACAATATCGACTGTAAAATTGATGGCTTCGGCCAAATGAAATTGAAATCTGAATTTGTGAAGAAAAACTAAGTTTACTTCGCCCATTAAAAAGCCCTCAGAATTGAGGGCTTTTTGTTTTTCATCCAAAAACCAGATTTAAAGAACGACACCTTGGCTTGTCAGGTATTCATCATAAGTACCTTTGAAATCAATGACTTTATCTTCTTTAATCTCCAAAATACGGCTCGCTAACGAGCTGACAAACTCACGGTCATGGGAAACGAAAATTAACGTTCCTTTGTATAATTCGAGAGCTAAGTTTAATGATTCGATAGATTCCATATCCAAGTGGTTGGTTGGTTCATCCATAATCAAAATATTTGGTTGTTGCATCATTAACTTACCAAATAACATGCGCCCTTGTTCACCACCGGATAACACTTTAACTTTCTTTTTAATGTCATCTTGAGAAAACAGTAAACGGCCTAAAATACTGCGCACCGCTTGCTCGTCATCTCCTTCACTTTTCCACTGACTCATCCAGTCAAACACGGTTAAATCTGTTTCAAAATCTTCTGCGTGGTCTTGAGCATAGTAACCAATGCTACTGTTTTCTGACCATTTAACCATTCCGCTCGTTGCAGGTTGTTCACCCACCAGCGTTTTTAAGAATGTCGTTTTACCGATACCGTTAGCACCAATAACCGCCATTTTTTCGCCAACTTCCAGTAATAAATTGACGTTTTTAAATAATGGCCCTTGGTCATAACCGTTCGTTACCGCTTCTAATTCCAGTGCATTGCGGAACAATTTTTTCTCTTGTTCAAAACGAATGAATGGGTTTTGACGGCTAGACGCTTTCACCTCATCCAATTGAATTTTATCAATTTGACGTGCGCGGGAAGTCGCTTGTTTCGACTTAGAAGCATTCGCACTAAAACGACTAACGAAAGATTGCAGCTCAGCAATTTGCGCTTTTTTCTTTGCGTTATCCGACAATAGACGTTCACGAGCTTGGGTTGCCGCGATCATATATTCATCATAGTTACCCGTGAATAAACGTAATTCACCATAATCTAGGTCAGCCATGTGCGTACATACGGTATTTAAAAAGTGCCTATCATGGGAAATAATGATCATGGTACAGTTACGATCATTCAGCACTTGCTCTAACCAACGAATCGTATCGATATCCAAGTTGTTCGTCGGCTCATCGAGTAATAAAATATCTGGATCAGAAAATAGGGCCTGTGCCAGTAGCACACGCAGTTTCCAGCCAGGTGCGACTTCACTCATCGGCCCATAATGCTGTTCAACAGGGATACCTACACCCAGTAATAATTCACCTGCACGTGCTTCTGCGCTATAGCCGTCCATTTCACCATAAGCGACCTCTAAGTCAGCGACTCGGTAGCCGTCTTCTTCGCTCATTTCAGGTGAGGCGTAGATCCTATCGCGCTCTTGTTTGACGTCCCACAGTTCGCTATGCCCCATAATCACGGTATCAAGCACGGTAAATTCTTCAAATGCGAACTGATCTTGGCGAAGTTTACCAATACGCTCATTTGGATCAGTCGTGCTCACATTACCCGCTGTTGGGGTTAAGTCTCCCCCTAAGATCTTCATAAATGTGGATTTACCTGCGCCATTTGCGCCGATCAAACCATAACGGTTGCCTGTGCCAAATTTAACTGAAATGTTTTCAAACAGTGGCTTACTGCCAAACTGCATAGTGATATTGTTCGTTGTTAACACTGCTATGCCTTAAATTAAACGGTGTAAAATAGCCTGCGATGATTTGGGTTCCATGACTACAGCGTGCAAAACAACCCAAAATAGTGATTTGAGCAGCAAAATACATTCCATGCATGGTCATTAGAGTATGGCAGGTATAAATAGCGGCGCATTATGCCATATTACACCGCTTAGATCTTGTGCTGTTTTCAGCAAATTGATTAACACAGAAGGAAAGGCTGACTAAATGCCAAACTAAAGCGTGATCCCCATAGTACGGCTGATTTCTGTTAGCCCTTCTCGCTCATAAAACTTAATGGCTTTATGATTTTGCGCTAATACCGACAGCTCCAAATGGCTAAACTGCCTACTCTTCGCCCATACTTTAATGCCATCGAGTAATTTTTGCCCTGCTTTTTCACCACGGAAATTGGGGTCAACCACTAAGTCAAAAATATAACCAAAATTTCGAGGAACAATGCAGCTATAAGGATCAGCAACTTGTTGTTGCGCGATGCAAAATCCTTTAATCTCACCGTTAAATTCAGCAACTAACAAATAAAATTTATCATCGATAATCGCATTTTCAATAAATTCCCTAGCCTGCTCTGCAGGTTGTAAGCGCTCGGGGTCTAGTAATGCCATTTCCGAAAACAAAATTTGATAAAGCGATAAAATAGAGTCTATATCACTTTTTATAGCTTCCCTTATCATGCATTCCTCTCTGTGATTTCGATATTAATGCTAATCGTAAGTTTTAATTGGTGGCGCAATATACGTTTCGAAGCTTTCTAGTAATTCAGCTGGCGAATCATTCACAATCGCCATATGACGATATTTTTCATGTAGGAAACCTTCATCCGCCATTTTATTTGTCATATCAATCAATGGTTGCCAATAATTATTAATATTAAACAAGGCACATGGTTTAGTATGTAAACCAATTTGGCTCCAAGTAAATACTTCTGCGTACTCTTCAAGCGTGCCATATCCGCCTGGTAAAGCGACAAAAGCATCGGCAAGTTCAATCATTTTACTTTTACGCTGATGCATCGTTTCAACTTTATACAGCTCAGTTAAATTCTTATGAGAAATTTCGCGTTCTTCTAGCAATGAAGGGATCACACCAATCGCCTTACCACCTAATGACAAAACAGTATCAGCAACCGTTCCCATAATCCCCACACTCGCCCCACCATAGACTAATGCGATATCGCGACTAACCATTTCTTTAGCAAATTCAATGGCTTTTTGCTGATAAATTTCGTTTTTCCCCATGCTTGAACCACAATACACTGCAATGCTTTTAATTTTTCCCATTTGTTCCTCATTTCCATTTTTATAGTGGCTTTTTAGAGAATGGAATTATACGAGCCTAGTGTAGAAGCTCAAGCATCATCCTTCCCACCATAAAATTAATCCATGTTTATAACATCGTCATTCAGTTAAACCAACACCTTGAATACCCATAGAGCACATTTATCACCTTGTTATCGTTAGCTGTAAAATAAAGAAATATAAAGCAGCAGGGTTTTATGAGATAATCTGTCAGAAATTATTTTTCATCATCAAATACTTATTTTTCTAAATATTTATTGCCAATTAAGTTACGTTGTCTGAGGTTTACTTATTTATGTCTGCCGACACTAAAAAGAGCGCATTTCCGCTATTACCTATCGGGTTATTACTGCTTGCTATGACCTCTATTCAAAGCGGGGCTTCTTTAGCTAAAACTTTATTTCCTGTTATCGGCGCTCCCGGTGTTACTGGTTTACGTTTATTGCTTGCTACAATTATATTATTTGTTATTTTTAAACCTTGGCGTTTAAAATTCAGAAGAAGCTCGCTAGTTCCACTGCTAGCCTACGGCTTGTCCCTAGGTACGATGAATTATTTGTTTTACCTTTCCCTTGAGCGCATTCCATTAGGAATAGCCGTTGCACTAGAGTTTACTGGTCCTTTAGCTGTCGCAATGTTCTCCTCTCGCCGCCCAATTGATTTTTTGTGGATAGCCCTTGTTATAGTTGGGTTATTATTTTTACTCCCAATTGGCGATAATATTGAATCCATTGATACACTCGGTGCTATCTATGCTCTCGGAGCCGGTGTCTGTTGGGGGTTGTATATTATATTTGGCCAACGAGCGGGAGCGGGCTATGGCGCTGCCACCGTGGCTATCGGTTCATTTATTTCTGCGATGATTTTCTTCCCGATCGGTTTAATGCAAACAGGTGTCGAGGTGATGTTCGACCCCTCAATTTTACCTATTGCACTAGCAGTCGCGATTTTATCAACCGCATTTCCTTATACTTTAGAAATGATCGCGCTAACGCGTTTACCTGCCCGAACTTTTGGTACATTGATGAGCCTTGAACCTTGTATGGGTGCATTTTTAGGAATTGTTTTCCTAAATGAGCACTTAACGATGACTCAGTGGTTAGCCTTATTATGTATTGTCTGTGCTTCTATTGGCTCCACCTCAACAGCGGTACCAAAGTCAAAAATTGAAAAAGTGTCCTAGCCACTAAAAGCTAGAAGCAAACAAAGACAGTCAAGGTTAATAAATTCGATATATTGATATTTATTAACCTTTTTTCGTGTAAAGTTTTATTCATCAATTTGAAATAATCTATTTTTATTTCTAGTTTATGCTTTAAATAAAAATTAATTATCTCTATCGCACTTATTGTCAAAAACGATTAGTATCGAAGATCCACAATTAATTAACGGTTAATAAAGTTTATCGAATAGACCTATTAAATTAATCGTTTATTACATTATGACAAATTAGTTTGGTTATTTTATATTTATTGACAGATGAGGTTACTAAACAAATTCATATTTAAGAGAGGATGAATCATGAGCACAGCTAAATTATTTAAAGCATCTTCAAATGAACTTTTATATACACGTAATGATATGGAAGACAGCGTAAAATTGGAAACCATTGGAATTCTTAATGTTATGGTTGTCCACTTTACCGATCTCTCTCTAATGACTAAACAAGCCCACTGGAATATGCGTGGTCGCAATTTTATCGCTGTACATGAAATGCTAGATGGCTTTAGAACCACGTTAGTTGAACATTTAGATGAATTCGCAGAGCGCGCGGTTCAATTGGGTGGGGTTGCTATTGGTACAACCCAAGAAGTTAACCGCTTCACCTCGTTAGAAGCTTACCCAATTAATATCCATAGCGTACAAGACCACTTGAAAGCGTTAGCCGACCGCTATGCTATTGTCGCGAATGATATCCGCAAAGCCATTGATGAAGTGGAAGACGAAGACACTGCGGATATGTTTACTGCGGCTTCCCGCGATATGGATAAATTCCTCTGGTTCTTAGAAGCAAATATTGAGTAATGTCGTAAATAGAGTCAATTAAAATTGACCAATGGCCACTGAAAAGTGGCCATTTTATTTGCGAGTAAATAACTATAAATCAAACTGTTATTTAAATATCTAAAAATAAAATGAGTTAATTTAATTATTTACTGTTTTTTAGGTATTTCGGGTTGTTCTATCGGAAATACTGGTAATGCATTTAATAGCCTTTTACCATAATTTTTAGTCAGCAAACGTTTATCATAAATAATAATTTCACCATAACATTCATGACTACGAATTAGCCTGCCCGCTTGCTGTATCAAATTAAATGAAGCGCTCGGTAAACTTTGTACTTCAAATGGGTATCTCTTCAATGATTTCAACCAATCCCCTTCTGTGATAATCACTGGGTTTGTTACTGGTGGAAACGCAATTTTATGAATATGGACCTGAGTTAAGTATTCCCCTTTGAGGTCTAACCCCTCAGCAAACGATTGTAAGCCAATTAAGGCACTAGCTTGCCCTTGGTTAATTCTTTCGCAATGTGTTTCAACTAACCGGTAGCGAGGTTGATCTCCTTGGACCAAAAGCTGCAAGCGCAAACCTTTTACGTGTTCGAGAAAGCCTTCCATCGCTCTTTGGCTACTAAATAAAACCAATACTCCACGATGAGTATTTTGAGTAAATTGCTCACGGAAAAATACCGCCATTTCTGCTAAGTGTTCAGCTTCATTATTGATAGTTGGCTCATATTCCATTTTAGGAATAATAATTTTACCCTGCTCAACATGGTTAAAAGGGGAAGACAATGTCACAAAGCGGTCATCACTTTTTTCGGATAGCCCTGTGAGCTCCATAAAACGTGAATAACTGTTCAACGACCTCAGTGTTGCCGAGGTAATGACAATATGAGGCACATTGCGCCATAACAAATGTTGTAACTGCTCACTTACTCGGATCCCCGCACAATGCATAAAGAAACGAGATTGGTTTTTCTCATAACGCCGACTTAACCATTTTGACACAGGAGCTCCTGAACTTTGCTCTAATGCCGCCAGCCGCCATAGCTTCGACATATTTTCAAAGTACCCCATAGCCCTGCTAGTCACAATAATGGAACGATGTAAGCGAACGATATCTTGTTTCGCAGTTTGTTCCGTTAAATCATTTAAGATAGCTTCAGCCAGCCCTTGTAACGCATCAGTCTGCTTGAACAACACCTGACAGCTTAATTGCATTGCTTCAGGTAACACACCTAGTGGAAATAAATATTCAGTTTCTTTTGATGTTTCTGGTAATAATGCATTCGCTAATAATGAGAAATCGCGAAATGTTTCCCGTAATTTTTCTGCATGTTGCTGTAACCGTTCAGGATTAGCAAGCTTTGGTGGCTTCACTGGACGAAATTGGCTCATATATTGCCCAACATGCTGAATAAAGCTATCAAGCTGTGCCGTTAATTGAACTAACGTAATTTCGCCTTCAACTTCAAGGGCATCCCTCGCAACGTCTGGGACATGGTGGCCTTCATCAAGCACTAATAATAAGTTTTTCGGGTCCGGCAAAACCGACTCACTCTCCATTGCGGCCATAACCAATGCATGATTAGCGACCACCACATCGGCATCTTCGATTTCCCGCCTAGCAATAAAAAATGGACACCGCTGATAAAATTGGCAATTACGACCCAAACAATTCATTTTATCAGTGCTAACTTTACGCCATAAACTATCACTAAATGCACGTTTGTGGTGATCCCTTAACCCATCCCATGCAAAGCTCTGAAAATCATGCCGCAGCTGCTGACAAATTGCCCGTTCTTCACTATTCGCAATTTCTGTTTTATCTTCCACCAATAACATTAAATCAATTTGTTCGCCTTCTGCTGCGCAGATAGCTTCTAAATTACGAGGACAAACATAACGAGCACGCCCGAATGCACCCGTATATTTTAGATCAGGAATAATTTTGCTTAATAACGGTAAATCTTTGCTATAAATTTGGTCTTGTAGCGCCACATTTGCCGTACTGACTACTAAGGTTTTTCCTTCTTCCCTGCCAACTGCAATTCCCGGTATTAAATAAGATAGCGTTTTCCCCACCCCTGTAGGTGCCTCTATGACCAAATGGCGACCATCATCATCCGCTAGGTTTTTTGCGACTTGCGCGATCATCTCCCGCTGTGGGGCTCGGGAAACAAACCCGTCAATTTGTACGGACAACCCTTTATACCACTGAGTTATTTGTTCTTTAGTTTTATTTGACAGGGACATAAATTATGCAGGTGACCAAAGTTAAGATGAAAGATAACGAAACCGACAACAATACGAAATAGGAAAAAAATTTTTTTGCCAACCGCTTCGCAAAACTACTGTATTAATACCCATTATACATAAAAATTGGGAAGCTTTTTGCAAAACGCCCATTATGCAACAGAAAAAATAGCTTTTAACTTGTTTGCAACACTCATCTGGTTATACTCTGAGTTCTTATACTATTTTGAATTTTTATCACTAGGCAGGCTATAAAAAATGAAAAAGGTTGTTATCGCACTTTGCGCATTATGTGCTTTTGGTTCTGTTGGCGGTATTGTTTTAGCGGGTATGAACATTTATACACGTTCAACAACTCCCCTTGAACAAGGGCAGCCACAATCCCCTTCAGCACTGCCAGCACCCAATCAAATTCAATAATTTTAAAATAATTTATCAGCCCAGGATGGAGATAGCTTATGTACAACGATTATTTCGTCACCCCACAATGGTTAAATTCACATCTATTTGATGACAACATCGTTGTACTCGATGCATCCTCTCCACCACCGACTGCACCTTATGATTGCCGCCAGCAATATTTAGAAGAACACATTCCTAACGCTCAGTTCTTTCATCAAGACGAAATTGCAGACAAAAGCTGTGATTTACCCCATATGCTGCCAAGTGCCGATATTTTTAGCCAAGCCGTTAGTGCCATGGGCATTGGCAATGACACCCACGTTATTATTTATTCGCAGAATAATTTATTTTCATCCCCAAGAGCATGGTGGACTTTTACCACAATGGGCTGCAAAAACGTTAAAATTTTAGCTGGTGGTATCGATGCTTGGAAAACTGCTGGGTTTGATGTTCAGTCCGGGGAAGTCACTCCACCAGCTGCGAAACAGTTCCATGCAACACGCAAAGACAGTAATGCACTGAATCAAGAGCAAATGCTTGATATTGTGAATCAAGGCAAAATTCAAATTATTGATGCTCGTGCAGAGCCACGCTTTCTTGCCCAAGCGCCGGAACCTCGTCCAGGGTTGCGTATGGGTCATATTCCTGGGAGCAAAAACGTCCCATGGGATCTTCTCGTTGAAAAGGGTGAATTCAAATCACCAGAGCAACTTAAAGCTATCTTTACTAAACAAGGTGTGGATATCCATGCACCTTCTGTGACGACCTGTGGTTCAGGAATGACCGCTGCGGTGGTATTAATGGCATTAACATTATTAGGTAACCAAAACGTACGTTTGTATGATGGTTCATGGGCCCAATGGGGGCAAGATAACGGCCTGCCAATTGAGTCGTAGCCTCCCCACCGCCATAAAAATATAAGCCACTTAATATTCAAGTGGCTTATAGAATAAAGATTTATCAAGTAGAGAAAATAGCTATTTGGCAAATATCCCAGCTAAGAACAGCACGACTATCGCTCCGATAACCGCGACAACAAAGCTACCAAAGTTGAAGCCATCAACTTTTCCTTTACCAAAGAAAGTGCTGATGTAACCACCCACAACAGCACCAACAATCCCCAACACGGTGGTCATAATGAACCCCATGTGGTAAGTACCCGGCATCAGCCACTTAGCTAAAACACCAGCAATTAGACCAAAAATAATCCAAGCTATTACACCCATCTTACGCCTCCCAGACTAGGTAATTTCACGACATACATCAAAATATTCTCAGACAACAGTATGAGCTTTAAATAAATTAAATCGCTCTCCTACCAATTAAGTAAAGACCCTATGAGTTAATTTCGCAACTATAAAATTTTGCTAATTAACATTATTCATAACTAATTACTCACAATTTCAGTTATCACTTGCGCAATCTGTTGGGCATTTTTTAACGATCTAACCTGAGAAAACAGTTCATCTGCCTGATGGTATTCTTTACGTAAATAACCTAGCCACTGCTTGATTCGAGCAGCATGGTAATGGCCTGTATCTCCTTGTTTTTCAAGCTCCGTATACTTTAATAACAACCTGCCAACCTGCTCCCAAGGCATTTTAGATTCATTAAATTTAACCACCCGGCTAAGGTTTGGGGTGTTTAGTGCTCCACGACCAATCATCACGGCATCACAACCTGTGATTTCAAGGCAGCGCTGTGCGCTCGCATAATCCCAAATTTCACCATTAGCAATCACTGGGATCGATAATTTACGGCGGATCTCTCCAATAGCAGACCAATTAATACTCTCTGCTTTATAACCGTCTTCTTTCGTTCTACCGTGAACAGTGAGCTCTGTGGCCCCTGCCTGTTGAACCGCATCTGCAATTTCATAAGCAAATTCAGAGCTATCCCACCCTAAACGGACCTTAACCGAAATAGGTAATTCTTTTGGAACCGCTTCTCGCATTGATTTAGCAGCTCGATAAATTAAATCAGGTTGTTTCAATAATGTCGCACCACCGCCATGGCCATTGACTGTTTTTGATGGACACCCGCAATTTAAATCAACCCCCCAAGATCCTAACTCGACCGCTCGGTTTGCATTTTCTGCTAACCACTGAGGATGCTGCCCTAGCAACTGTACACGGACAAGTGTCCCTGAAAGGGTACGACTTTCATGCTTTAGCTCAGGGCATAAACGGTAAAATGTTTTTGCGGGTAAAAGGGTATCAACCACACGAACAAACTCTGTTATGCATAGGTCATAGTCATTAACTTCACTTAATAAACAACGAACTAGAGGATCTAAAACCCCTTCCATAGGAGCTAATAAAACGCGCATAAGTGACTCACAAAAAACGTAATAATTCCTGCTTATCATACCGTTTATTTAATTGATAAGCAGGAAAAATTCTAAGACAGGAGTGGCCAGAGACTGGCTTGAAATGTTTTTTCAAATAGCTCTAGTCAATGCTATTAACATTAAAAAGAGCTACAAGATTACGGGAGGTTAACTATCACTACGCCCTTGTTTGACTTTTTTCTGTGCGTTTTTCCATGGGGAACCCGCCCCCTTTCCTGAACTCGGCTTTGACGATGGTGCATTGCTACGACGTGGTGCTTTACTTTGATTCCTATCACCTGAACCGCCTGAACGACGTTCATTCCGTTGTGGTGTTTTTTGAATAGGCTCCGCTTTGATGGATGGGTCGGGCTCATAGCCTTCAATCGCCATCAATGGAATCGATTTTTTCAATAATCTCTCGATATCCTTGAGTAACTTAGCCTCATCAATACAGACTAAGGAAACAGCCATTCCAGTTGATTCTGCACGGCCTGTACGGCCAATACGGTGAACATAATCTTCTGCAACATTAGGTAGCTCAAAATTCACCACATAAGGAAGCTGTTCAATATCAAGACCACGAGCTGCGATATCCGTTGCCACTAAAACACGAATATCTCCAGATTTAAAGTCAGCTAATGCACGTGTACGCGCCCCTTGGCTCTTGTTGCCATGAATAGCCGCAGCTTTAACGCCATCTTTATTTAAATGCTCAGCAAGACGGTTTGCGCCATGTTTTGTACGTGTAAAGACGAGGACTTGTTGCCAATTTTCACGGCCAATCATAAACGAAAGCAGCTCTGCTTTTCTTTTTTTATCAACCAGATGCACATACTGGGTAATTTGCTCCGAAGCTGAGTTTCGTGGAGCAACTTCAATAGTCACTGGATTATTGAGTAATTTATTCGCCAGTTGTTTGATTTCGTCAGAAAACGTTGCTGAGAATAATAAGTTTTGGCGCTTTTTAGGTAACTTATTAATCACCCTACGAATATCATGAATGAACCCCATATCTAACATACGGTCAGCTTCATCAAGTACGAAAACTTCGACTTGAGAAAGATCTACCGCATTTTGGTGCGCTAAATCTAATAAGCGCCCCGGAGTTGCAATTAAGACATCAACCCCGCCACGTAACTTCATCATTTGTGGGTTAATGCTTACCCCACCAAAGACCACAAAAGAACGAATACGTAAATGACGGCTATATTCTTTTACATTTTCAGCTACTTGTGCTGCAAGCTCCCTTGTTGGCGTCAAAATTAACGCACGAATAGGCTTGCGATCCTTCCCTGCTCGAGGAGTTGTAATAAGCTTTTGTAAAATTGGCAATGTAAAACCAGCCGTTTTACCTGTACCTGTTTGAGCGCTAGCTAAAAGATCATTTCCTGCAAGCACGGCTGGGATAGCTTGTTGTTGAATAGGCGTAGGGCTTTCATAACCTAATTCATTAATGGCAAGCAAAATTTCCTCGTTTAACGCGAGGTCTGAAAAAGTAGTCAAATTAATTACTCCGGGCTTCACCGCTTCAAATTGAATGTGGCAGTTATGGGGAAGTGAGTCAGAAGAAAAGCGCAAACTGCCGTGCGACACTGTGTAAAATTCTAACATCATTTGCTGATGATAAATATATTAATTTAGTTTGGTTAATAAATTAATATAAAATCTCATTCGTATAGTATATATACTTACATGGTACTATGAGATGTCGTTTTTTGATTTTTATAAAAATGAAAAGCCACCAAGAGCTAATTAGATATTATTTAATTCTGAATTTTTAAAGGAATGGTTATGAATACAAATTCATCGTCAACATTGCGAGGAGAAAATGCGAAAATGCAATTGCTTCTCACTGCTGCTGATGTATATGGAGAACAAGGGCTTGATGGCGCTACCACACGCAAAATCGCACAGGCATCAGGGCAAAACATTGCCGCAATTTCTTATTATTTTGGCTCAAAAGAAGGACTTTACTTAGCTGTTGCTCAGCTTATCACACAAACAATCCGGGACGATTTCCATGATGTCTTTCAAGAAATTGACAACTTTCTAAATCAACCTTTATCAGTTCAAGTCACTGATGATGCGCTTGGTTTACTACAAAAAACAGTCATTGCCTATAATCACTTTCAGTTGGAAAAGAAAAATTTAAGTTTTTCTCGCATATTAGCACGTGAACAACTCAACCCAACCGAAGCCTATACAATCATCCACGAACAGGCTTTAGGCCCAATACATTCGCGTCTAAACCGTTTGATTGCCATTTACATTGGTGCTGATCCCAATCATTTAACAACGCTAATTCACACTCACGCTATCCTTGGCGAAACGCTGTCATTTCGTATTGCTAGAGAGACGTTATTACGTCAAACCGGTTGGAAGCATATTAATGAAAATGAATTTAAAATTATTAATCAAGTTCTTATTGAGCATACAAATATATTATTAGCAGGCTTACGCCATCGCAAACAATATGAAAAGTGATATGATAAAAATATTAAAGTGATTTATTCACATTGATAATAACTAGAGGCTGATGATTTTATTGTAATTTATGCCACATTTTTCCACTAAAAACAGCGGCCTCTAACAACAAATTTGTTTTCATATCGTGGATTCTTTAAGTAAGGTTAGCTATGAGCAATAAAAACCGTTCTGTTGTTGTTTTCATTATTCTCATATTAATCGGCGCTGCAATTGGCGGTTATTACTACTATCAATCACAGCAAGACAAGATATTAACACTCTACGGCAATGTTGATGTCCGCACGGTAAATCTCGGTTTTCGTGTCCCGGGCAAGCTTGCATCCCTAAGCGTTGATGAAGGTGCAAAAATTATTGCAGGCCAGCAGCTTGGTCAACTGGATGACGCTCCCTACATTAACGCGTTAAATAAAGCCAAAGGGGTGCGCGACAGCGCCAAAGCCCAACTCGCTTTGAAAGAAAGTGGTTACCGCACCCAAGAAATCGCACAAGTTGAAGCGGAGTTGGCTCAAAAACAAGCAGCTTGGCAATATGCCGATAACTTTTATAAACGTCAGCAAGGGCTTGCAGCATCTCGCGTTATTTCAGCTAATGATTTAGACAACGCGAAAAACAACCGAAACCAAGCATTTGCCGCTCTTCAAGCAGCACAAGACAAGCTGAATCAATACCAAAGTGGCTTTCGCCAAGAAGAAATAGCCGCTGCACGAGGTGAATGGTTACAAGCTGAAGCGGCTGTTGCCCAAGCTGAACTCGACTTGAAAGACACCATTTTAACTGCACCTTCATCTGGGACTATTTTAACCCGAGCAATAGAACCGGGCACAATCATCAGTGCAGGTAATACCGTATTTAGCGTCACATTAACAAACCCCGTTTGGGTTCGAGCCTATGTTAGCGAACCACACCTCGGAGATGCCATCCCTGGTAGAGAGGTCTTGCTGTATACCGATAGCCGCCCGAATCAGCCTTATCATGGTTCCATCGGGTTTGTTTCCCCTACCGCTGAGTTTACGCCTAAAAGCGTACAAACCCCTGATTTAAGAACCGATTTAGTCTATCGACTGCGTATCGTTGTCAATGATGCTGACGATGCTTTACGCCAAGGAATGCCTGTGACTATTCAGTTTGCTGATAATAAACAGTAAGAGTTTGCTATGAGTGATGATTACAGTATTCGCCTATCCAACGTCGAGAAAACTTTTGCTGGCTTAGGTGCACCTGCCGTTGAAAGCTTAACAATCGATATTCATGGGGGCTCTGTAACTGGCCTTGTCGGCCCTGATGGTGCAGGAAAAACAACCTTAATGCGCATGATTGCAGGGCTATTAAAACCAGATGCTGGGAAAATTAGCGTGATGGGGCTCGACCCCATCGACGACAGCATTGCTATGCGAGCAGACCTAGGCTATATGCCCCAAAAATTTGGTTTATATGAAGACCTGACCGTACAGGAAAATTTAAATTTGTACGCAGATTTGCGTGGAGTACTCGGCGAAGAGCGGCAAAAAACCTATCAGCAGCTGCTTTCTTTCACTAGCTTAGCTCCTTTTACCAGTAGGCTGGCGGGTAAATTATCGGGCGGAATGAAGCAAAAACTCGGGTTAGCCTGTACATTATTAGGAAAACCCAAGGTTCTTTTACTCGACGAACCCGGTGTTGGTGTTGACCCTATCGCTCGGCGGGAACTATGGCAAATGGTTCATACCCTTGCCGATGATGGAATGCTGATCCTTTGGAGTACTTCCTATTTAGATGAAGCACAACAATGTAAAAATGTACTGCTATTAAATAAAGGCAAACAGCTTTATGCAGGCAAACCTGAATTATTGACTGAAAAAATGGCGGGACGCTCCTTTTTACTCGATGTACCTGCCACACAAAAACGTACAGTATTGCAAAATGCACTCGTATTACCAGAAACCACCGATGGCGTGATCCAAGGCCGCTATATTCGCTTAATTTTGAAGCCGAATGCATCCCAAACGAATTTATTAAACGCATTAAATATGGCAGATGGGAAGCTCATTGAAGCGCAGCCTCGTTTCGAGGATGCATTTATTGATTTATTAGGTGGAGGCCCATCTCATCGTTCGGAATTAGCCGCTATCGTACCGCAAATTCCGCCTGATCCTGAAGAAACCGTCATAGAAGCGCGTAATTTAACCAAAAAATTTGGCCAATTTGCCGCAACTGATCGCGTAAATTTCCAAGTGAAACGCGGGGAAATTTTTGGTTTATTGGGGCCAAATGGTGCAGGGAAATCAACGACCTTTAAAATGATGTGTGCGTTAATGAAACCCACAAGTGGGCAAGCACTCGTTCTTGGAATGGATTTAAAAACGAGTTCAAACAAAGTCAGGCAACAACTTGGCTATATGGCACAAAAGTTCTCGCTGTACGGCAACCTGAAAGTGGGACAAAACCTGAAATTCTTTTCAGGTGTTTATGGGGTACACCATCAGCAACAAGCCAAAAAAATCCACGAAATGGTTGAGGCTTTTAATTTCAAACCGATTATCAATCAGGTTACTGAATCCCTCCCTCTGGGTTATAAACAACGTTTAGCCCTCGCCTGCTCATTGATGCATGAGCCTGATATCTTATTTTTAGATGAGCCAACCTCAGGCGTTGACCCACTCACTCGTCGGGAATTTTGGCTACATATCAATGGAATGGTAGATAAAGGCGTCACCGTAATGGTCACGACTCACTTTATGGATGAGGCAGAATATTGTGACCGTATAGGGCTGGTTTACCATGGAAAAATTATTGCAGCTGGCACGCCTGACGAGCTCAAGCAGCAAGTGACGACTACCGATAATCCCGACCCATCGATGGAAGATGCATTTATTGGCTTGATTATGGATTATGATAAGCAACAGGAGGCAAAATGACGCATTCCGCTTCTCATTTTTCGTGGCGTAGGCTTAAAGCACTATGCTGGAAAGAAAGTAAACAAATTACTCGTGACCCCAGCAGTGCCCTTATCGCTGTACTTATCCCATTGATGTTATTATTTATTTTTGGTTACGGTATCAATTTAGACTCAAGTAAATTACGTGTCGGTATTTTACTTGAGCAACAAAGTTCGCAAGCACGTGAATTGGTTGATACCTTCACGGGCTCACCATTTATTGATGCCACCATTAGTAATAACCGCCATTTATTAATCGATAAAATGCAAGCAGGAGAAATTCGTGGCATTATCGTCATTCCTGTCAATTTTTCAGCCCAATTGCTGAAAAATCAAGGCCATGCTGCAATTCAAGTCATTACTGATGGTAGCGAACCGAATACTGCTAACTTTGTGCAAGCTTATACTCAAGGCGTGTGGCAAACGTGGCTGGTGCAACAGGGGGAAAATAAAGGCTACCCAACAGAACCCTTAATTGAGCTCAATATGCGCTATTGGTTTAATGAAGCTGCAATTAGTCAGCATTTTATTATTCCAGGAGCAATTAGTATCATTATTACCGTAGTTGGTGCCATTTTGACCTCTTTAGTTATCGCAAGAGAATGGGAACGTGGCACGATGGAAGCATTGCTTTCAACCCAAATTACTAAAACTGAATTATTGCTTTCAAAATTATTGCCTTATCAAGTTCTTGGGTCTTTTGTGATGGTGTTATGCATGCTTGTCACCACATTTATCTTAGGGGTGCCTTATCGTGGTTCTTTATTCGTATTATTTGTCATTACCAGCCTTTATTTAGCAACCGCACTGGGGATGGGGTTATTGATTTCAACAATTACTCGCAACCAATTTAACGCAGCGATGGTCGCTCTGAATGCCGCCTTCTTACCGGCAATTATGCTCTCTGGGTTTATTTTTGAAATTGATAGCATGCCTGCAATCATTCAGGCTGTAACTTATTTTATCCCTGCCCGTTACTTTGTCAGCAGCCTACAAACGCTATTCCTTGCGGGTGATATCTATATTGTTTTATTGATAGATTTCCTGCTACTAATCGCTTCTGCAATACTATTTATTGGACTGACGGCGCTAAAAACTCGCCGTCGTTTGGATTGAGGTGAAGTTATGTTTTATCGCCTATACACCTTAATTATGAAAGAGCTTCAATCATTACTTCAAGAACCACAAACACGGGTTATTTTGATTTTACCCGTGATATTTCAGATGATTTTATTTCCCCTAGCAGCCACGCTTGAAGTGACTAACACAACTATTGCTATTTTTGACCAAGACAATGGTGAACATTCTATCGAGCTGACTCAACGTCTCGCCAAAGCCAGTGCGTTTTCTCAGGTTTTATTATTGAAGAATGAACACGAAATTCGTGAAACGCTTGATAACCGCAAAGCGCTGCTGGTTGTCCGTTTTGGGCAAAACTTTAGTGCCGATGTTGCAAGTCGCCATAGCGCTAACATGCTGTTACTCCTTGATGGGCGTAATTCAAATAGCGCGCAAATTGCAGCAAACTATGTTGCACAAATTGTCACTCAATACCAACATGAGCTAACGCAAGCACAGGCTCTGCCAAACAACAGTGAATTAATTGTTCGCAATTGGTACAACCCAAATTTAGATTATAAGTGGTTTATTGTGCCCTCATTGGTAGCGTTGATAACCACAATTGGAGTGTTGATTGTGACATCTCTTTCTATCGCGAGGGAAAGGGAGCAAGGTACCCTTGACCAATTGCTAGTATCCCCCCTGACTACTTGGCAAATATTTATTGGTAAGGCGGTGCCTGCATTGATAGTAGCGACAGCACAAGCAAGTTTGGTCCTAGTTATTGGGATCTTTTGCTATCAAATTCCTTTTGCTGGCTCCCTGCTCCTCTTTTATGCCACCATGTTATTTTACGGGTTGTCATTGGTAGGGTTCGGTTTACTCATTTCAGCACTGTGTTCAACTCAGCAACAAGCATTCATTGGGGTATTTGTATTTATGATGCCAGCGGTGCTGTTATCGGGATACATTTCCCCAGTCGAGAACATGCCAATTTGGCTGCAACAAATCACGTGGATTAACCCTATTCGCCATTTCACTGAAATCACCAAACAGATATACCTAAAAAATGCTGATTTTTCAGTTATCTTTCACAGCTTATGGCCGCTATTTATCATTGCGATAATCACCAGCTCAGTGGCTTATTATTTATTTAGGAAGAAAATAGCGTGATCATAAAGAAATCACATTACGCTTTGGAAGCACAATTTAAAGCATTGGAACTACCATTAACGCTTTGAATAACAAGCAAGCTAATAATATCCAAATCATATTTTACGATAGTATTTAGATCAAAAAACCCTTGTTACCGAAGTAACAAGGGTTTTCAATTTTAACGACGTCTATCCCCTCATTTCATCGCATTATGAGGAGAGTCTCTGAATTTAGCGACGGTCACCGAAGATACGCAGTAACATTAAGAACAGGTTAATGAAGTCTAAATACAGAGACAGTGCACCCATAATAGAGTACTTACGCATTGTTTCCCTGTCGTCTTCATCAATTTGTGAACCCATTTCTTTCAGTTTTTGAGTGTCATAAGCGGTTAAAGCAGCAAACAGTAAAACACCACCGTAGGTGATCACCCAATACATCATGGTGCTTTGCAGCCAGATGTTAACCAAAGAAGCGACAACAATACCGATCAGCGCCATAAACAGGAAGTTACCCATACCTGTTAAGCTACGTTTAGTGGTATAGCCGTAGAAGCTTAATGCACCAAACATCACTGCGGTAATAACAAATGTGCCCGCAACGGACTCACCAGTATACGCGGCAAGAATAACTGAAATTGTTAAGCCTGTGAGCAATGAATAGAGCATAAACATGCCCGTTGCTGCCATGCCACTAATTTTTTGTAGCAGAAATGAAATGCCCATCACTAAACCAAGTTCAGCAATAATCATTCCGAAAAAGAGGATTTTATTGGTTGCAATGGTGTAGTACAAACCACTGCTAACTGAATACCATGCCACAAAAGCTGTCAGCAGTAGACCGACTGTCATCCAGCCGTATACTTGCGACATAAATGCCTGAACGCCAGTATTGGCACCCTGGACAAGAGAATCATTACGTTGATCAAACTGACCCATGATGGTTACCCTTTCGCTAAAAGAAAAATCGACCCAGTAAAAATACTGCAATCGGAGAAATTAACCAAAGTCTAACACATTCTTTTGACAATACCATTCAGCAAATTCGTATTTTTTAGCGGAAAAAATGCGATTACCAGCGGTTTGCAGACGCTTCGTCAGTTTCTTTCGCTTCCACCCAACGTTCATTTTCAGGTAAGGTTTCTTTTTTCCAAAATGGGGCTTTGGTCTTTAAGTAATCCATAATAAATTCAGCGGCTTGAAATGCAGCGTTACGGTGGGCGCTCGTGACCCCAACAAAAACAATTTCTTCACCTGGTTGTAAGGTACCAATGCGGTGGATCACACTAACTCGCTGCAATGGCCAACGTTCTTTTGCTTCTACAACTATATTTGCTAACGCTTTTTCGGTCATTCCTGGGTAGTGCTCGAGCGTTAATGCCGCCACACTATCACCTAAATTATGATTACGTACTTTCCCTGTGAAAGTCACAACAGCGCCATCACTATCACACTGTGCAAGCCATTGATATTGTTCACCAATACTAAAATTTTCTGTTTGTACTGCAATATGAGTGTTTTCCATATTACCCCCCAGTGACTGGTGGGAAAAAGGCCACTTCATCCCCTTCTGAGAGTGGGTGGTCTAGTGAAACAAATGATTGATTAACAGCGGCAAGTAATTTGCCATCTTCAAGTGCCAACGCCCAGCGATCGCCTTTTTGTGAAAGGGCTTGGCGTAAGTCTTCCACTTTTTGGTAAGTCTCTGTAAGTTCTAAGCGATCCGTTCCAACTAGCTCACGGACTTGAGCAAAAAATAATACTGTGATCATTATTCCACCTTAAAATGTCCAGACTTACCGCCTGTCTTTTCTAACAAACGAACAGGGCCAATCACCATATCTTTTTGCACTGCCTTGCACATGTCATAAATCGTCAAAGCAGCAACAGATGCAGCAGTTAACGCTTCCATTTCTACCCCTGTTTTCCCTGTTAACCGGCAACAAGTTTCAATACGGACACGGTTATGTTCAGGTTCCGCTTTCAGGGTTACCTCAACTTTAGTTAACAATAGTGGGTGACATAATGGGATAAGCTGCCAGGTATTTTTTGCCGCTTGAATACCCGCAATACGCGCTGTAGCGAACACATCCCCTTTATGATGGCTACCATCAACAATCATCATTAAGGTTGCTGGGTTCATAGTGACATAAGCTTCTGCGCGAGCTTCACGGACAGTTTCAGCTTTGGCTGAAACATCAACCATATGCGCCTCGCCCGACGCATTAAGGTGAGTCAGTTGGGACATATTTTCTCCTGAAATCAAAAAAGGATTAACCGCCAATTACGGATAAATTTGGTGTAATTCCGCTATCACCCATATGCAGAAAATGGGTTTCTCGTTTATGGTGTAAACCTCGCTGAATACGGGCTTTCAACGCTTCGTTTTGGTCATCTGCGCCCAATAAATCACGAAGCGGAATGCCATTTTCACCAAATAAACATAAATGCAGATTTCCTAATGAGGAAACGCGTAAACGGTTACAACTTTGGCAAAAATCTTTTTCGTACGGCATGATAAGCCCGATTTCGCCTTGGTAATCTGGATGACTAAAGACTTGCGCTGGCCCATCACTACGAGAACGAGGAAGCATATACCAGCCTTCTTCGATTAAACGTTCGCGAATAGTTTCACCTGAAATATGAAAACGTTGGAAGATATCACTACCATCACCGGTTTCCATGAGTTCAATAAAACGTAATTGAATTGGACGGTGTTTGATCCAATTTAGGAATGACTTCAACGCAATGTCATTGACATTTTTCATGAGCACGGCATTAACTTTTACTTTTTCGAAGCCTGCTTCAAAAGCAGCATCAATGCCTTTCATCACCTGAAAGAATTTGTCTTGCCCTGTGATAGCCGCAAATTGGCGTGGATCTAAGCTGTCAACGCTCACATTAATCGCGTTCAACCCTGCGGCTTTCCATTCTTGCACGTCTCGCGCCATACGATAGCCGTTAGTTGTCACGGCTATTTTTTTGATTGATTCATTTTCATTGATGGCAGCAATAATATCACTGAAATCCTTGCGCATAGTCGGCTCACCGCCCGTAATACGCACTTTTTCTGTGCCTAATTCTGCGAATGCCGTGCTAATACGACGAATTTCATCGAGTGTTAAGAATTCATGACGACCGCTTGGCTTGTAGCCATCGGGTAGGCAGTATGTGCAACGAAAGTTGCAAACATCTGTTATAGAAAGCCGAAGATAGTAAAATTTCCGGTCAAATTGATCGACAAGTTGCTGCATAATCACACCTTTCCAAGTACGGGAGATGCAGACATTTCTATCTTGCACCCTGGTGGCTCTAGGCCACGGCCAGTGCATCATATTCAGTCGTTCAAACTTAGACGCAAAGGCTAGGAGTTTTATTTGGAACCGAGTTACTGATTTTAAACTATAAAATACGCCACTCTGTTCACTTAATTTATGTAAGGATTCTAGCCGATAGAAATTGAAAAAGCGAATTACAATTCGATATATACTATTATATACAACGACTTACGAAAAACATAGTTAGATCACCGAAGCTATTATTATCACTGACAATTTTCTGTTTTAACTCGCTTTAAACCGCATAATTTCATGTTAATTGATTAACATCTCTAACTATTTAATTAAACATTTATTGATATAGATCTAAAATGGGGAGCAAGCTCCCCATCTAATTGTTTACGTTGTAAATAACAGCACTTAACGCTTATCAAAACCGGTATTTCAAATTAAATAATTGGCATATCAATTAAAAATAAATAGTAAGGCACAAAATTTATTAACCAAAACGCCACAGCGTAAAGTATGACGTGTATTTAGAAACGATACTCTATCCCTCCCGACACTGTTCGACCTCGACCTAATGTATTAGCCAAACTTTCCCCATAACTAACCACATACGCTCGATTGGTTAAGTTCTCAACATTTCCACGAATAGTTAAATTGTCGGTTAATGCATAACTTGCATATAAATCAATCAGTGTATATTTAGGCCAATCGGCTAAGTAAGGGGAATTAGAGCCCGTTGAATAGTCTTGAAAACCAGGTGTAAAGCGAATGACCATTCCCCCATCGAGTTTTCTGTCAAACGCTCGCCCACCTAATGTAAAGGAACCGCGATCTCCAGGTAAGTTCGCGGCACTACTGAAAATAGCGCTGCTATCACAATCCACATGGTTATTTGATGCCTCATTTGGCTCAACATACCAGTTACCGGGACCAACATCTTCGCCATACTTCAATACGCCACCTAACCATGCGGGCCGTGAACAGAATTTATTTTTGCCGATCATGTGGGTAAAGGTCAGGTCTGCATACACAAAGCCTGCATCATAATTCAGTTGGTATTCAAACCCTCTAAAACGGGTTGCAACCAAGTTATTGCTGTATGCGGCATTACCAATATTAGGGCTAACCATTCCGGGTTTTTTACGGTCAATCGCTAAATTAATGTAGTTATCTACTCGAGTATCAAAATAGGCGATTTTCGCCACAAATCGGTCCTCTTCGATAAATAATTGCGGATAGTTGATGTTCATTCCCACTTCCCAAGCATTTGAACGCTCAGGTTTTAAATACGGATTCGGGAATTGGGTCGAACTACTGTGAGCACTACCTGTGGTTAACGTTTCTGTAATAGCTGGCGGGCGCCATGACCGCCCATAGCTGGTAAATAATTCCATCCACTCAAGATTAGGACGTACCGCTAAGCGAATGTGGGGTGAAAATGCCCCTTCTGAGTTATCAACATCCCAATTCTCAGTCGTCATAACAACTTTGCAATCACGTAACCTTCTGCCTGTACATGGGTTGTCTTTGGTATAAGGAAGTACGCCATAACGCATACTGGTTTGGCCTTTGAGAGAATAGTAGTCATAACGCACTCCCCCTTCTAATGTTAACCAATCATCGTATTCATAAGCCAAATTAGTAAATAATGAGCTCAATGAACGTTTTCCGTCCGGTGTCACGCCACTAGCTGCTTCACGTGTTGAACTACTACTCGCTTTGTCTTGGAAGGTTTCCAAACCATAATGCGCTTTTAATACATTGTTATGGTTAAATTCAATTTCTGAATGATTTTCAAGCTGTACCCCTACCGTTTTGACTCGAGTATCCATCTGGTAGCCATTATTATAAATTTGGCTCGTGGAATAGGTGTCTGTATTGTCTTTAGTATCAACAAAATACACTTTTCCCTTTAACTCAGTGCTCCATGGGTTATCGCTAAATTGAGTGTAATCAAGAGAATAATTTTTGGCGGTTACATCACTGAAACCGCTACTTTTCCACCCTAACTTGTAGGGCCATGTGCCACCTAAGTTCGTTAATGTTCCTGCATTTGGCGTTGCCACTTTGGTTTCTAAGTAATTAAATTGCAAACGCTGCTCATCACTTATATTCCAACCAGCTTTTGCTAAATAAGAGGTCATTCGGTAATTACTGTCATTAATGCGAGTGTGTTTTAATTGGTGTGCAAGTTCATCGTAATGTCCGGCCCCATTGTTGACTCGTATATTACCAATATTACCGTGAGTTCCCGGTTTATAATCCCCAAGGCGCCGTTCGCTTGCCGCAAACAGTAAATCCGCTTTTTCATTCCCTAATGCCAGCACACTACTACCAATAAAGTGCGTATTATTTGACCCTGTACTCGCATGCAATTTCCCACCAAAGGTTTTATCTTTCGATAAAAAATCAGACGCGTTGACAGTATTGAAAGTCGCCACCCCTCCTAAAGTTCCACCACTCCCCATCCCACTCGTATTGCCCTTCTGTATTTCCACTCCAGAAAGCAGTTCTGAGTCGATATACATAGAACCATTGCGCTGGCCGTGTCCGCTTTTTTGAAAGTTTTGCCGCATGCCATCGATATTCATATTCACGCGACCATAATCCTGTATCCCACGGATATTCACAGATAAAGAAGGGTCTTGCTGGCTAACACTCGAATAGACGCCTGTCGTGAGTTCTAACACATCGGCTATGTGCTTTGGTGGGCGGTCATCAATTTGTTTTTTACTAATCACACTGACGGATGATGGACTGCTATATACCCAATCCCCTTGTTGGAGCTGGCTTGCTGTGACAGTAATATTATCCAATTTGATCACTGAATCACTGGTAGCAGGCGCGATACGCTCAATGGTTATCCGGTTATTTTGCAACTGATATTGCACAGGGTTTGAAGCAATTAATCGACGTAACCCCTCCTGTAGCGTAAAACTCCCCTTCAAGCCTTGAGTTTGTAAACCATTAACTTCTCGGCTCTGAATGATAATTTCTACCTTTGCTTGCTGGGCGAATTGCAGCAAGCTGTTTTCAAGCGAACCCGCAGCAATAGAAAATATGATTTCCTGTTGTGCAGGTGCTACCGCTGAGTTTGCCTGTGCTAGACTAAAAAATGAAAATGCAGGTAACGTAAATAATGCAAGGTGAACACAAAGTGTCGCTTTTTTATAGTGGTGCTTTTTTTGAGTCATTTCCCATCCCTAAAATGATAATGGTAATAAAAATCATAATCACTTAGGTTAAGACGCGAAAATTAGGAAAACCCGTAAATAAATTTTTATAAAATAATTCGGTATCACTTAATATCTATACTACTTATTCATAATCAATAGATTAAAGTAAAAAATGGGATTTCATAAACGGATAAACCGTACGATGACACCAGATGCGTCAGCCCACTATCGAGTGCGTTAATCTGTAATACACCACTAATGTGCCCTACTGGCTCCTCAGCCAATAAAATAATTTGCTTGTCACGGTAACGATTTATTTCAGCAATAACTTCTGGAAATATTTGCTGTTGAAAAATAATTTGCCCTTCGCGCCATACTGTAGAATGCGAATTAACCATGGAAGCCATAGGCGTTATCTCTGATTGATATTGTGTGAAGTTTCCTGCTGGAATAAGCATTTCCTGCCCTGATAATAGCGACACCTTTACGCTGTGTTGATAAACACTGACCACCACTTCGCTATTTTCATTATCAATTGAAAATTCAGTACCAAGCGCCTGAGTTATGCCATTTTTCGCCATAACCTGAAAAGGCCTTGGTTCCGTATCCGTTTTTGGTGCGACGGTGAAGTAAGCGCGTCCCCGTAATAAATTGACTTGCCGGTACTGCGAATTAAACGCTAACTGCAACTGTGCGCCACTGTCGAGATCTACACGGCTACCATCCGGTAAGGTGATATGCTGTATTTCACCGGTTTTCGCATAGTAATCCACTTGCTGTGTATATTGAAAATACCAAATTGACATGGATAACACACTCACTAGCACAGCCGCGGCGATCGATAAACCAACATAGCGAGGGCGTCTCTTTTTTTTCATTCCCTGTTGATTTTCTGCTGTTTGTTGTCGTGGTTTATTCGCCGTTAGTGCCCATAATTGCCGAGCACGGAAGTAAGCTGATGCATGTTGTTCTGACGCATTAAGCCAAGACTGGAACGCTGCATTCTCTTGTGATGTCAACTCGCGATGCGTTGTTTTCACAACCCACATTGCGGCTTTGTTTTCAATTTCAGATGGACTATCAGATGGCTTCATGACTAGTCTCTCCATTTATGAATTAGCATTGCCAATGCACTGGCTAAATGTTTTTCGACTGTACTTAATGAAATATTTAAATGCTGCGCCACTTCCGTTTGGGTTAGTCCTTCTTCTCGATGCAAGCGAAATATCTCCTGAGTCCTGAATGGCAAAGTTTGGATAATTTTTTGAATTTGTTCTAGTTGTTGATCATGAATGACAGTGGCTTCTAGGCCTTTCACCCGCGATGGGATCTCTTCCCACTGTTGGTCACTGATAGCCATTAATCGTTGTTTTTTCTGTAGGCGGAAATGGTCGACCATCAGGTTTTTCGCAATTCGATACAAATAAGCATCAAAATCTTGAATGGCAGGGTTTTTCATCAACTCGGCCAACCGAGCAAAGCTTTCCTGCGTAATATCCATACTTAAACTATGGTCTTTAAGGTAGATGTTCAGATAACGACATAACGACGACGAATGGCGAGCAAACAGGCGCTGTAATTCTGAATCAGACATATTGATCCATAAAATAAACAATGAAAATGAGAATTATTTACATAATATAGATAATAATTTGAAATGAAAACTCTCTCGCGCATTTTTCCGTCTAAGGCCCACATCAATACAGAATCATCTCTTTTATTGTTTTTTGTCACAGTACTTAAGCTAAGAATGATGTTTTATGGTAGATTAATGCCCAATTTATTTTAGTCGCCATAAAACGGGCTTTAGCGTAAAAAACCGCATTCGTAACTCGCTGGTTTACTTGCTTTTATAAGTACTGGAAATTAACTGATATAGGAACACTATGCCGAATTGCAGTCTGGCGGATCTCAGACATGTTGTCGCTCTAGGTGGCGGGCATGGACTTGGTCGCGTGATGTCTTCACTTTCTTCTTTAGGTTCTCGTTTAACGGGTATTGTTACCACAACCGATAATGGAGGCTCGACAGGTCGTATTCGTCGTTCCGAAGGCGGGATCGCTTGGGGAGACATGCGTAACTGTTTAAATCAGCTAATTACTGAGCCGTCTATTGCTTCAGCGATGTTTGAATACCGTTTCAGCGGTAATGGCGAGCTTTCAGGCCATAATTTAGGTAATTTAATGTTAAAATCATTAGACCACCTAAGTGTGCGCCCGCTAGAGGCCATAAATCTTATCCGTAATATGCTAAAAGTTGATGCGCAGTTGATCCCAATGTCGGAATCCCCTGTTGATTTAATGGCTATCGATGAAATGGGCAATGAAGTATACGGTGAGGTGAATGTTGATGCCTTACATGAAATCCCACAAGAGTTACGTTTGTACCCGACCGTCAAGGCGACGAAAGAAGCCTTACAGGCCATTCACCAAGCAGATTTAATTATTATCGGCCCTGGCAGTTTTTTTACCAGTTTAATGCCATTACTGCTTTTGGATGAAATTGCGGCTGCACTGCGCGAATGTAAAGCTCCGATGATTTATATTGGCAATTTAGCGAAAGAAATTAGCTCCCCTGCAGCAAACCTGTCTTTGCCTGACAAACTAAAAATGATGGAACATTATATTGGTTGCCAAAAAATTGATGCGTTAATCCTTGGCCCACGGACACAAACAAGCAATATCAGCCCAGAACGCAAAATAATCCAACGAGTACTCGAAGCAGACGATATCCCATATCGTCATGATAGAAAGCTGTTACTACAAGCCATCGAAGAAACCATCAACTTGTTATAACCCCCCACCTGCCATTCCGCTGCTAAATACTCGCAGCGGAAAACTTTCCCTAAAATTAGCCCTATGTTTCCCGTATTTCCACTAAATCTATTTTCAAAATACTTTGCGTTGTGGGTAGGCGGCAAGTGAAGGCAGCTCGGGGAGCATAGTGACCCGAGTGACTAAACGTAGCCAACACCCCCACAGCGTGAAGTATGAGGAAAATTAGGAATTAGCGATAAACTGAGAGCGTATCTCCTGCAATTCGTCTCGGACTCGCGCAGCCGCTTCAAATTCAAGGTCTTGAGCATGCTTATACATTTGCGCTTCAAGCTGTGAAATCCGTTGCTCCAACTCTTTTGTCGACAGTGATTGAATATCAACCGAATTATTATTTTTACCATTATCTTTCGTACGGCTTTTTCCTTTACCGCCCACTTTGTGGCCAATTTGCAGGATATCACCGATTTTCTTATTCAAACCTTGCGGAACAATGCCATGTTCTTCATTGAACGCCATTTGTTTAGCACGGCGACGCTCTGTTTCTGTGATCGCTTTTTGCATGGAGTTGGTGATCCTGTCTCCATAGAGGATTGCCTTACCATTTAAGTTACGGGCCGCACGCCCTATGGTTTGAATCAGCGAACGTTCCGAACGCAAGAAACCTTCTTTGTCCGCATCTAAAATAGCCACCAGAGATACCTCTGGCATGTCTAAACCTTCTCTTAATAAGTTGATCCCAACTAGTACATCAAACTCGCCAAGTCGCAGGTCACGAATAATTTCCACGCGCTCCACTGTATCGATATCGGAGTGAAGATAACGCACTCGCTCCCCATGCTCTTCAAGATATTCCGTTAAGTCCTCTGCCATGCGCTTTGTTAAGGTGGTCACTAACACACGTTCACTTTTTTGCACACGAATACGAATTTCAGATAGTAAATCATCCACTTGCGTAGAAACTGGGCGAACTTCAATAATCGGATCAAGTAGACCTGTTGGCCTAACAACCTGCTCAATCACTTCATTGCCTGATTTATCGAGCTCATAGTTACCCGGTGTTGCCGACACATAAATAGTTTGCGGCGCTAAAGCCTCGAATTCTTCAAAGCGCATAGGGCGGTTATCTAATGCAGAAGGGAGACGAAAACCGTATTCCACTAAGGTTTCTTTTCTTGAACGGTCCCCTTTGTACATCGCACCTATTTGCGGAATAGTAACGTGAGACTCATCCACCACCAGTAAGCCATCAGCAGGTAAATAATCAAATAATGTCGGTGGTGGCTCGCCAGGAGCACGACCCGATAAGTAGCGTGAATAGTTTTCAATACCTGAACAATAACCGAGCTCATTCATCATTTCTAAGTCAAATTGTGTTCGTTGAGCAATGCGTTGTTCTTCAAGTAATTTATTGTTTTCCAGTAATACTTTTCGCCTGTCTGCCAATTCAACCTTAATCTGTTCCATGGCCTCAAGAATACGTTCTCTTGGTGTGACATAGTGCGTTTTTGGATAAACGGTAAAACGGGGAACACGATGCTGTATTTGCCCTGTCAATGGGTCAAATAATGACAACCGTTCAACTTCGTCATCAAATAGCTCTACACGTAAGGCATATTCGTCTGATTCCGCAGGAAAAATATCGATAACCTCACCACGGACTCGGAAAGTCCCTCGTGTAAAAGCTTGGTCATTACGCGAATATTGCAAGTCCGCTAAACGCCTTAAAATTGAGCGCTGGTCGATGATCATGCCATCGGTGAGGTGCAACATCATTTTTAAGTAGCTATCCGGGTCACCCAAACCGTAAATAGCGGACACAGAAGCCACCACAATCACATCTCGGCGTTCGAGTAAGGCTTTGGTTGCAGATAGACGCATTTGCTCAATGTGTTCGTTTACAGAGGCGTCTTTTTCAATAAAAGTATCTGAGCTTGGAACGTATGCTTCTGGCTGATAATAGTCATAGTAAGAGACGAAATATTCCACCGCGTTATCTGGAAAGAAGGCTTTCATTTCGCTATAAAGCTGTGCAGCTAAGGTTTTATTATGTGCCATTAACATGGTAGGCCGGTTCTCTTGCGCAATAACATTGGCAATTGTGAACGTCTTACCGGACCCTGTTACGCCTAATAGAGTTTGATGAGCAAGTCCATCTTGTAGCCCTTCCCTTAACTTATGGATAGCTTCGGGCTGGTCCCCTCCCGGCTGAAAATCAGAATACAGCTTAAAATCCTTACTCATATTAACGCCCCTTAACTAGTTTCTCCCATTATGATACTGGATAAAAAACCAGCTTCAAGTATTGAAGCTAAATTTTCTGTTATTCTCCGTTCTAATATGTTTATAAAAATGTTATCCCCAAAAAAGTACTTGACCTTTTTGAAACTTTATATTTTATGCTATTGCATTTTTATGCCGTATCTCAAATACAAATTGAAGTCTTGATTTTATTTAACCATTTGTATTTATTATAGATTAATTTAAAGTCCAGAATCACATCAAATAAAGTCAAAGCCGCTTGCCACCTAGCGTAGAACTTGTTTTATAACGTTAATACACAAGGTTATCCACAGAAATGGTGGATAACTCTTGAAGCCCTTTCGGCTCATGGATTCACGAGATCTTGAAGATTTGTTCAATGAAGGCTAAATGACAAAAAGATGGCAGTTTAATGAAAAAATTTTTACGTAGTAACCACGATGAAAAACAGATTTTATCTTTTTTATTAAGATCTGAGTGGTATTTTTACTGAAAAACTTGACAGTATTTAAGTTGAGAACGTTAAAAAAGATCGGATCTTTATTTAACAATCGATCAACCCCAAGCCATTAGCGCTGCTTGGGGAAAACATGTCTATTTTTATATAATCAAATAGTTAATAAAGAAAGATCCAAATAGCGTCCTAATTTGCCGCTAAGTGTTTTTTGGTGCGGGATCACGCCTAAACAAGGTGCTTTAATCATTCGATTAAGTGTCGACAAATATTGCGCTTGGAAAACACCTGCGGGTTCAACTTCATTGGCCACCCAGCCTACCACAGATAAACCTGAAGCTTTGATAGACTCCATGGTTAACAGTGCATGATTTATACAACCTAACTTAACCCCAACGACTAAAATAACGGGTAGCTGCTGTTCAATCACCCAATCTGCATACGTTTTTTCTCTGGATAGCGGGGTATACCAGCCACCAGCACCTTCCACTAATAGCCAATCAGCTTGGGACTTCAAATAAGCCAAGCCTTTATTTATCACTGAAAATTCAATGGGTTGATTTAGTTCTTCACTGATAATATGCGGTGAAGTTGGCGCCTCAAATACAATCGGGTTAATCACCTCATAGGGTAATTTAACCTGGCTATTAGCTTGTAATAATAATGCATCACTATTTCGCAGGCCATGCTCAGTCATCTCACTTCCTGATGCGACTGGTTTATAACCCACTGTTTTCCAGCCTTGTTTTCCCGCGGCTTGCAACAAAGCACAGCTCGCCACAGTTTTTCCGACCTCAGTATCCGTTCCGGTTACAAAGTACGTTTTAGTCACGGTAAAGCACTCCAAACACCGTATGATAAGTTAAAGGTAAGCCTTGTTCTGTCATTGGATAGAGCAAAGCAAGTTGCTGCAAATGCTGGCGGGTCATTAGCCCCGCTTTACGCTTCGTGGTCAAGTGTGTCGCGCCAATCCCTTTCAGTGAATGAAGCAGCGCTATTAACTCAGGAAAATAGAGTGTATCCTTCTGAAAAATAAGTTCATGTCTCCATGACTGACAACTATTTCGTATCTGCTGAACACTGAGAAAGGCATTCACATGTGAATAGCCGTCAAGTGAATGCCAAGCTGAGGATAATTCTGTCAGAGAATGCTCTGCAAGTGTGGTGAACACCACTACTCCCCCCGGTTTTGTCACTCGATATAACTCGCTTAATGCTTTGCTCAGATCTTGGCACCATTGGACCGACAAATTGGAAAAAACCACGTCAAAGAGTTGTGGATCCAATGGAATGGATTCTATATCCGCACATAAATAATGATCGGCAACGGCTTTCGTTTGCGCCATTTCGAGCATTCCCACAGAAAGATCTAATGCGGTGACGCGATGCCCTTGATTTTTCAATTTATGGCTGAAATACCCCGTACCGCACCCTGCATCTAAAATATGCAATGGCGCCGTTGATTGTGAGTGATTTAAGGCTGAAGCCAGTTGACCAAGCAGTTGTGTTCCTGTTGATCGTTGATAACTTGCCACTGCGTCATAACTTTTAGCCGCACGGCCAAATGCCGCCGCAATTTTATGCTTTTCACGACTGAGCGATAAAGTCATGTAAAGCCTCCAATAATTGATCGATATCTTGACGTTGGTGTGCAGCACTTAACGTGATCCGTAACCTAGCACTCCCAGGCGGGACCGTTGGCGGTCGGATCGCTTGCACCCAAATGTTTTTTTTGCGTAAAAAATTGGCTAACTGTTGGCTCGCTTGGTTTTCACCAACAATTAGTGGCTGAATAGCCGTGGTTGAATCAGTTAGCTGCATACCATCAAAGTCAGCATTATGTCTAAAATATTTAATATGTTGGTTAAGCTTTTCTCTTGCGTGCTCTGCGAGCTTAATTTGCTCAACGGCTGCTAGCAGTGCGACAGCCTGAGCGGGTGGCATTGACGTGCTATAAATTAAATGGCGTGCGGACTGTACAAAATAGTCAGCCGTTGGCTCATCACACAGCACCGCTGCGCCACTTAAACCAAATGCTTTGCCAAATGTCACGACTAAAATTTCAGGTTTAATTCCACTCGCAAAACAGCTGCCACGGCCTTGCTCTCCGGTAACGCCAACACCATGAGCATCATCAACCATCAACCAAGCTTGCTGATTTCTAACGATTTCCTGCAATTGTTGAAGGGGAGCACTATCACCATCCATACTAAAAACCCCTTCCGTGACGACAAGCGTTTTTCCTGAAACAGGTTTTTGAATTAACTTATTAAGTGATAGAGGATTATTATGCTGAAAGCGCCTTAATTGAGCCCCTGAATGAATCGAGGCCTCCACAATCGATGCATGGCTAAGTTTATCCGCTAAAATACGATCATTTGCCGTCATTAATGCCGTGATCACCGCATGGTTCGCAGCAAAACCTGAAATAAACAGTAAGGCTTTCGGGTAGCCTAGCCAATCAGCGAGCGCTTGCTCTAATTTATCATGTGCTTTGGTGAACCCGGTAATATGCCCCGATCCCCCACTTCCCACACCATATTCATCAGCACCGCGTTGCCACGCGGCAATTACTTGAGGATGATGAGATAGCCCCAAATAATCATTGGATGAAAAATTAAGAAATTCTTTTCCAGCTAGAAAAAGTGAACGACCATTAGCACTATCAATACAGCGCCGTTGACGCCAGATAGAAGCCTGCTTACGCTGCTCTATCTGGTTTTGTATAAATGATTGCCAAGTCATTATACTGCTGCGTTATAAAATTGATGGTTATCCGCGGTTAACAGCGTTTCGGCTAACTTAGCAGCTTGATGGTTATCCCCTTCGTCAGTTTCAATTCGCTCAGGGTTAATATTCAGTTTTCTAAATAGTGCTAAATCTTTGTTTTCATCGGGGTTTGGCGTCGTTAATAATTTACACCCATAGAATACGGAGTTCGCACCGGCCATAAAACATAATGCCTGAGTTTGCTCATTCATATATTCACGACCTGCCGATAGCCTAACGTATGACGTTGGCATCATGATACGTGCAACGGCAATAGTGCGAATAAAATCAAATGCATCGACATCTTCGTTATCGGCCATTGGGGTTCCTTCAACTTTCATCAACATGTTGATCGGCACACTTTCTGGTGGCTTCGGTAAATTTGCCAATTGCACTAATAATGCCGCTCGGTCACTGACTTTCTCACCTAAGCCTAAAATCCCACCAGAGCAGACTTTGATCCCTGCATCTCGGACATTTTCGAGTGTATTCAAGCGGTCTTGATAACTGCGAGTCGTAATAATATTGCCGTAGTATTCAGGAGAGGTATCAAGGTTATGGTTATAATAATCTAACCCGGCTTCTGCTAAGCGTTGAGCTTGGGAATTATCAATCATCCCTAATGTCATACAGGTTTCCATCCCTAATGACTTCACTTCTTTTACCATCATCTCAAGATAAGGCATATCGCGTTCTTTCGGATTCCGCCACGCAGCCCCCATACAAAAGCGGGTTGAGCCTGCTTGCTTCGCTTTTTTCGCGGATTCCAGCACTTGCTGAACTTCCATTAACTTTTCAGTTTCTAGCCCTGTTTTATAGCGCGCACTTTGCGCACAATATTTGCAATCTTCAGGGCAAGCCCCGGTTTTAATCGATAACAACGTACTCACTTGCACTTGCTGCGGGTCGAAATGTTGGCGATGAATTTGCTGTGCCTGAAATAATAATTCAAAAAAAGGCATTGAAAACAGTTCATTAGCTTGTTTTATTGTCCACTGTTTTAATTGGCTCACGGAAACTCTCCAGTTGAAAAAGTTGTTGCCAGTTTAAATATTGCGACTATCATGTCAACTAAAATGATCTAAAAAAGTTGACGATGATAGCAAATGGATAATGTAGATATTCAGTTTGATGCCAAACATATTTGGCACCCTTATACCTCGATGAGCCAACCAATTCCGGCTTACCCGATAGTTGAAGCCCATGGCGCTGAGCTAATCATGGCCGATGGAAAAAAATTAATTGATGGTATGTCTTCATGGTGGGCTGCTATTCATGGTTATAATCATCCTGTATTAAACCAAGCGGTAACAACGCAATTAGCGAAAATGTCCCATGTGATGTTTGGCGGGATCACACACCCACCTGCTGTGAACCTATGTAAGCAATTGGTTGCCATCACACCAGAGCCGCTGGAATGTGTCTTTCTTGCCGATTCCGGCTCCGTGGCGGTTGAAGTTGCTCTGAAAATGGCATTGCAATATTGGCAAGCCAAAGGGGAAAAGCGCCAGCGGATCCTCACATTACGTCATGGATATCATGGAGATACTTTCGGTGCGATGGCCGTTTGTGACCCTGATAATTCAATGCATGGCCTGTATAAGGGGTATTTACCTCCGCATATTTTTGTGGAAGCGCCTCAATGCGGTTTTTACGACGAATGGGACAGCACCGATTTGCATCCTCTTGAAGTACAACTTGCCGAAAATAGTGATGAAATTGCAGCGATCATCCTTGAGCCGATCGTCCAAGGTGCCGGTGGTATGCGCATCTATCACCCTGAATATTTAAAGGGAGTCCGCCATTTGTGCGATCAGTATGGTTTGCTATTGATTGCTGATGAAATTGCGACTGGTTTTGGTCGTACAGGGAAATTGTTTGCTTGCCAGCATGCTGATATA
Source organism: Providencia sp. PROV205 (assembly GCF_028479505.1). Classification (NCBI taxonomy): domain Bacteria; kingdom Pseudomonadati; phylum Pseudomonadota; class Gammaproteobacteria; order Enterobacterales; family Morganellaceae; genus Providencia; species Providencia sp. PROV205. The sequence goes on along the minus strand of NZ_JAMPNU010000001.1, from coordinate 20,944 downwards.
TCACCCGATATTATGTGTTTAGGTAAGGCACTAACAGGTGGTTATATGACACTTTCAGCCACCCTCACAACTCGCCATGTGGCAGAAACCATTAGCAATGGTGAAGCAGGTTGTTTTATGCATGGGCCAACCTTTATGGGTAACCCTCTCGCCTGTGCTGTAGCGGATGCCAGTTTGACCTTATTACTCAATAGCCCTTGGCAGGAAACAGTTGCCGATATCGAACAACAACTTAAGGCTGAATTGATGCCTTTAATATCCCACCCTAGTGTTGCAGATGTGCGCATTCTTGGTGCAATTGGCGTAATTGAAATGAAGCAGCCCGTAAACACAGCCGCTTTGCAAAAAGTATTTGTGGAAAATGGTGTTTGGGTTCGCCCATTCGGCAAGCTGATTTATGTGATGCCACCGTATATCATCACCCCCGAGCAACTCAGTAAAGTGACAAATGCAATGGCAAAAGTGTTGGGATAGCACGATAAACTCAATGATAATCGAAGTGATTCTAACTGAATTTTTAATCTAGAGTATTTCATAAATCATTTGAGCTGTAACAAGGCGGCAAGTGAAACTAAGCCCTAGGAGCATACACCAGTATGTGACTAGGGTTAGTAAACGTAGCCAACACAGTTACGGCTCAAAGGATGACTGAAATGACCCACATAGGACCTTTCCCGACCCTATACCTTCCTATTTGCGTCAATTTCCCCGTAATTGGGTCAATTTCAGAGACTGAAATATGGTCTGACTTTTGCCCGCTCGAAATTAAAAAACGGCCTGTCGCATCAATATTAAAGCCCCTTGGGTGCGTCTCTGTTGGGTAGCGTGCTTCTAATGTTAGCTCGCAACCGTCATCAGAAACCAGATAGTGGCTGAGGTAGCTTTCTGAGCGCTCACTAACATACAAATGGCGGCCATCTGGCGTAATATGGATATCGGCAGCCCAGCGCTGGCTTTCGTTACCTAATGGGTAATTTGCCAAAGTTTGCATATTACGATAGCGAGTAAATTTATGATACACGCCTACCGTTGAGTCTAACTCATTCACACAATAAATGACTTTTTCACTTGGATGGAAGGCCAGATGACGAGGGCCTGATTTCGCTGCTGTAGTAATTTGATCCGCAGTTGCTTCGGTTAAATAACCATTTTCATGTAAATCGAATAAACGGATATGGTCTTCGCCCAAGCAAGGAACCCAAAGCTGTTGATTATCAACATCGACATGGGAAGAGTGTGGATTACGCAAGCCTTCAATAACTTGGACGACTTGATTTGGCACACCCTCGCCATTGATGGCCAGCACCGATAGGTTGTGTTGATGGTATGAAGGGACAAATAAATATTTGCCCGTGTTATCCAATGATAAGTGAACTGGCGTTCCCGGAACGGATGTTTCTGCTTTTAAACGCAGTAATCCTTTCTCTTCAATTTCATAGGTTACGACGCGAAAATTCGGGCGCACGCCAATATAAAGGTGTTTTTTATCATGGCTTAGTACCATAGGTTGCACTTGGCCCGGTGTTTTTACCGTTTGTAAAAGAGTAAGTTCACCAACCTCATTCATCGACCACACGTGAATTTGCTGACTCTCGGGGCTCGCAATATAAACAACCTGATTCATCCTGACTCCTTAATTCATGATAAAAATACAAAACCGTATCTATAGCCTACTACATTGGCTTCACTATACCCTATATTATGCAAATTACGCTGAGTAAATAGCGCCAAGGTTCAGTATCATAAGTTTAAAGCTACAATCACTTCATCCAATAACTCAGAGGAGGATGCTGACACCAAACTTCCCCCATTGATCACGTTTGTTTTATTACCATTAATATTTGCATAATAAACTCCAGCTTCAGTAAGGCAAGGTAAAATAGCAGCGATATCCCATGGTTTCATTAACGTATCAATAGCACAATCGATCCTTCCTGTTGCTACCATTGAATGCTGATAACAATCATTTATAAAAACCATATCTTGAGCAGAATTAACGACATTTGATAGATTGTAAGCTTTGTTACCTTCTCTACTATCAAAATTAGTACTGTGAATTCCTGATATCGAAACAACAGCTTCACTTAATTTTTTCGTTTTTTTTATCTGAGTACATATCCGTTTTGGTGCAAGATCACCTTTTTTAGACCAACACCCGTTTCCTAACGATGCATAATACATAGTATCAATGGCGGGAAATGATATAACACCGACAAGGGGGATGCCACGTTCAACATAAGCAATCAAAGTACTAAATAATGGAACGCCATACAAAAATGCGCGTGTTCCATCAATAGGATCTATTATCCATCCGGTAGAAAATTCACCTTCAATATTTGTTCCGAGCTCCTCCCCTAAAATAGAAATATGTGGGGTTTTCACCTGAAGTACTTCTCTTATCACATTTTCTACTTTAAGATCTGTAGCGGTAACAATGGTGTTATCTATTTTTCTTGTAAATGTACCAGCTTCGTAAAAGCCTTTTAGTGAATATTTACTAGCAGTATTAGCGGCTTCTAAAGCAATATTTAACACTGTAGAACTCCTTGACTAGTTTTTTTGTCACTCATTGCAATCCGAACGTTCTCAACATAAAACCATCAAGATTACCCTTGAATGACTCAATAGTAGACCATGCAAAATCTGAGTGCTCAGAACTTAAACAAACATGACCAGAGCATAAAACATTGAAGTTTAATTGAATACAACTTTGGCCAATTGCTTGGTACTCAACCGCACCGACAAAACCAGAAATTTCAATAACTATCATTCCGGTTTCTTCTGCAATTTCACGACTAAGCGCTGTCTGCATATCTTCATCATACTCCATGCCACCAGAAGGAATTTCCCATACATTTGGCATGAACTCGCCTTCTGAACGCTTCAAAAACAGAATTTTTGAATCATGTCCAGCTTTGATTAAACCGCCTACAACAACACGATCATAGTTTTTAAGTTTGGATATTACTGAATGAGGAATATATTTCTCTATCATCTTCGATACTTCTCTGCAACAGATAAAATGATTGATAAATAATTATCAATAAAATTGAAACGCTCTTCTCCATACCAAATATCCAACTTAAACATGCTATTGTGAAATTTTATAGCATTTTCGAAATGAGCTTTATTAACTCGAATTTTCTCATCATAGTCACGAGAGATTTTATTTGGTGAATGAAAGAGAAAATATTCATTCATAGGGCACGTTGAGCCAGGTATATCAGCTTCAAGTGCACCAGCTTGGTTTAGTTTCTCTACGAATTCATGCAGACCAATTGAAAATTTAGACTCATCAAATATAATTGGCATGGCATACCACGCTGGATTTGCTTTTTTGGGAATGCGAACTATCTTTAACCCATCAATTTGCTCAATTCCTGTTTTCAATAAATGAGCAGTTTCCCTTTTTTCTTGCATCATCTGTTCAAAGTTTAGCATTTGAGGCATAACAACCGAAGCGCCTAGTGGGTGCATTCTTAAATTAAGACCAGTACCTGTAATAGCAAAATCTCTTAAAATATCAGTGTTCACTTCCTTTTTTGCACGCTTATTAAAATGACCGACTAACACAGCTCGTTCGTAGAATTCGCGATGCTTAGTGGCAAAGAAGCCACCTTCACCTGACGTTAGTATTTTCTTCCCCTGAAAACTCCAAGCAGAGCCATCAGAAAAACTCCCAATCATTTTGCCATCCCAAGTTGCTCCATGTGCATGAGAGCTATCTTCTAATAAAAGAATTTCGTATCGTTCACATATATCTATCAGTTCATCCATATCACATGGTATTCCCCACATATGTGTAATAATCACCGCTTTCGTTTTATCGTTAATCAGAGCTTCTACGGATTTTGGATCTACATTGCCATTATCCCCACAGTCTGCAAATTTTAGTTCAGCGCCTAGCTGGTGAAGTGGGGAGCATGTAGCAAAGAATGTATAGCTAGGAACTATTACTTCATCTCCTCTGCCTATACCTGCCCCATAAAACATGGAAAATAATGCTGTAGTGCCAGAATTAACAGCAATTGCATTTTCTACATTGAAAATTTCTTTAAATGTACTTTCTAGACGCTCGTAAATCCCACCATTATCATAAATTGATATATCTTCAAAAAGTTGCCTATTAACACTATCTTTAATTTCATCTGTAATAATTGGATGGCTAAACTTACAGTATTTCGATTTCATCATATTTCCATTCCTTTTGATTTTTTTACTTTATAACCACTATCTTTGAAAGCAACTTCTAAAATATCGGTCACGGCAAGTGAACTAACTAAGTTACTATTGAAACCGTCTTGAGAATCACTAAATAAAATTTCTCGATACATACGAACAAATGGTGACTCAAGTTCATTAATAAAATCAAATTCATTTATTATTTTTTGTTTTTTTGATTTAACCTGAACCATATATTTATTTCCATAAATAATAAAATTATCACTTATTAATGTTACATCCTCATGTTTTTTATATCCTACGCAGGATATATATATAAATATAATTACACCTCTGCATTGTAACTCTACAAAAGCAATATCATCAACATCATATTCACCAGAAGAAGTATTTATTAACCTAGAATAATTAACACTGATTTCATCCCCATCAAATAAATAGTTTACTAAATTTACAATATGGTAGCCCATATCCAACCAAACGCCACCACCAGAAATCGCATTATTGCCTCTCCAGTCACTATTCGGATTTTTACTAGGTATAGTATATCTTATTTCTACTTGGGAGGCCTTTTCTCCTGTTGAGATTAAACATTCTTTCAGTTTTTCATAAGCTAACGTATATCGTTTTTGACAAACAGTAAAAAACCTCATATCATTTTTAATTATTAAATCCTTTAACTTTCGTGCCTGCATGACATTTAACGCAAATGGCTTTTCTTTTATGATTGTTGTTACATTACTTTTACAGCAATAACAAATTATATCTTCATACAACTCATGAGGAAGAGCAATAATAATTGTATCTGGCTCAATTTCATCGATCATTTTACGATAACAAATATAAGTAGAAGGACTGTAATTTAACAATAACTTTGCTTTATAAATATTGCTTATAGATATGTCACACAATGCACTAATACTCACCCCCAAATTACATAATGCGGGTATGTGTTCCTTTCTTACAATATTTCCACATCCAATTATCGCTAGCCTCATATAATCAGATCCCCATATTAATGGTACGGTTAATTTTCAATTTAAAGCAACATGCATATCAGTTATATATCTTATGAAAAAAATCATCTAATAAAATTACTTTTTATATTATGCTTATCTATTTTTAATAAATATCAAGGTATACTATTTCAATTTCATGTTTTAATTTCGCATCAAAATTTTGTTAACCACGACAATAAACCCTTTATTCTCATCGCTACGAATTATTTCAATGTAGTATGAGTCTATGCTAACGATTTTTTAAGCACTCAGAATTCTGACTCCGCAATTTTCTCAAAGAACTCCTCATTACCTTAAAATTTAAAAATCATAGTCGATATTGAGCTTTTCACATCAAAAATATCTATCTTAACAAGATGGAATATCTATCCCTGATAGACAACCTTCAGCAACAGCTAGATTTAACAATGCCAATTAATATTATCTACCATTTGACGCAGCTATTAGTTTGATTTCGCTTTAATTGTAAGGATGACACAAAGAACAAATAATAATGATACTAAAACGGTTCAGTTAACGTTATGATGATAAAACATACCAAGTTGACTGTTTTTATAGCAATAATTTCTCGTTATTCGTTAAATTCATCATCTCCCTATCTCTAGCCCTTTAGTAAGATAGGTAACAACTAAATCACGTGGAGCCGTTTATGTCATACCGCGTTATTGCGCTCGATCTTGATGGAACACTGCTTGATCACCAGAAAAAAATCCTGCCAGAATCGTTAGCTGCTTTACAAGAAGCTCGCCGCCAAGGCGTTAAAGTGATCATTGTGACAGGTCGTCATCATGTCGCTATTCATCCGTTTTACCAAACCTTAGACCTTGATACGCCAGCGATCTGTTGCAACGGAACTTATCTATACGATTATTTAGGCAAAAAAGTCCTAAAATCCAATCCAATGACCCTCGATTCCGTTACACAAATGATAGACAAGCTGCGTGGAACGGATATTCAGCATTTAATGTATGTTGATAACGCTATGTTATACAACGCAAAAACAGAGGGCATCCAGCGTACACTTAATTGGGCCGAATCCTTACCTGTTGCACAGCGCCCAGCCATTGAATTTGTTGAAGACTACGCCGATGTGATGCATCACTATGATTCTATTTGGAAATTTGCTGTTAGCTCACCAAATACGGAGCAACTTCATCAAATCGTTAGTGAAATTGAAAATGACTTTGGTTTAGATTGTGAATGGTCTTGGATGGATCAAGTGGACGTCGGTCGCAAAGGCAATAGCAAAGGCCAACGCTTAAAAGAGTGGGTCGAATCCCAAGGGATGACGATGAATGATGTTGTGGCTTTCGGCGATAACTTCAATGACTTAAGTATGCTGACCACCGCAGGTTTAGGTGTTGCCATGGGCAATGCGGTTGATGAAATTAAGCAGCAGGCCAAATTAGTCACTCGCATTAATACCGAACCCGGTATTGCTGAAGTAATCCGTAAATACGTTCTGTAATCTTCTCGTGAATTATCAGTTCAAAGGAAAGCCCCGCTTTCCTTTTCTTATTTTCTATTGCCACAGCGCCAAGAACGATACCCTTTACTCTAAGTCATTGGTGTTGTGGCTAGGCGGCAAATGAAGCTATCCCAAGGAGCATACAGAAGTATGTGACTTGGGTAGCTGAATGTAGCCAACAACGCCACAGCGACAAGGACGACGAGTAATTATAGATGACGTGATAATGATACCGCCTTCACTTGCGCATACACCTTGCGACCCTTACGAATAGAAAGCTCATCCCTTGCCCAGCGAGTGATCCGCGCCCATAAATAATGTTCTTCGCCTAAATCTAGCTTCACATCCACTTGTTCGCCATCTTCAATCCATTCAACGACTTCTGCGGCTAAAATATTGCGAATACTACTCACTTGTGGCTTTTCGAGTACCAAAGAAACATCAGCGGCGTCAATACGTATCCGTACATCAGCCCCCTGCTGTGCCTCAACGCGTGGGATCCACAGTTTTTGGCTACCTACAATCACCGCTGTCATTTCATAATCAGGGTGTTGGCTATGCACCGTTGCACTCACCACACTGCTTAACGTTTCTTGCTGTAGCCAAGGGCGCAAAGCACTACTTGCCCAAACGTCTTCCAAAGGGCCAAACGCTTTTACTTTTCCTTGCGCCATCACAATGACTTTATCCGCAAGGCGTAAAATTTCATCCAAACTATGGCTGACATATAAAATTGGAATTTTAACGTCTTGGGACAGTTTTTCTAAATACGGTAAGAGTTCGCGCTTTCTGGGCAAATCCAAAGAGGCTAGCGGCTCATCCATCAGTAGAATTTCAGGTGCTGTGAGCAAGGCTCTACCAATAGCTACACGCTGTTTTTCACCGCCAGATAGTGTAATTGGATAACGATTTAGCAGTTTTTCTATACCAAGCAAGCCGACAATATCATCAAAGCGGTCTTTCATTATAGGTGACATGCCATAACGCAAATTGCTTTTCACCCGATAATGAGGAAATAACCGTGCATCTTGAAACACATAACCGATATGGCGTTGTTCCGGTGGTAAGCAAATACCTTTTTCCATATCCACCAATGTACGGCCATTTAGCACAACTCGCCCTGTATTGGGTTTCGTTAACCCACCTATCACATTGATAAGCGAGGTTTTACCTGCACCTGAAAGCCCAAAAACCGCAGTAATGCTTTCCGTTGGCAGTTGTGTTGTGACTTCAAGCTGTAAGTCCCCTAGTCTTTGAGAAAAATCGAGTTCTAACATGCTAAGCCACCCCCAAACGCTTTTTACCCCAACGGGTGAGCCACTCTGAGATCAATAATGAAATCAAGGCTAAAATAATCGCAATGACACATAAACGCGCAGCGTCTACCTCCGCTCCCGGCGTTTCAATTAAGGTGTACATCGCTAATGGGATGGTTTGTGTTTCACCGGGTATATTCGAAACAAATGTAATTGTGGCGCCAAATTCACCAAGCGAACGTGCAAATGCTAATACTGTTCCGACAATAATGCCGGGAAGAGAAAGCGGAATGGTTATCGTGAAAAAAACACGCAACGGTGTTGCACCTAATGTCCTCGCGGCTAATTCCAATTTTTGGTCAACCGCCTCAAGCGCTAAACGAATTGCACGCACCATCAGTGGAAATGCGACCACGGCAGACGCAAGCGCAGCCCCTCGCCAACTAAAGGTAAAACTAAAACCAAACCAGTTATATAACCATTCACCAATAAAACCGCGTTTTCCCATACTGATCAACAGTAAATAACCCACTACCACTGGCGGCAGCACCAGTGGTAGATGGATAATACTATCGAGCAGTGTTTTTCCAGGAAAATTACAGCGAACTAGCACCCATGCCACTAAAATACCTAACGGTAAACTGAAAATGACAGCCACACTGGATACTTTTAGGCTTAGGTAAATCGCTTCCCATTCATAAGGACTTAACATCTGCAAAAAAATGCTCTCTTAACGTTTATTGAGTACGAGGTTCAAAACCGTAACGTTTGAATACTTCTGAAGCCGCTGGGGTTTTTAAGTATTCATAATAATCACGCGTTGCTTGGTTATCTTGATCTTTAACAATCGCCATTGGGTATTCAACAGGTTTATGGGTATCTGCTGGGAAAACACCAACGACTTTCACTTTTTGGCTAGCGACAGCATCAGAACCATAAACAATCCCTAAAGGGGCTTCTTGGCGTTCAACTAATGCCATACCGCTACGCACGTTATTCGTACGTGCTAACAGCGGGTCAACCGTTTCCCATGCACCTAAGTTGCTTAATGCCTCTTTCGCATAGATACCAACAGGAACATGATCAGGGTCACCAACGGCTAAACGGCCACCGTCTAACAGTTTTTTCCAATCAGTTTGTTTATTAATTTCAACTTTATCGATTTTTGCATCTTTCGGTGCGATTAACACCAATTCATTACCTAATAATGTATAGCGCGTATCTTCCACCATCAACTTTTTATCGATGGCGTAATCCATCCATTGTTGATCAGCAGAAATGAACAAGTTAGCGGGTGCGCCTTGCTCAATTTGACGAGCCAAAGTTGAAGAAGACGCATAAGAAGCAACAACTTCAACTTTCGTGTCTTTTTTATACTGCTCTGAAATTTCATTCAATGCATTCGTCAAAGAAGCCGCTGCAAAAACCGTAATTTTATCAGCTGCAAAGCTATTGCTAGCCAGAGTTAATGTCAATGTTGCGCCAGCAAGAAGTGATACCAAACCTTTTTTCATTTTAATTCACCATAGTATTAATCAACACGCTATATATAACAGGATACAGCGATAACTTAAAGTCAAACTACGTATAAAAGTGTGCTGGCTCAAGAAATGATGCAATTTTGTTGCATGTTTTCCCTAAAACTCCACGAGCGATGAAAAATCCCCCAACCGTAAAATCGTTTTTATGTAGAGAACAATTTATTTCCTTTGTAATTTTATCGGCACAAATTGTGCCTATTTCAGTATTTCATTCTACTTTTACAAACGACATAGCAAAGGTAATTATATGGGGACGTTTTCGACAAAACTAACGACTCACCTTATGGCTGAGTTAACAATTGAACAATTTAATGGGTTATTTGATAAAGAAATAGCACCTGAAACCTTAGATTCTTTAGCAAAATCGGCGAGTGATGGAAACTTAGAGAGTATTGATTTATTGCATAACATTGCTCTTAGGCAAGACTCTGCAGGAAAAAATGCAGAAAACATCCTATTTGATTTATTTAGTGGAAAACGTTCCGCGGTAAAAGGAATCGATAAAGAAATACAAAAAACCAGTCAGGTTCTGTATCAATCCAAACACCATAGAGAGGCTTTTAAACACCCTTCTAAACTGTTGTATATCATTGGCTCAACCCTAGAAAAACTCGACGATAAAATCGAATTAACCCATTTATTTGCGCAAAACCTACCACCAGTGTTAGGTCATGAATCAGATCTCTGGGGTAATAACCGGATGATAACAAGCGATGAAATTGGCTCTACCGATAAGAGAGAAACGGGATCCTCGACAATGTTAACGGTTAATAGCCCTATTGGCCTCATGCAAAATAATGAGAACCTACTATATGACATAGTTTCTCAGAAAATTATAAGCCAACAACCTCTTAGCCAACTGGAACTATTTCCTGTCAATATTAATAATAACCATTGGGTCTTATTTGTGCTTTACCAAGATGAGGTAAAAAATGAGATAAAGGGGATGGTTTTTAATTCTTTTTACGAGCTCGACTCGGAGGCTAAACAGAAAATTGCGCAAGCAGCTGAATTAGCTGGAGCAAAAAAAATTCATTATATTGAAAAGAATATTCAACAATATGTCCCTAATGGATGTGGGCTTTTTGTTCATCAAGCAATCAAAGAACTTACAGAACAGACACCAACGGACCCCATTGAAGCCCTAATGCAGTTCCTATCCTCTTTTTCAGAGAAAACCAGTGAAGAACAACAACAATTTAATATTCAAAAGCGCAGGCAATTATATTCTAGCTACCTAGATAGCCTAAAACCAAAAAGAAAAACCCCCTGACAGCATTTACCATCAAGGGGTCTATAATTAATTCGAATAGTATTCGCTAAGCGTTACTTATTCTCAGTATTATGATGATGAGGTACGTGTGCTTTAGACAGTAAGTTAAAGAACGCGCCCAAACCATAGATCAAACCCATGATCAAAAACATAACAACTGGAACCATCATCAGGGCAAAACCCAGACTTTTAATTAGTTCTAACATAGGAAAAAACCTCTTCAGTGATACTGTACCCACCAGCCTACAAGATACGCTGACGAGGGAAAACTTGACTCTCAATACATTGAGTATAAATCAAATCAAAATAATAACGCACAATTACGTTATAATGGAGACTATTTTAGACAAAATATTATACTAACGACATACTAAACGTGCTTTTTACGTCTGTCATCACCAGCCACACCGGAAGGGAGGAATTTATGCAGGCCGAAATTTTACTCACACTGAAACTACAGGGCAGTTTATTTGCTGATCCTCGCCGTATCGCGCTACTCAAACAAATTAAAGCGACAGGCTCTATCAGCCAAGGGGCTAAACTTGCTGGGATCAGCTATAAAAGTGCTTGGGATGCCATCAATGAAATGAATCAACTCACTGATGATATCCTTGTTGATAGAGCAACAGGGGGTAAAGGCGGTGGCGGTACAACACTCACACACTACGGTGAAAGATTACTTCAACTGTATGATTTATTAGCACAAATCCAACAAAAAGCCTTTGATGTTCTAAAAGAAGACAATCTCCCTTTAGACAGCTTATTAGCAGCTATTTCACGGTTTTCATTGCAAACCAGTGCTCGTAACCAATTTTTTGGGACGTTAATTTCCCGTGACCACATGCAAGTTCAGCAACATGTGCAAATTCGCTTATCAGATAACAGTACTGTGATTAATGCCGCACTAACAGAGCAAAGTGCTAACCGTTTAGGGTTAACTGAAGGTAAAGAAGTACTCGCATTGATTAAAGCGCCTTGGGTAAAAATTACTAAACAACCCGCCCCAACTGGCTTTGATAACCATCTTGAAGGGAAAATTACCACGTTAGAGCGAGGTAATGAGAACAGTGAAGTCATTGTGACACTTACAGGCGGTGAAACGTTATGTTCAACCATGCCAAACAGTGAAATTGATAGTCAATCATTGAAAGTGAATAATAGCGTTACCGCATTATTCAATGCGGACCAAGTGATTATCGCCACCCTCTGTTAGTGTGCTAACTAAGCTTACTTGCTATCATAAGTGAGTAAGCATTCACCTTTTTTCTCTTACCATGCTGTTCAGCTGTTGACTTTATCTTCAATCCTGATTATTTGTGATAGATGACAAGGTAAATAATCATGATAAGGAAGCTTGATGGGCACAATAACAATACAACATGGCAACTTTAAGCTCAGCGAAATACAAACTTTAGACATTCAACAACTTAATATCGAAAAAGGGGATAATTGGGCTTTTATTGGTGCCAATGGTAGCGGTAAATCTTCACTTGCTCGGGTACTTTCTAATGAACTTCCCCCACTTTCTGGCGTTGTAAAAAATACATTCACCTCTCCAGTTCGTCTATCATTTGAACAATTACAAAAAATCATCAATGAAGAATGGCAGCGCAATAACACAGATATGCTCAGTGATGATGAAGATGACACAGGGTATACAGCCGCTGAAATCATCCAGTTTAACCATAAAGACAATGAATATTGCCTTGAGCTTGCCGCTCGCTTCGGTATCAGTGACCTGCTGTCTCGTCGGTTTAAGTACCTTTCTACAGGAGAAACTCGCAAGGTACTGTTATGCCAAACATTAATGGGTAACCCCGACCTGCTAATCCTTGATGAGCCATTTGATGGCCTAGATGTCTATTCCAGAAGTCATCTTAGCGAGCTGCTATCAAGTTTGTCTGAAAAAGGCTTAACTTTAGTATTAGTGCTAAACCGCTTCGATGAGCTCCCAGACTTTATTGAAAACATCGGTGTCGTCGCTGACTGCAAGTTAACGATGGCAGGAGATAGAGAGTCAGTACTCGCTAACACGCTAATAACGCAATTACAACACAGCGAGAAAATTAAGCAGCTTTCCATCCCTGAAACAGAGGACCCCACCACAGACGAAAAACTGGATGACACGACACCCCGTATTATTTTGAGAAATGGTATCGTTAGCTACAATGACGAACCGATATTGCACGGGTTAAATTGGCAGGTAAACCCAAACGAACACTGGCAAATTATCGGTGAAAATGGGGCTGGAAAATCAACGTTACTGAGCCTGATCACAGGGGATCACCCTCAGGGATACAGTAATGACCTAACGTTATTTGGTCACCGTCGTGGAACAGGAGAAACCATATGGGATATTAAGCGCCATATTGGTTACGTCAGCAATAGCATTCACCAAGAATACCGTGTCGCCACCAGTGTACTCAATGTCATCATTTCCGGTTTTCATGATTCTATTGGCTTGTACCAAACCCCTTCCGACCGCCAAATACAATTAGCGTATGAATGGTTAGCTTTGTTAGGTTTTTCAACGCAAATAGCTCAACAACCTTTCCATAGTCTTTCATGGGGGCAACAACGCTTAGTTTTAATTGCTCGCGCGCTAGTTAAACACCCTGCTATGCTGATCTTAGATGAGCCATTGCAAGGTCTAGATGGTCTTAATAGGTTGTTAGTTCTGCGGTTTATTGATGTCATGCTAAGCCAAGGTAACACACAGCTCCTGTTCGTCAGCCATCATCAAGAAGACGCCCCTGCTTGTATTACACATCGGCTCACTTTTGTCCCTGACAAGGGTAAATACCGTTACGATATTGAAGAGCTTTAATTTTTAACTTATTTGCCAATAGATGCGATAAAACTATTGGCAAATTTAATCTACTGTTTAATAAATAGTGACGAAATCACACGAACACAATCTATTGATTTTACTTAACTTATTATTTTGTTGATTATTTTAAATTAGAAAATTCACACAAAACCATTACACTGCGCCCCTTCTAATAATTTAGACATCTTAATGGATATTCTTTATGGCTTGGTTAATGTTAGCCTCTTCACTTACAGCGCTTGCAACACATCGTTTAATTGCACTTTTTTTACTCGCTTGCACAATTATTACCGCAGCACTTACACAGGTTATTGATTGGCAAGCAGTTCTGCTATTGGTTGGTATTACAATAATTGTCATTATTCGTTTGCGTATCCAACACTATTTATCCATAAAAATTATCAGTGAAACTACCTTACTCGTTTGTGCAGTTGGCCTCTTTATTCACTTATTTCCCGGGTTTAATAACCTAAAATATCTCGATAAAGTTTCCGTAGGCGCGCATAGCGCCCCTTTCACAATGTATTTTAATTTTGATAAGGCACTCGTCCCTTTTATTTTATTTGCCTGCTTACCAACGTTATTTGTCTGCCGCCCAGCCAAACATGCAACTAAAGTTCAATGGGCACTGCTGGTTATTTCTGTCCCGCTTTTATTGTTAATCGCTACTGCCGCCGGTGGATTAGCCTTTGAATCACATTTCCCTAGTTGGCTACCGGCCTTTGTGCTCTGTAATCTATTTTTTGTTTCCTTAGCGGAAGAAGCGCTATTTCGAGGATATTTACAGCAACGTTTAACCCTTTGGTTAAAATCCCCATACCTCGCATTAGTGATTGCTTCGCTGTTATTTGGTGCTGTACATTTTGCTGGTGGACCACTGTTAATTCTCTTTGCTACGTTAGCGGGTTTGATTTATGGCCTAGCTTGGATGTGGAGTGGTAAATTATGGCTTGCTGTATCGATTCACTTCGGGTTAAATTTGGGACATCTGTTATTTTTTACTTATCCTGTAAAAATGGTGGTGAGTCAATAAAAAGGCAAGGCAACGAATTTTAAACTAAGTTTCACATGAAAATTTCTTTGATCGTGACTTTTTTGATTTGGTTTAGATAAAACGTAAGTTGCTACTGGCGTTCGAGTTGACTATCCCTATAATGTAGGTCAGCAATAATTCATTTTTAATTTGAGTGTACTGATAGGAGTTTTAGCTATGGCTGTAACTAAACTGGTTTTAGTAAGACACGGTGAAAGTGAGTGGAACAAAGAGAACCGCTTCACAGGTTGGACTGACGTAGAACTGTCTGATAAAGGCCGCGAAGAAGCAAAAATTGCAGGCCAACTGCTAAAAGACGAAGGTTTTGTTTTTGATTTTGCTTACACTTCCGTTCTGAAACGCGCTATCCATACTTTATGGAATATCCTTGATCAAGTTGAACAGCAATGGTTACCTGTTGAAAAAAGCTGGAAACTGAACGAACGCCATTACGGTGCACTGCAAGGTTTGGACAAATCAGAAACCGCTGCAAAATACGGTGACGAACAAGTTAAATTATGGCGTCGTGGTTTTGCCATCACTCCTCCAGATCTGACTAAAGATGATGAGCGTTTCCCTGGCCATGACCCTCGCTATGCGAAACTGTCAGAAAAAGAACTGCCTGTCACTGAAAGCTTAGCAACCACTATCGAGCGTGTTGTCCCTTATTGGGAAGAAGTGATTAAGCCTCGCGTTGCTAGCGGTGAAAAAGTCATCATTGCGGCTCACGGTAACTCTTTACGTGCCTTAGTTAAATACTTGGATAACATGGGTGAAGATGAAATTCTGAACCTGAATATCCCAACTGCGGTCCCAATGGTTTATGAATTCGATGAAAACATGAAGCCAATCAAACGTTACTATTTAGGTAACCAAGATGAAATCGCAGCTAAACAAGCTGCAGTAGCAAACCAAGGTAAAGCGAAGTAAGCATTTACGATTGCTATCGATAGAGGGTTAAGCGAAAGCTTAGCCCTTTTTTTGTCATAATTATCTTTCTTTTCCGCAAAATTCATTAACTCAAGGTGTAAGAAATCACAATAACCGACTATCATAGGGAAAACAGATTGAAAGGTTGATAAAACAATAAAATGAACAAATTTAATATGTATGTTTGGGTTGGTCTTGTACTTAGCGCCAGTATTTTAGGTTCTCTGCTGTATATGATCCAAGGCGGTGAATTAGTCGTTGATGGTTCAAATGGTGCAGCTAATGCCGAACTGATGAAAACCTTAATGATCATTGCTTGTGTCAGCTTTCCAGTACAAATTATTAGTATGATGGTGATGACTTATAAACCTCGGTTATCCATTGTTCTTGCGGTATTAAGTAGCCTCGCATTAATGCCAATCACCATTGTGTTTACCATGGGAATGATTTTCTCTGCGATCCGTTGGCGTTACCATCAACTAAACCAATTTGATACCTCATTAAATGTTCAATTTGACCAGCGCGTTGAGTTCAACAAACGCAATAACCGTATTTTAGTCGTTGCACTTGGTTTAATTAGTGTCACTTTTATTATATTGAGCCAAAGCTTGGGGATGTTTCTATTTGTTTTCACAATTTTCCTTGGTTACTTTGGCAAAAAAGCGAGTGACAGTATCTATTTAGCGATTAAAGATTCATATTTCTATATTCGCCCAAATATTTTCGCCTACTGCTATCGTATTCCATTAAAAGAGGTGAAATATGTTAAAGGCGAGAAAGGCAAAGTACACTTTGATGTTCAAGTCGATAATGAAGTACTGCAATTAACGGCAACGCCAGCGAATGCAACACCGGAAGAGCAAGCTAAGCTGGAAGAATTATTAAATAGAATTCAAAAATAAAATACCATAAAAAAGCCAGTTAACGATGTTCTTTCATCGCTATCACTGGCTTTTTATAACTAAGTTTTATCGATTGCGGCGGGCAATCACTGCATCCGATAATTGACGTAACACTTTTTCAGTATCACTCCAACCGATACACGCATCTGTCACACTTTTACCGTAAACTAGTGGCTCATCAGATTCGAGATTTTGGTTACCTTCCACAAGATTACTTTCAATCATAATTCCTGTAATTGAGCGGTCACCTTGGCTGATTTGCTCGCTAACATCTGTTGCCACTTCCATCTGTTTTTCGAATTTTTTACAGCTATTCGCATGACTAAAATCAATCATGATACTCGGCACAAGCCCTGCTTTCTCTAGCCCTTCACGTACTTCTTGCACATGCTTAGCACTGTAATTCGGCTCTTTACCACCACGTAAAATAATATGGCAATCTGGGTTTCCGCTAGTGTTCACAATAGCAGAATGTCCCCACTTAGTTACCGATAAGAAACAATGAGCTGAACGTGCTGAATTAATTGCATCAATTGCAATTTTAATCGTACCATCAGTACCATTTTTAAAGCCGACAGGGCAAGATAAGCCTGACGCTAACTCACGGTGAATTTGTGATTCAGTGGTACGAGCACCGATTGCCCCCCAACTCATCAAGTCTGCCACATACTGTGGGCTGATGACATCTAAGAATTCACCCGCAGTCGGTAAGCCTTGGTTATTGATTGTTAACAGCAATTCACGTGCAATACGTAAACCTTCATTAATATCAAAGCTACAATCCATTTTAGGGTCATTAATTAGCCCTTTCCAGCCTACTGTTGTGCGCGGCTTTTCAAAATACACACGCATCACGATTTCCAATGAGCCTTTTAATTCCTCACGTAATTTACCCAAGCGCTCAGCGTACTCTAAAGCCGCTTTAGTATCATGAATTGAGCAAGGGCCAATGACGACCACTAAACGGTCATCTTTACCGGCTAAAATATTGTGGATTGCCAGGCGTGCTTCATGAACGGTAAACGCAGCTTTGTCGGTTGCTGGAAATTTTTCGAGCAGAGCAATTGGTGGTAATAATTCTTTAATTTGTTTTATTCTGACGTCATCGTTCTGATAATTCATACCCGTATATCCAATGTTTATTATTTTTTACTGTAGTTGATTTACATGCCAAATTTATCCACGTTAGTTTCGCTCGAACAAAGCGCAGAGTAAACAGCTGAATTTCCTCGCTGTACCCAAAGGATAAAAGAGAATTAGCATCGAAATTTTAATCTAACCGTTCAACAGACATCTGTAAACAGGCAAGCGCACGATAAAACTAGGACTTTATTAGCCGCCAATTATAAAATGAGGTGAAATGTTGAAATTTAGCACAATAAGTCAGCGAAAATAGCATTTTACAGAGCAAATAATAGCTAAAACAGCTAAATGACGATAATGTCACTTTCGCTGTTTTAGTCGATTTTTTCTCTCTAAGTGCGGGAAATAGGCAAAGAGCCGTTTTCTTTTGCTGATTTTATCCAAAGTCTAGAGCCATTTAGGGCGATACCTAATAAAATTAAGTATTCTAATGACATGGCATAAACGCCTTGAATAAAGAAAATCACAATACTGATGACGTTAATAATGACCCACAATAACCAGTTTTCAACATACTTACGCGTCATTAAAATCATTGCGACAACAGAAAGAATGGTCATTGCTGAATCCCAGAATGGGAATGCGTCAGGTTCTATCGTAGGCATCGCAAGGTTGGCACCAAATAGGTTTAATAACTCGACAGCCCATCTCGCAAGCACACCAAATACCGCATCAATATTAAATGTCAGATAAATAATAGCGATGATTGAAATAACGAGTGTGATAGCAGCTTTTGGTAAGCTCAACCAACGAATTTTTAGTTCTGCTTGCTGTGAACTAGTCACTCGGCTCCATGCGTACCAGCCATAGATATTAGCAACAAAGAAAAATATCTGTAGCAATAAATTTGCATATAGCTGAATTTGAAAGAAAATAACCGCGAATAGAGAAACATTAATTAACCCAAACAGGTAATTAATCGTTTTTTCTAGGCTAGCAAGCAAAATGCAAAGTAAGCCGGCAATCGTCCCCACGGCTTCAATGTAAGATAAATCATAAACTGAACCCCAGAGTGGGATCTGCACTAACGTATTGGCTGTACTAAAGAAATCCATCCCAAAATCCTTTATAAGTGATCGTTAATGTTGTATTGCTCAGTACTTCATTCAAATTGTATTTTATTATTTTAGACTCTCTGCAAAATCTAGCATCTTATTTAATGGTCGTAATGCTTTTTCTCGTAATATTTCACTAACTTGAATTTGATGGCCTTGGGTACTCCCTTCTAAAGCATCAGCAATCGCTTTTAAGCCATTCATTGCCATCCAAGGGCAATGTGCACAAGTGCGGCATGTAGCGCCCTCACCCGCTGTAGGAGCAATGTAAAGCGTCTTATCCGGGCAAGCTTGCTGCATTTTGTAAAAAATACCTTTATCCGTCGCCACTATCATTGATGGGTTAGGTAAATTTTGTGCCGCTTTAATTAACTGGCTTGTAGAACCCACCGCATCTGCAAGGTCGACAATCGCTTGTGGTGACTCGGGGTGAACCAATACCGCTGCCTCGGGGTACAACGCTTTCATTTTTTCTAATGATTGGGTTTTAAATTCATCATGAACAATACAAGCCCCTTCCCAACAAAGAATATCAGCGCCTGTTTGCTGTTGAACATAGCGTCCGAGATGGCGGTCAGGAGCCCAAATAATTTTCTCACCCAAGCTGTCAAGGTGTTCGATTAACTCGACAGCAATACTGGATGTCACCACCCAATCAGCCCGCGCTTTTACTGCTGCTGATGTATTCGCATATACCACAACAGTCCTATCAGGGTGCTCATCACAAAAACGGATAAACGCCTCTTCAGGGCAGCCTATATCCAGAGAACATTGGGCTTCTAATGTTGGCATTAAAACTTGCTTTTCTGGGCTGAGGATCTTTGCAGTTTCCCCCATAAATTTCACGCCAGCAACAACCAAAGTTGAAGCCGAATGCTTAGCACCAAAACGCGCCATTTCCAATGAGTCTGCAACGCAACCTCCCGTTTCTTCAGCCAATGCTTGAATTTCAGGGTCGGTATAGTAATGTGCAACGATTACCGCATTTTTATCCACCAAAAGCGACTTAATCTTCTGCCGATAAAAGGCTTTTTCATCCGAGCTTAATCGTGCTGGTTTTGCTGGGAATGGATAAACTGACTGGTCAAAATCGATAAACACGCTCATTGGTTGCCTCTGTTTAGCAAAAAGCGATTTTATCACCTTGTATAAGTTTAAAACCGCAAGTTTACGCACATTTTGTTTTATATACTAAACAAGATACCCCACTTAGCTTAATAAGTCTCCTTTCTTTTTACCTATCGAATGACCTTTTGAGCTCACATTTTGGCTTTTTTACACTTTTTACGTCTGAACCTTCGCTTTTATATGCCTTTATCGGTATCGTAGCAGCCATTGTTATACTTAATAGGCAAGTTATGGAATCACCTGCATCTTTAATAAATAAAATTATCTCTATTTCATTACTCGATCCAAGAATTGAAGCAGTCATATTGACGGGATCTCGTGCTCGGGAGCAAGACATTGATAGCTATTCAGATATTGATATTGAGTTGATTGGCCATGGTACAACTGAAATATTTAAGCAGAAGTCTTGGATTAATCAGTTTGGTGAACCTTTAGTTGCTCTTCATTTGCTAAATCTTGAAGAAGATGCGCCTGATTGGCCAACCTGTTTGGTCATTTTTAAAGAGGGTCGTAAAGTGGATTTCACCTTTGCCGAACCTGAGCGATTATCTAAGATGAAGCAGGAAGGTTTAGATGCCACTTTTTCTCGCGGCTTTGCAGTATTACTCGATAAAACCGGGATCACCGAAGGCTTACCTGAAAGTATTAATCAACAAGTACTCACACCACCTCAATTCACTGCGGAGCAATTTACTGAAGTTGTCTCTGACTTTTGGCATGAAGCTCATCAGGTCACGGTAGCTTTAACTCGAGATGAATTATGGGTCGCATGGTCAAGAAGCGCTGATATGAAACAGTATTTTTTGACCATGATAGAACGTCTAGTCGCTATGCAAAATGATGATGTTTGGTATAAAGGACGTAACTACCATGAATGGATGCCTAAGAAATATATCAAAGCGCTAGAAATTATCTTTAATTGTGGAACCGCACATAGCGCAGCATTGTCTCTTCAATGCTTAATGCGTTGCTTTAATGAGGCCACTACCGAGCTCGCTAGCCTGCAAGGCTTCGATGATATGCAGCTGATGGCAGAGCAAATGCAAGAATTGCTTATTGGTATTTTACAGGATAACGCGCTACTCCCTGAAATACTGTAAAATAAGGTAACTAAAGCACAACGAAGGAACGTAGTGCTTTTATTGCCGAAGTACGACCAATCGAATATATATTATTGACTTAAA